>NZ_JBCOTQ010000111.1:0-925 GCF_040920445.1 Collinsella aerofaciens | reverse complement strand
TCATGTCATTCACCTCGCTCGTATGTATCGAGGTATTCCTGCTTGAGCGTCTGCGAGGACGACTCGGTCTTTTCCACGAGCGTGCCGGCCTCGATGAAGTAGAACGAGTTGGTGAGGTCTGCCAGGTCGTCGAGCAGATGGCTTGAAATGAGCACGCTTCGTCCCCGCGCCACCTCGCTGCGCATCGCGTCGCAGGAGGTTTTCCGCTTTCCCGGATCGAGGCCGTTCAGCGGTTCATCGAGGATGAGGTACGGGCAATCGGTCGATATCGCCATGGCAAGCTTTACCTGCTGCCTCATTCCCGTCGAGAGTTTACGGGTCGGCTTGTCGAGATATGGGGAGATTCCGAGGGAGCTGCAGAGCGAGTCGATGTCGGTGGCCGATTTCCACGCCTCCCTAACGAAAGCAAGGTGCTCGATGGCCGATAGCGTGGGATAGAGATCCGCGCTGCCCGAAGAGCTCAGGTAGACGAGTTCTGCGAATTCGGCTGATTGACGTTGGCAGATTCCGTCTGCCGCCAGGCTTCCCGAGCGGATGCGGGTGGGAAATTGGCCCGACAGCGCTTCAAGAAGGGTGGTTTTCCCCGAGCCGTTGGGAGCGACGAGCCCCGCCGCCGTTCCCGGGCTCAGGAAAAGCGACCCGATTGAAAGTATCGTCGTGCTTCCGTATCCCACGCTCGCGTCCAGGAGCTCGAGCCCATGGTGCTTTTTCGCGGGTCCAGCCTGTTTGGGCGAACGTGCCGCAACGGCGCCGACCGCGAAAAGGACCGCGACGTATGCCAGGGCCACGGCAAGCATCGATGCGCTGCCCGAACCGGAGCCGATGAATTCTGTCGGGAAGCATCCTACGTAACCCGTGGCCTCGATAGGCGAGAACACGGCCAGCGGCAGGAGCCCGAGCACGGCGTTATGCCCCAGTGCCGAAT
>NZ_JBCOTQ010000110.1:0-1021 GCF_040920445.1 Collinsella aerofaciens | reverse complement strand
AGGCTCTGTTAGACCAGGATTGACATGCCGACCTGCCGGCTAACTCGCCGTCTCCCCGTCGGGCGCCGGCGTCTTGACCCTCATCTCGAACGGCATCCCGCCCTCCCGGACGAGCGCCCTGAGGAACGCGTTGACGGCGGTGGACATGGACAGGCCGAGCTCGTCCAGGATGGCCGTGGCCTCCTTCTTGACCTCCGGGTCGATGCGGATCGTCGTGGCCGGCATGTTCGACGGCATGGCCTCACCCCTCCTCGTGTATCGCGGTGCGACCATTCTACCGCCTCTATGCGGCGGGCGCGGCCCAGTAGTCCATGTAGGGCGGCTCCACGTTGAACATGTCGCGGATGCGGCTCCCGCAGGTCCCGTTCGCGAGCTGTCGCGCGACCGTGCGCTCGGCGGTGCCGGGGTCGGTCGCCATGAAGGTCCGGCACCACCTGAACCAGGCGAGGTAGGCGCCGAGGTGCTTCGTTGACACGCCCCTGAACGGCTCCATGAAGGCGCCGAGGAGCGAGTGGACGGTGTTGACCCGGTTGATGGTGCCCCCGGAGCGGTCCTTGGGGTCGTAGGCCGCGTGCGCGGCGACCCCGAGTTCCGCGAGGACGCCGACGTAGGCTGCCGCCCTGTCGGTCGCGACGACGGAGCCGGACGCGATGCGGCCCCTCAGCGCGTCCATGGCGCGCTCCCTCGAAAGGGCGCCCCGCCCCGTGACCTCGAGGAACGTCTCGTTCGAGTCGTTCACGCCGGTCATGACGCAGATCCGCTCGAGCGAGAGGCCGCGCCTGTGCACCTGCCTGCCGCGGCGCCGGGAGGGACGCGGCATCGTGAACGACCCCTTCGCGTGGTTGCCCTTGAACGACTCGGGAAAGTAGGTCTCGTCGAGCTCGCAGCCGCAGCCCCGCCCGACCCTGAACGAGGGGGAGTAGGCCGAGAGGCACTCGATCAGCCTGTGGCGCATGGTGTAGGCGGTCTTGAGGCAGACGCGGCAGCGCCTCGCGCACTCGCGCAGGGGCAGCATGAGCAC
>NZ_JBCOTQ010000109.1:0-951 GCF_040920445.1 Collinsella aerofaciens | reverse complement strand
GGTAGCCCGTACCAGATTCGAACTGGTGATCTCCGCCTTGAGAGGGCGGCGTCCTAAACCGCTAGACGAACGGGCCATATGTAGCAAATGCAATGGCTGGGATGGAGGGAGTCGAACCCCCATTGACGGAACCAGAATCCGCTGTCCTGCCATTAGACGACATCCCAATGACTGCATCGCTGCGCTCGGCTGTGCCTTTGCGCAAGAAAGAAATATACGGGAAGTCTCGCCGTGACGCAAGCCCCAATTTTGACTTTTTTGAAATTCAGTCAAATTGGCCTAATTTAGTCCAACCCGTGAAGGACCTGTGAAGCCAACCGCTGTACGCGAAGGGCAAAACGCCGCGAGCGGTAGCCGTCAACCGTTGGCAGATTCTACCGTGAAAACGATAGCGCCAGGCAACACAATCGAAGTATCAATGATCGCGTAGATATGAGGCGCCATGGACGAAGAGCTTGATTACCTATGGGAGACCCTGGGCCTCGAGATCACTGCCGACCTTTGGCCCGAACGGGACAAAATCCATCCCACACTGCGCCCCGCCATTACTGTGGTGCAGGCAAAATACCGCCGTGCATCCTTTTTGATCATGCGGATGTCATGGCACGCGGGACTCCCCGACCTTAAGCGAATCCAGGCAAGCCTCGTCGAGCTGTCCGGCATGCCGACCGTCATATCCGAGGCGCATCTGGAGCAGCGCCAGCGCGAGCGACTGCAACAGCAGCGGATTCCCTTTATCTGCCCCGGCGTTCAGGCATATCTGCCCTTTATGGACGAGGAGTACTGGAGCGGCAAGCCCAACAAGCACGTAAAGGTCTACGATCCGCACGAATGGGCGCAGCTTGAGGATTAGCGCATATGCCCGCCAGCCGGGATAGTGCGCATGCCCGCCAACCGGAAAGCTCATCCCGGAATTTACGTCCAGAACGGGACGCGCTTTCCCCTAGAGGC
>NZ_JBCOTQ010000108.1:0-1030 GCF_040920445.1 Collinsella aerofaciens | reverse complement strand
TCGCCGGCCACACCGGCCTGGTGGACGACCTCCTGCGGAAGGGCGTCACCAACTCGCAGGTGATATTCGAGCGGCTGCTCGGCCAGGGCTACGCCGGCGGCCTCACCACGGTGAAGACCTACATCGCCGCGCACCGGGACCTCGTGCCCGCGAAGAGGCGGCAGGCGGCCCCGCAGGGCTGCCGCGGCCAGCGCTTCAGGACGGCGCCCGGAGAGGCCTACCAGATGGACTGGGGCTTCGTCGCGGTCGAGCGCCCCGGCGGGGAGCGGGCGCGGATCGCCTGCTTCGCCATGGTCTGCCACCATTGCGGGGGCGCCCACGTCGAGTTCTTCCCGAACGCGCGCCAGGAGAACCTCCTCATCGGGATGCTGCACGCGTTCTCGGCGCTGGGCGTGCCCGCGACCGTGCTCACCGACAACATGAAGAGCGTGGTCGTCCGCCGCGATGCCGACGGCCGGCCCGTCTGGCAGGCCGACTACGCCGAGTTCATGGGCGTCGTCGGCTTCCGCACCAGGCTGTGCAGGCCGCGCCACCCCTATACGAAGGGCAAGGTGGAGAGGCTCGTCCGCTTCGTGAAGGGGAACTTCCTCGCGGGAAGGTCCTTCACCGACCTTGACGCCCTCAACCGGGAGGCCGCCCTCTGGTGCGCCGAGCAGGGAGGCCGCTGGCGGCGCGCGGCGGCATGCGTCCCGATGCGCGAGCACGAGGCGGCGTGCTCGGCGAACACCAGGCCGCTCGAGGTCACGGCCGAGGTCGAGCGGTACCTGTGCCCGCGCCGGAAGATCTCCTTCGACGGCTTCGTGAGCTTCGAGGGGCACCGCTACGGCGTGCCCTACTGGTACGTCCGCCGCGAGTGCAGGGTGAACCGGGAGGGGCGCGTGGTGCACATATACAGCGACGACCTCTCCCGCGAGCTCGTCGCCCACGCCGTCGGCACCGGCGCCGACAGCTGGTGCGAGGGGCAGTGGGAGACATCGCCGGCGCAGCCCGAGGAGCTGCCGACCCAGCCGGTGGGGACCGTGGTCGAGCA
>NZ_JBCOTQ010000107.1:0-1142 GCF_040920445.1 Collinsella aerofaciens | reverse complement strand
TGTGTCGGTTTGCGGTACGGGCGCGCACGCGCCTGCCTAGGGGTTTTTCTAGGGACCTCGGGCTCACTCGCTTCGCTCAGTCGCTTCGTCCGGAGCCTCGCCCTTCTGCGGACCGGATTTCCCTGGTCCGCGGGCCGCGCTCCATCACGGGGACGTCCAGAACCCCGCCGAGCCACCCCCATCCGTCGCCCCGTCGGTCGTAGCGCCGCGTGCGCGGTGCAGGAATGTCTGCCTGCTGCGCGTCGGCTACGCCTACCGGCCTCGCCTTAGCCCCCGACTGACCCTGGGAGGATTAGCCTTGCCCAGGAAACCTCGGGTTCACGGCGGACGAGTTACTCTCTCGTCTCTCGCTACTCATGCCAGCATTCTCACTCCCATGCGCTCCACCGTCGGTCGCCCTCCGGCTTCTCCGCCCATGGGAAGCTCCCCTACCGATTCTAATGAATTAAAATCCCGCCGCTTCGGTGTCCAGCTTAGCCCCGTGTATTGTCGGCGCATGTCCACTCGACCAGTGAGCTGTTACGCACTCTTTGAATGGATGGCTGCTTCTAAGCCAACATCCTGGTTGTCTGGGCGGACGCACATCCTTTGCCACTCGGCTGGAACTTGGGGACCTTAGCGGGCGGTCCGGGCTGTTTCCCTCTCGAGCACACAGCTTAGCCCACATGCTCTGACTGCCGCGCTCTGGGCCGCCGGCATTCGGAGTTCGGTTGGATTCGGTAGGCGGCGAAGCCCCCTCGTCCATCCGGTGCTCTACCTCCGGCGGTGAACGCGCGACGCTAGCCCTAAAGCTATTTCGGGGAGAACGAGATATCTCCGGGTTTGATTGGCCTTTCACCCCTATCCGCAGGTCATCGCCGCCGTTTTCAACCGACGTGCGTTCGGCCCTCCACGGGGTCTTACCCCCGCTTCAGCCTGCCCACGGATAGCTCACCCGGCTTCGCGTCCGCGGCGCGGGACTCAAGTCGCCCTGTTAAGGCTCGCTTTCGCTCCGGCTCCCTTTCGGTTAACCTCGCCCCGCGCCAGCGACTCGCTGGCTCATTCTACAAAAGGCACGCCGTCACACCATAAAGGTGCTCCGACTGCTCGTGGGCGCACGGTTTCAGGTACTGTTTCACTCCCCTCCCGGGGTGCTTTTCACC
>NZ_JBCOTQ010000106.1:0-1272 GCF_040920445.1 Collinsella aerofaciens | reverse complement strand
GGATCATAGGTGCCGTCAGGCACCGCATCAAAAGCGATTCGCAATCATTTCGGAATACATGTCGCTGGCGATGAGTGGACCTAGTCCAGACCTGTATCCGTACTAGGCGTTTCTAGAAATGCGCATGAGAAAGGGCCGAACCGAAGTGTCTGGCCGGACGCCAATTGTCCGGGAACTGCTTCGTTTCGACCCTGCTTCATTCTACAGCCGCGTCATGTTTATGGAGATCAATTCGGCAGCTGCAATTCATTCGATTGTAAGATGAGCTGTCCTGGACGGCTCCCACTGTTGCGATTACGCCGCATGGACGATGGATGAACTCGCATGAGAACCCAAGCGTACGGTGGTTTTATCTGCCCAAAGAGGGTAGAATGACAACAGAAAACGACGCATCCCGTGTAAGCAACATGGAGCGCGGGCGGCCTAGTTTTCAGTCTTTGTTAAATGCCCGGGCTCCGACCCCCGGGCATTCTTATTTGCGCTTGTGGCGCAAATGCCGTCCACTGTCCGCACCGCGCGTACGCCTACGGACCTTAATCCGAACCTCATACGAGTTTAAAAACGCGATGATGAACGTGCCGACCGTTGCAAGAGCGGCCAGCGCGTTAAGGAATTTCAGCATATGGTGACCTCCGATCAAATCGTCGGCCGCCCGCGCACGGAATGCGCCGTGACATCAATTCTAACCGAATCTGCGACTACCCCGGTTAACTGGTACACCTCTGTTATTGTTCAAATTAAACAGTCTCAAAAGGTATGCCTCTGGGCACTCGAAAATCGAACCCTCGATGCTGTGAACGTCGAGTGCCAAAACCCAGTGTCAAAACCTCCACGTCAATTCCCATGGGAAAATCAAATACGAGGCAGGAGGCTGAAATGACACGTTACGGATATGCTCGCGTGAGCACGAAAGACCAGAGGTTGGACCGCCAGATCGAGGCTCTGGTGAACGCTGGCGTGGCCTATGGCCATATCTACAAGGACAAGGTCACGGGTGCCCAGGACGGCGACCGGACGCAGCAGAAGCGCCTGTTCAAGAAGATGCGGGCGGGCGACGAGGTGGTGGTCGAATCCTGGGAGCGCTTGACCAGATCGACCAGGCAGCTGCTCAACTATGACCTTATGTTTCGAAACCTCGGCGTGAAGCTCACGTCCCTGAAACAGCCCGTGGATCTAGATACCGCATTCGGGCGCTTCGTGCTTGGCACCCATGCTTGCACCGCGGAACTTGAGCGAGATCTGATCAGGCAACGCCAGGCCGAGGGTATCGCC
>NZ_JBCOTQ010000105.1:0-1303 GCF_040920445.1 Collinsella aerofaciens | reverse complement strand
GGAGGGGGCCTGACCCCATATCGTTGGGGCCAGGCCCGATTTTGCCTCTTGACAATGTCCTGCTCATATTAAAAGGACAGTCCTTGCCAGCCCGGACGGCAAACCGGCCAATCGGCAAGGGCTGTCCCCGATCGCTAGTCGTTTAAGAACATCCACGACGACCGGGTGGCAAGGAGTCTCCCCAAGCACCGGCTGGAAAGGAACGTCCCCAGGTGACGGGTCGAGGATTGGCGTGGATTTGGCGCTGATGCGGTCTCAGTCATAGAAAAATCCTCTCCGCCCACAGAGAAGCAGACAGAGAGGATGGCACCCGCTGAAATGGGTTCGAAATCGAGTGGGCTGACCGCCTACTCTTGTTTGGTTCGTTCAATAACCTTTTTGAGAGCCTTTATCAACTTGTAAACGAGATAGATCACCGCAGCGGTGATTCCGACCTCAACCAGAACTATAGCCAAGAGGGAAACCTCTCCGCCAATGTTGATCTTACCCAACACGCCCATATTGAATCACGCTAGATATGTATGCAGTCGAGAGCCATTTATTTCAGCTCCAAGAGTATAAGTCGCAGACGCCATACCGCCTACACCGGTAAAAAGAAAGCTCCACTTTGTTCGTTTGGAAGAAAAACTCTTACTGAAATTCGATAAGGAAGCACCAACGGAAGATGCCTTATGGCCCCACCACGATGTAATGTTGTAGTTCTTGATTGATATCCAGTACTCAGCATCGAGCACTCCAGTATAGAAGTAAACCTTCCAATTCCCATCAGTAGCGTTGTAGTAGCCGTCCCAAATCGGGGCAACATCAGCTTGCTCTTTCTCTATCCCAAAAACACCTGTAGAGCCATCTGGCAGCTCGATAGTACGTTCTTGTTTCGGTCCATCATTCAAATCGAAGCATGCGTCGGCGGGCGTCAAATACTCAGAAGCATTTGCGGAGGGCAATAAAATAAATCCGGTGGCGAAAAATAGGACAACCATTGCTAACAACAACTTGGGCATTTTTTTCATCATGTCCTCCTGTCACGTGTCATATGTAACGACAGCTGCGGCAATTTAATTATCGCCTGGTTCTGACAATTTTTTTTCCGGCACAGCGACTAATCCGCAAAAGGCGCCATTTTGTCCGTTAGCGGTTTCTTTTTTATCAACAGACGACCAGGTTCCGACGACTATGTATCGGGGGCGCTCTTAAACGGCTGGTCGTTGGGCGCGCTCTTTCGCCGCCCGGCAGAGACGATATGAGCAGGACATAAAAACATTGAGAGCCCCTGCTGCATGAAAGACCGCGGATTAGGCCGACA
>NZ_JBCOTQ010000103.1:0-1677 GCF_040920445.1 Collinsella aerofaciens | reverse complement strand
AAGACGCCGGCGCCCGACGGGGAGACGGCGAGTTAGCCGGCAGGTCGGCATGTCAATCCTGGTCTAACAGAGCCTTTTCAAAAGAAATCTATCGGTGGTTCTCTGACGAAATAAAAGCAATCGACTCCCATGTTTTTGGTGTTTCGATCATGAACGCCTCTTATATCTGGGGCATCATGATAGCGAAGATTATTAAACGGGCGCATCCCGAATCGGTTATCATATTTGGTGGTCCCCAGATCACTTCACTTCGAGAAATGGTTTTTCAGGATTGTCCCGAGGTTGACTTTCTATCGATCTTTGATGGGGAAGAAACCCTCCCGCTTCTACTCGAATATATTGCTTGCGGCGCTCAGGGCGATTTACCTAAAAATTCGATTTCTAAAACCGGGGATTCTGGATTATGCGAGTTGATTGAATACGACATTAACAACCTTCCGGAACTCGACTACTCCAATTCATACGGCATGAACGTGGTCAACATTGAGGCAGGTAGAGGTTGCCCGTTTAATTGCTACTATTGCTCATCCAGAGTGCTTCTCGGTCAGAAAGCGCGATTTCTTAATGTCGACAAACTGCTCGAAACCTCGCAGCGTGTCTACGATTGCATGGCAAAAACCGGCGCTCTTTCTTCAATTAACTATAATCATGATAACTTCTTAGCATCGCACAAGTACTTCTTTGAATTTGCAGTCAAAAAATATGCAATGAATTATGATTTCAAATACAACTGTGAGGGACGAATCGATACGATAACTCCCGAGATCATTGGCCTACTTAAGGCAACCGGATGTATCTCTGTATTTGTTGGCTTGGAAACTGGCTCGCAAAGAATACAGCGAATCTGCCGGAAAAACTTGAATCTTAAAAAAGTAATTCCTACCGTAAAATCCATCATTTCCTCTGGCATGAGATTCGAAACCAATTTTATCATCGGTTTTCCAGAAGAAACATATTCCGAAGTACTCGACACCCTTGCCCTTGCTCAAGAAGTCGCGTCGACCAGTTTTATGTCAAACGTTGACTTTTCCTATATGAGCCCAGAGCCTCTTACTGATGTTGCTCAAGGGGTGAATAAAGAGGATTATATCATCGTAAAAGAATCTCAGTATTACTTAGATTTACTTGCTGCCGGAATTGACCCAAACAGCCTGTCACCTCTTCATTTCAATCATCTGTACACAGTCAGAAATGAAAATTACGACATTCTTGACGTGCTCGCGCGTGCCGATACGTATTTTGATTTGATAAACCATTTTAAATTCGCAACCTACCTTATGATTCATCGAGATGGTAGAAGCATTGAAGATATTTTTGAAATGTGTCGCGATCGTGATGCATTTGCCGTTGCAGAAAGCTATACGGCAACTCTAGATCAAGCTGGTGTGTATTATGCGGTTTCTTGTTTCGAAATCGACCGGCTGGCAATAGTTCGTCGAGAAGAAAGAGCGCAGGATGTCCTATTCTATCGATACCCTGTTCAAAAGCTTTATCAGCTCTTCATTGAGACTATGAACATTTCAGGCTTCGAATCAGTGGCGAGCACCCCGACAAAAATAGTCGTTAGGAGTGCCAAATGAATAAGAATGCCACTGCGCAGCTGCACATCTATTCCGCCTTTTTCGTTCTCGCGGGATTTGTTTTAAATCGGGGAGTGTTTCTACTTTTCCTTGCGGA
>NZ_JBCOTQ010000102.1:0-1918 GCF_040920445.1 Collinsella aerofaciens | reverse complement strand
CGCCATCGTTGACATACATCCCGTCTATGCCAAAACCGTTTTCAGCGCCATCAATAAACGACTGCTCGGACCTATACTTCGCAAATGATGCACATAGCACCATTGCAAGACAAAGTGCAAAGCCAACAATAACGATCTTTACGTAGCTCTTGGCTGTCATGCCATCCCTCTTTTCGCTTGCCTAAAGAAATGCGGAAGAAGCTGTTCGTCGCGGCTTGTTTGTATGCCTTTCTGCCCCGGTTCGGTTGCTTAGGTTACTTGAGAGATCCTATATATGATGATTACCCATATGCGTAATATGAATTTCGAACATGTCGAAATCAATCAATGGTTGCGGGAGTTTCCGACCTCAGCGAAATGCCGCCCTATACCCACAGAATCAGACGGGTTTGACATGTGCTAATGGACGCTAATGGCACTTGGTCGGCAACGGTCTTAGCCCATCGGCCCCAACAGTGTCTCCTTCTGTCGCGCCGCGGGCCAGGAGCACGGCGGTGGCGCCGTGCCGCGGCAGCTGGACGACCGCGTCGTCGACCGTGGCGATTACACTCGCGACGGCACGCCTCGCTAGTTTGCCTCGCCCTATTGGCCCCAGCGCGTTGCAGTTCAATCAGCTGTTACAATTACCCACCCACAAAAAGCCCATCTAGCAGGTGCTTTGCTGTTATAGAGTCCTGGAAAGAAAGGGCCGAACCGAAGTGTCTGGCCGAACGCCAATTGTCTGGGAACTGCTTCGGATTCGACCCTCTTTTACTTTTGCCCACTCGGTGGACTTCGGGCTTAATGCTTAGGGGCGGGGATTTACCAAAGTGAAATTTCAATGGAAAGAAACCCAGCTGCAACAATTGCCCTGGTGAGGGCCCGAATTGGCCATATAGATCTAAAATAGTCACGATATACAAATGTCGAGAGACGTTGGGGATATAGATGAAAAGAACTAAGGGTTTTCTTTTGTTGGTAATGATGCTGCTCGGACTGTTCTGCCTGGGTGGCCCTTCTTGGGCCGAGGCTGCCTGTCCTGAAGGTGAGCCTCAGCAGTCTTATACGGGCAGCCTGCTGATAACTGCTAAGGAGGGCGATGCCGACTCTCAGTCTGGGGTAAATCCCCTTGCCACTTTTGAGGGGGACGGCGGAACGGTCAAGCTTGACCATATTGGTAGCGGGATTTTGAGGTGGCAAGTTCTTCCGGACAAAATTGCGAACGATCCCTTCTCTTTTGCTGGAACGATATATCTATACAAGGTTGTGAGCGGAAAACAAAAATACGTCGATTGCTATCCGACAAACGGGTCTGGAATTGCATTCACCGGCATTTCGGGGCAGATTGATACACATGTACGAAAGGGAACCTATGTGGTGCGTTGGGTTGGAGCTGCTGCAGGCCCGATATGGCTTGCGGTCTTGCGCCCCGATGTCCAAATAGGTTTCTCTCTCTAGACGGGAAGTTGCTCATGGACGCCATATATGACGGAGATGACTGGGTCGATCATTATACTTGGCGCCTGGTCGGCTCGGATGACAATGGAGATGTGGTGTTTGATGGACTATGTCCAAAGCATCTCCATCCTTTTGTCTCGTCGCTAATTGAGAGTTCCGCTCGTGTTGCCCCCTACAGCTCGGCGTCGCTTCATGATACGGACGTTTTGAAGACCATAAGGGAATCAATTGACGATGGCACGATGAGCGGCCCGCTGTTTTCTCGGCTTGTGGGGCTAGATGAGATTGGCTCGAAACGACTGCTTGCGGGCGAAAAAGTGGAACTCACTTATCGGTCGATGATTTCAATCCTGCGGCTATCCGATGTTCTTCGCAAATAAATGAGGCTTCCATGGCCATGCAGCGGTCTAGTACTCCTTTACGGGATGCTCCTCGCCGAATCCACCGTCGATGCCGAAGCGGCACAGTCTGTCGATTGCTC
>NZ_JBCOTQ010000101.1:0-1924 GCF_040920445.1 Collinsella aerofaciens | reverse complement strand
GCCCTCCGCCGAGCTCTCCCGCGGCCGCGGCGGCCCGCGCTGCATGAGCATGCCCTTCTGGCGCGAGGACCTCTAAGGTCTTCAAGGACCCGTACAGGTCTTAATACATACATCTAGCTGCCATTAGATGTCTCCCATTGGGGCGGTGCGGGTATTCGCACCGCCCCATTCTTGTATGAGGAACGTCAACACGATTGGATGACTGCTTTTGTAAGGAGCTTGGCCATGGATATCAAGACGATCGGCGTTGAGGAATGGCTTAACGTTTGGGAGAAGAGCGCTACGTGGGATATCGCCCAGTCGACGATTTCGTCGCTTACCATGGGCGAGCTGCGCGCGCTCGACGATCAAGATGGTGCCACGTTCTACGAGCGCCTGGATCGCGAGAAGATGAACTACGGCTGGATCGAGGGTTCGCCGGAGTTTAAGGCCGAGGTTGCCAAGCTGTATCGTCACGAGGTCAATCCCGATCACATTCTGCAGACCAATGGCTGCACGGGCGCTAACCTCAACGCCATCATGGCCGTGGTCGAGCCCGGCGACCATGTGATTGCCGAGTGGCCCACCTATGCGCCGCTCTATGAGATCCCGCGTACACTCGGCGCCGAGGTCGAGTATTGGGAGCTTTGTGAGGAGCTCGGATGGAAACCCGATATCGAACAGCTCAAGCGCCTCGTTCGCCCCAACACCAAGCTCATTTGCATCAATAACGCATCGAACCCTATCGGTACGGTGCTCGATGCCGATATGCTCGGCCAGATTGCCGAGATCGCCCGCTCGGTGGGCGCCTACGTGCTGTGCGACGAGGTATATCTGCCGCTCGAAAACACTGAGTCCTTTATGTCGATGGTCGACGTGTACGAGAGGGCCATTGTCACCAACTCGTTGTCGAAGACCTATTCGACACCTGCGGCCCGCGTGGGCTGGGTCCTGGCCGACAAAGAGGTGTCCAACCGCATCCGTACCTATCGCGATTACACCATGATCTGCGGCGGCGTGTTCAACGATGCTCTGGCGACCTATGTGCTTGAGCACAAGGATAAGATTCTCGAGCGCAATCGCAAGATCGTGTTTGGCAACCGCGATATCGCGCAGGCTTGGATCGATACGCAGCATCGCGTTTCCTGGACGGCCCCGCAGGGCGTGTCCACCTCGTTTATCCTGCTGGATATTCCCGAGGATGACGAGGAGTTCTGCAGGCGCCTGCTGTCCGAGAGGGGAGTGCTGCTGGTCCCCGGTAGCCGTTTTGAGCTTCCCTGCGGCGCACGCCTGGGCTACTGCGCGAGCGAGGACGTTCTGCGCGAGGGCCTGAGGCTTTTGGGCGAGGCACTGGCGGAGTTCGATCGCTAGGATTCCGATGGTCTTCGGGGGCCTTATCCAAATTAGCCGAAGATAATCGAAAACGGACCCGTTTCCCTAGGGGAAGCGGGTCCGTTTTTCTATACCGAGAAGTCAAGTTGTTACAAATGGGGCCGTAAAGCGAGGCGGTATCCGCTGGGCCTTATACTGAGTTTCCGGTGAACGGTATCAAGCGTCTGGTAAACGGTAATTTATTTATCAGAAATGAATAGGACAAACTTTTTTCTGAATAAAAATGAAAATGGTTGAGACGCGGTGTGAACCGCTAATTCTATTCATAGCTTTATTGGAAATATGCAATTTGAGGATGGTTTAACAAAGTTTAGTTCCATTTGATTTTAGGATTAAAACGCGTTTAAGCACGTAAATACGCTTTATTAAGATGAAGTGTGCCATGCGTGAAGTATATGTGTATGCCGTTCACCCCCTATAAAAAACCGTTCGGGGGCAAGGTGGAAGTATGAGCTGATTTTGGATATAAATATGTCGTCAGCAATAACGCCTCACACGGAGGGGCGCTAACGAATCGGCCCTGACAAGGGCCCGAAAGAAAGGTAGGAGGCCA
>NZ_JBCOTQ010000100.1:0-1967 GCF_040920445.1 Collinsella aerofaciens | reverse complement strand
CTGCTGCGCTTGTCCTGTTTTACACGGGTCGTTTTATTGATTGTGACGGAAGGACTCACATGGCAGATGTTCATGAGCTGCTTGATACTTGGATTGCCAATGTCAAGGACGAGGAGCTCCTCGCTGAGCTTAACACGATGAAGGAGCAGGGTGATGAGGACGCCATCACCGACGCTTTCTTCCAGGATCTCGCCTTCGGTACTGCCGGCCTTCGCGGCACTATCGGTGCGGGCACTAACCGTATGAATATCTATACGGTCGGTCGTGCGACCCAGGGATTCGCTGACTACCTCAATGCGACCTTCGAGCATCCGACGGTCGCCATCGCTCGCGATAGCCGCAATAAAGGTGAGCTGTTCGTTAAGACGACGGCTGCCATTCTTGCAGCAAACGGCGTGACTGCCCTCGTGTATCCCAAGATTTCTCCCGTGCCGACGCTCTCCTGGGCCGTCCGCGACCTTAAGTGCTCCGGTGGAATTTGCATGACCGCTAGCCATAACCCGGCGCCGTATAACGGCTATAAGGCCTATGGCCCCGACGGCTGCCAGATCACCAGCGAGGCTGCCGATGCAATTTCTAAGGCTATCGCCGAGACCGATACGTTTACCGGTGTGAAGTCCATGGACTTCGATGAGGCTCTTGAGCAGGGTCTGGTCAAATGGATCGATGACTCGTGCCTCGAGCGTTATTATGACGCCGTTCTCGCCCGCGGCGTGACCAACCTTTCTGCCGAGGAGATCGCTGGCGCTCCGCTTAAGCTCGTCTACACTCCGCTCAACGGCACCGGCCTCATTCCCGTCACGACGGTGCTCGAGCGCGCTGGCATCACCGATGTCACGGTTGTTCCCGAGCAGAGGGAGCCTAACGGCGATTTCCCGACCTGCCCGTATCCTAACCCCGAGATTCGTCAGGCCATGCAGAAGGGCATTGACCTGTGCGAGCAGGTTCACCCTGATTTGCTGCTTGCAACCGATCCCGACGCCGACCGTGTTGGCGTTGCCGTTAAGAATGGCGATGACTATCTGCTGCTGACCGGCAATGAGATGGGCGTTCTGTTGCTCGACTATATCTGCAAGACCCGTGCTGCCCGCGGTGAGGACCTCACTAAGAAGGTTGCCGTTACTACTATCGTTTCTTCCGCCATGGTCGACGCTCTGGCCGACGAGTACGGTTTTGAGCTCCGCCGCTGCCTGACGGGCTTCAAGTACATCGGCGACATCATTACTTCTCTTTCCGATGCCGGCGAGGTCGATCGCTTTATCTTCGGTTTTGAGGAGAGCTACGGCTATCTGGCCGGTGACCACGTGCGCGACAAGGACGCCGTGAGCACTTCTCTCCTGATTTGCCAGATGGCGCAGTATTACAAGCTCCAGGGCAAGAACCTTGCAGATGCGATGCACGAGCTGTACGAGAAGTATGGCTACTATCACAACAAGACGATTTCGCTGAGCTATCCGGGCGCTGAGGGTGCGGCAAAGATGGCCGGCATCATGGCCGGTCTGCGCGAGAACCCGCCCGCGGAGCTCGCCGGTTCCAAGATTGAGGCTGTCGTGGATTACAACACCTGCGTGAACGGCCTGCCGAAGGCTAACGTCATTGAGTTCGATCTTGAGGGCGGCAACAAGGGTATTGTTCGTCCTTCCGGCACTGAACCCAAGATTAAGCTGTACATCTTCGCTAAGGGCGCGGATGCCGCCGAGGCTGATGCCGCACTTGACGCGATTGAGGAGTCTGGTCGCAAGTTGTTGGCCTAAGGCTTTGAAAGCCTATTTCTATAGTTAGACGGAGGAGGGGATCTCGGAAACGAGGTCCCCTCTTTATTACTGGCAAATATAGCTGAGGATCACAAGATGTGTAGGAAATGTGTACGCCCAGATTCCCGCCCCCGGGGCCCCTCCGGTCTGGCAATATATCTCCTTGCCGCGCGGCCCGGTCGGACCGGATCAGCCGCGGGGCGTGCACCTTGA
>NZ_JBCOTQ010000099.1:0-2149 GCF_040920445.1 Collinsella aerofaciens | reverse complement strand
ATTACCGCCGTTGTTTCTTTAAAAATGGTAGGAATACATGTCTCCAAGAATTGATATATCGATTGACGAGCTGCCCGAAGCGTCGAGCCTTCTTGATGGACATGACTATTCGTCACAAATCATTCAGCGTATCGCCGGGGTTCCAGTAATACTCGATGCATCGGGATGCCCTCATTCCCCTTTTTTCGAAGTTGAATATGATGACAGGACGATTAGGTTTACAAGTCGACATGATAATGAGCATATTGTCGAGTTGGGGAGGAAGCTTGACTACGTCCATCACAATTGCAGCGGCTTTCTAAAGACTTTCTTTTTGAGAATAGATGTAATTGATGATCACTGCTATTCGCTAAGCAATCATGCAAAGTCGCTGTCCATTGCATTCCGGACCGGAGGAAGGGTGGGACCATTTTTACATCTCCTCTCTTCTCACTATTTTTGTGTCAATGATTTTTCTGTTACGCGAATCGGAAGGCAGGAAGTCAAACTGAGCAGCGCTGCGTGCACTCAGACTATGACGATAAAGCGCATCGAGAATAGATGGATTGACGTCTTGTGTTTTCTTCTCGGAAGAACCATGGCAAGCTGTAATACAAACATGCCCTTATTAATTGAGCGCTATTGCAAGAGCGCGCGGCTGCACCATGGATTATCTGGCATAGAGGCTTTTATCGTTTTTTCAAACAAGCACTCTCCCTATTTCGCTGACGAAGAAGGACGTAGGAACATCCTCTCTCTCGTTGACACAGAGGCAATCAGAAGACTTCTGTCGCCGAAACTGAAAGACCCCTCCTTCGATTACGGCGTGAATAAATCCGATGAACAAAGAGAGATAACTGCGAAATTATCAATTTCATGCGACAAATACTACCCCAATAAAAAGATTGTAAAACTAATAGCGCTTCAATTATCATCGTCAGGCAGGTATTATCCAAAGCTCATGTCGAGTGATTATTTCTCTCCTCAATCGGATCAGGCGGATGTGCACCTGCTTTTAATTCCGAATACTTTCTATGACCCTATTTTTATCTACTATCAACTCGCACTACTGACGGGCTTGGGCAACCGAATGCGTCTCCAAAAGTATTTATCGGTTTTGAGCAGGTATTTTTCTGGCATGATTTCGCGCCAGGAGTTTAACGAGAGAGCCGTCGAACTGTTTGGCGAGGCTGCGTGTTTTCTGCCGATCGGACGACTCTCCAGCGCCTTCTTCATGCGAAACACTTTTCCAGAAGAAGGCTTGAGGGAAAGGATATTAAATGTTCTATTGGAACGATAGTGCTTATATCAGGAGAGATTCCAACGAACTTATATTGCAAGGATTAAAATCGCGAGTGAGGGTCAAAATCTCTGATTTGAGTACGAATCTTTTTGAACAGCTCGCCAAACAAAATATGATAGATGAGACGAGCCTTGAATCTCGCGAGCAACGATTCTTGCTAAGGCTCAACGAACTTGGTTTTCTAGAAACTGAAGAATACGAGCTGGAATCACCCCGCTCGAGGACAGCTCGCTTTTTGTCTTATTATTCCGACGCTCCGCTGACGTTACTTAAGCAAATCGGTGCCGTTCATCTTGCCATCGTTGGTATGGGCGGCATAGGGCAGGTGGTGGTGGAGCATTTGGCTGCTGCTGGAGTTCGGCATTTTACATTAATCGACGGGGATCGAGTTGAGAGGTCAAACGTAAATCGTCAGTTTCTTGTTGGTCCCGACGAAATAGGAGAAGCAAAAGTAGAGGCAGTTTCCAAAACACTCGTCAATCGCTATCCGGATCTTTCGCTTAATCCAGTTGCGTCTTACGTCCGCTCTGCCGAAGATCTCATGCGTTGCGTTCCTTCGAGGACTTCAATGCTTGTTTGCGCTGCAGACTGTGGGGAAGGGGTCAATCCCAGGTCAATAGTTCTTGAAGCATGTATAGAAAAGGACATTCCCTGTGCATTTTGTGCTGTTGGAGTAGCTGATGGGGAAATTGGGCCTATTCTCGAAAAGAAGAACGATATGAAATCCTATCTCTCTTTCCTCCAACAAGCTGAAGAAAACATAGTCCACATGCCCGTGCCAAAGGGATCAATTTGTTTTACGAACAGTCTCGTGGGAACTGCGCTTGCAATGGAGATATACCGATATCTTTGTATAGGATCGAGTCC
>NZ_JBCOTQ010000098.1:0-2219 GCF_040920445.1 Collinsella aerofaciens | reverse complement strand
AAGACGCCGGCGCCCGACGGGGAGACGGCGAGTTAGCCGGCAGGTCGGCATGTCAATCCTGGTCTAACAGAGCCTAATCTTTCCATACAGGGCAAATGCGGATCCGGCAGAAGTAAAAAACACCAAACATATTAGAAGCTCCCAGAGCAATCGAATGAAACCCATCCATTCAGCATTCATACACAGGAGCAAGCCCAATACGAGCGCCGAAATGGTCGTAGCGGCAAGGGCGCCGACTCCCATCCATAACCATTCTTCGGCGAAATAGTCTTCCATTGTTTGCCAAATGGAAATAACATTGCCGACTGAAAGAATTGTTATCAATCTAAATAAGTCCGAGGTGTTAAAACTGCTGCCCGTGTCAGCTGCGGCCGTGCCACTGGAAAGCTGCAGGCTGCTCGCGAAATGGATATACAGCATAACCATAAGACATAGAAATGCAGCCATTGCTAAGGCCGCGATGGGCTTATGACTGCGTTTTTCGTAAGACAGTTCAAGGGCAGCTCCGGAAAAACCACGCCCCTCATGAATGTAGAGCCGTGAAAACTGCTGATCATAACGATTACTAACGATCAATTTGTCGGCAAAGAATATATCGCGACCAAGACCGATTGAGTTTAAATTTAGGCCAGATAAAATAACAGTCCTTTAAACCATGAAAGGTCAGGTGATAGCTCTCGCAGCAGTCTGCCATTCCAAGTCCAAAGTAATAATGCATGCGCTTTTTGGTTAGTAGTCGCTTGATGTGCAGAAAACCCTTGCCGAATATAGTTTCGACTCTTTCCCTAAGTAGAACTTGAGGAACGGTTCGTTCAACAGTAATTACTGGAGCCGAAATGAATCCACCATTGTCAGATGGACTTAGCTCATAACAAACAGGTTTTGCGAATCTGTATGATTCCAACAATGACTTTAAAGTTAAGACTGCCTGTCTGTTGTTCTCCGTCTTATCTTGGAATGCACCCAAATCTTTAACTGAATTTACCCCAAAAGCCTTACAAATGCATGAAAGAGAGTCATCTTTAAACTGCATGTCAGTCTGGTATCTACTAGTTTGCAGCATATAAGCGCAAAAAACCTTGGAATCAATTAGGCGAGGGTAATGGCATTCTGAAAAGTAGTTATTTAGTTCTTCTGTTAGCTTATTTAATAACTCGGCATCGTTAAGCCTTCTGCAACGATAGCCGTCCTTTGAGTTCACAACAAGATTGCGCATCAACTCGCATTTCCCTTGGAACAGGACGGGGAGTGTAACGGATTCTGAAATTTGCAGATCTTTAGGTAATAAGAATTCAATTTCGGAGTTAACTTTATAAGCACCTGTCGTAGGCGTTATGCCCTCGCGAACTCGCTTTATTAGCGCCGACGGCGTTATCAAGGCGCGAATGAGAACGGTATTACGGGAAACATCTTCGTTCAGATCGCAGCTAGAGCGCGCCTTGCTCTTACAGACTCTACTAAATACATAAGGGTTGCTGGCGCTTTTTATTTCAACATATGAATAAGCTCCGATATAAGCCGAATATAGTCCGATAACTGCATCCAGAATAATTGCCGTTTTAATAGAATCAAAATTAGTAAATGAATTGAGACAGCCGAATATGTTGGCTGTTGACCAGAGTAACCCAACTAGTGTGGTTGCGATAAATATGTGGCGCAATCGCCTAATTGCCATCTTGCTTGCCGAAAGCCTAAATGCAACAAACGTAAGTAATAGCAGAAAGACGCAAAGACTCGCCGCGCTAAAACAAGCAAGCCGGGCATTATGGAAATGAAAGTACGTGCTTGCACAGGCAAACACGGCACCGATTGATAACCTCGGAGCCGATCGAGCACCGGTTATACATTCCGCGGCGGATAGAGAGATTGCAAAGAATAATAAGTACAGTAAAGCAAAGCACGCGTGTATAGAACTAAACATATTAGCTAGATTTCTACTTGATCATTAACTGAACTCAGTATGACAGTCCCACTGAACAATTACATGAAATATTGTCTTATAAGCCAATAAGCTATGGTTTCTTACAGATATCAAGGGAGGTTACAGTTGAAATGACTATGACTCCTGTATTGATTTGTAAACAGAACGGTCAATCATCAGAAACTGTTAGCTCACTACTTAGTAACGAATTCATTAATGTTAAATCAGAACCACCCTTAAAAAGGGTGGTTTGCTCTTAGGGTATAACCCACGGGCCCCGGGCTCGCGTCTAAAGGCG
>NZ_JBCOTQ010000097.1:0-2234 GCF_040920445.1 Collinsella aerofaciens | reverse complement strand
ATTTGTTTTACGAACAGTCTCGTGGGAACTGCGCTTGCAATGGAGATATACCGATATCTTTGTATAGGATCGAGTCCTATACATCAACATACATGCTTCTGCTCCTTCATGAACTTTAAGGGTTTGATGTACAAGAGGGTTGGCAGCGAGAATGATACGAATTCTGTAAAAATCCCTGTGAAGCATTGGCTTGACAATGTCTGACGGCACTGTCGGACATCTACGCGTGGGACAAGCGAGTAACGCGAGCGATTGTAGGCAACTAGCAGCCCCAGCTGCGTCTTTGACGCAGGTTCAACGTCTGACATCTTGAATGTCTGACGTTGAACGAAGCTGGCGTGCAAAATGGCCTCACAAGGCCATTTTGCACCGTCTCAGGGGCGCGATTCATGGTTTGCCGCTGCGTCCGTTATCGTAATAACAAGGCGCGCGAGTATCCTTCCCCGGTCCAAGGGCGGAGCCCTGGCAAGCGCTGAACCGCCCGGGTCGGCGGCAGATTTGTACACACATTTACGATGGGGGTACAAGTATGCGTCTCTTGCGGGATTTCTCGTTTATCGGCAGAAAATCGAGGTCAGAAGATGGATGAGTTCTTGAGTATTGAAGATCTGCGGTGGGAGTTCGGCGCGTCGCGAGCATGGATGTACAAGTATCTGGCGCCGCATATCAAGTCAATCACCGTGAAGTGCTCGACCGACGACGGCGAGCGCCTGTGCAAGCGTTATAGCCTCGATGATGCGCGGCGCGTGGTCGCCGAAAAGGCTCGAGCCGAGGTCTATTCCGTGCCCGTTAAAGCGGACCCCGGGAAAAGCAGCTATGCTCCATACCGCCGCCCGCGGCGCGTACGAATCAAGACGAGCGCGTACATCGCCGAATATATCGTCGGCTTCGGTCATCTCTGGCAGATCGACGAGATTGCAGAGGAATGCTGCGGTAAGCGCTCAAGAGAGGCGGCATATCAATTCATCTACCGTAACGCCTGGATCGCAATCGTGTTCGGTAACAAAACTTTCTATATCCCGAGGCGCACCACACCGCAATTCGTGGCGGCAGCAGTCGAGGTGTTCGGAGACGCTGCCCACACCGTCGAATACGCACGCGGTGGGCATAAAAGTGACGCCACGGAATAGCAGCACTATGTAACAAATGAATAAGTGAACGGCGTAAAAAGTGAAAAACCGAACTACGCAATATCGACAATGCGACATAACGCAATAACGACAAAGCGGAATAGCCGCACTATGTAACCATGTAATAACAGAACTATTGAACATCGGACTATTCGGCCCTGAAATCTGTCCGCAAGAGTCGTACGCTGCCGTACAAAATGCCCGGCAGCGTACCGCCGCAAGCGGCGCACGCTAGAGCTCTGCCCTAGTACCCGGCACTCGCGGCGTTAGCTCATTGTTCTGCAATTCAACAGTTACGTTTTTCAGTTTTGTCGTTATCACGTAGTTCAGCAATTACACAGTTACGTAGTGTCGCAATTGCTTTGTTCGGCTGTGTCGCAGTTCAGATATGAACAACCGCCGCAGGCGCCGGGTACTAGGGCAGAGCCTTGGCAGTACGCGGACGGCCGAAACGCAGTTTTGTACGGCAGCGTACGACACTTGCGGGCGAGCTCCGGCTATGCCATTGCTGAATTACGACAAAACGCAACAACAGAGCTGTGTAACCGCAGCATAACTGACTTACAGACGATATGAAGAACGTAATGAATGAACTAGTGAACTGCGACATAACCGAAAAAGCGAACAGTTATAAACCCAAAAAACGCATTGAAACAGGCGAGATGTTTTAAATCTCAGCCACAAATCGAGAACAGTGGCGCCCCGACGAGCCGTGGCAAAATAGTCGCAGTAGTCATAGGCATCATCGGGACTGCGCATCACGGCAACAAGCTCTCCGTTGTGCGCATCAACAACTGCATGTCGAAATCCCATCGTCTGACGCATCATCCGGTTGCGCTGCCGCTCGATCTCGATCGCATCCAGCAGGAGGTGGCCATCTGTATGGCCATGAAGGGCGAGTAGCCGTTTGCGGGGCCAAGCTGACCGCTCGCGTTGAGCGGCAGCAGCACCCGTTGGAGCGATAATTCCGCAATTTGTTTCACGAATTACCGTCGAAATGTTTCGCGCGCTGGTAGATGCAAACACTGCTTAAGGGCACACCCAAAGCACCACAAAGTGCCGCCACGCAGGTCAAGGCCGAAAAAACGACCTCACCAGATGCGT
>NZ_JBCOTQ010000096.1:0-2323 GCF_040920445.1 Collinsella aerofaciens | reverse complement strand
CTACATGTCTCCGGTCGAGTTCAGGGAGGCGGGGCTGTCCCTCCCGGAATCGTCCAAATAGGTGTTGCCAATCCAGACTGCGCCCGGCTCGTCGAGGACCTGGAGGACGCCTCGTCGCGCGGCATCCTCAAGAAGAGGCTCAAGTACTACGCCCACTCGAGGCTGCTGATCATCGACGAGCTCGGCTACCTCGACGTCGGCAGCGCGGGCGCGGACCTGCTGTTCCAGCTGATATCGACGCGCTACGAGCAGCGCTCGACGATCATCACCACCAACGTGGGGATCAGCGGCTGGGGCAGGGTGTTCGGGGACGACGTGGCGGCGAGCGCGATCGCGGACAGGGTGTGCCACCACTGCCACCTGGTCAAGATAACCGGCAGGTCCTACAGGCTGAAGGACCTGCCGAGGGACGGGCCCGTCAAGCCGTGACCGGAATCGGTGAAAATACGTTAGCGCAACCGGTGAAACCGCCTTTGCGCGAACGGTGCGCCTGTTTAGCGAAACTGGTGAAAAATAGATTGACGCTAACACAGGTTCTCTATCTGGTCCTCGTTGAGCCCGGCGAGCGGGCCGGTCGCGGGCGGGGCGTAGATCGACTTGTCGGGGCCCAAGCTGGCCTCCTTCCGGCGCGGTTTCCTCGCCACGATTCTACAGCGCGCCCCGGTGTAGCTGTGCGGGAGGTGGCCCGTCGCCCACTTCTTGGCCGCGCCCACCGAGACCCCCGCGAACTTCGCGGCGGCGGTCGGCCCCATGCCGTCCTCCGTCGCCAGGAGGAAGAGCTCGACCTTCTCCCTGCTGTACATGCGAACCTCCAGTCCGGACCGCTTCACGGTCCAACTTTCTGTCCGCACCCCCAAATGGCTGAATTTAGGAACTATTCCACCGCAATTTACTGAGTGGGAGCTCTTGGCTGCTACTTGCATTGACATTTGTCCTAAAATGGCTGGTCGTTAGGGGTTGCTACCGGTAGTTGCGGTAGGGTTTGAGCAGATTCTAACTAGAAATGGTGGTCGCTACCGGTTGTTCTCGGCATACTCGGCTCATTCGATTCGACCATCAAACGAAAGGAACCACCATGGATCTTGCGATGGCACAGCGCCTCGTCGATCGCCGTAAAGCTGCCGGGCTTTCTCAGGAGGCGCTTGCTGCCCAGCTGGGCGTAAGCCGCCAGGCTGTTAGTAAATGGGAGCGCAGCGAGTCCTCACCCGATACCGATAACCTCATTGCGCTCGCCGCGCTGTATGGCGTGTCGTTGGACAAGCTGCTATATGGGGAGGCGGCCAACGATGCCGACGGCCCGGAGGACGGTAGCGCCGACACCGAGACGGCGGATGTGGCTGACGAGGCTGAGGATTCTGCCGAGCACGCCGATTGCGGTGACAAACCACTTGTCGATATTTCCCTCGCGCGCGGTATCCACGTCATTGATCCCAATAAAGGCGAGGAAGTCCATGTTGGTTGGAGCGGCATCCATGTGACCAACGAGCGCAAGGGCGAAGAGGTGCATGTGGGGCCGGGCGGCGTGCATATCGATACGCTTGAGGACGATGGACATAGCGTGCGTACCAATGACGACGGCACCGTCACCATCGACGGCGAGACGTTTTCCAGCTGGAAGGAAGCACACGACAAGCTCGACCGTCATGGCAAGCATTTCCACACCAAGGTCGGACGTGCATGGAACAAATTCCCCTTCCCCGCACTTGTCACTCTCGCCTATCTGGTGCTCGGCATTGTCTACGGCACATGGGGCATGGGGCTTTTCCTCGTCTTTTTGGTTCCCGTCTACTACGCGATTGGTGACTTTATCGATCGACGCCATTTGTCAAAGCTCACTGAATGCGTCTATCCAGCAGCCGCCATCGCTTGGTTCCTCTACATGTGGCTCTGTTTGGGACAGCCCCATCCTGCATGGATCATCCTCATCACGATTCCCATCGTAAAGGCGCTCATGCGCTGGTGTCGCAAACAATGGAAGTGCCGCAAACAGGCCTAAACCGCCCCAACCAGCCAGCGCCACTCATCCGACACCGCCCGCCCCTTCCAAGTTGCGGTGATATAGGGACTGTTTTGAGGCTCCAAAGCGCCAAACAGTCCCTATATCACCGCAACTTACAAACAACTGGGCCAGTTCCGGCACGGAGATTAGCATTGAGCTGACCACGCGCCAAGAAAAGGACCTATTTACTACGTTTAACTCGAGAGAGCCGACCATACCTGCCTTTTTTGAAAATCGACAGGCCTTTTACCTGCACTGATAATTGTTCTCGGGGGAAGCGGGCACTGCGGGGCGCGGCAACGGCGCGCGATTTCCGCGTCGCAG
>NZ_JBCOTQ010000095.1:0-2305 GCF_040920445.1 Collinsella aerofaciens | reverse complement strand
GGCCCTGCCGTGCACGTCGCCCGTCACATAGATAGCCATCAGTACGCACCCCACGGCAGGAGTTTGTCCCCGAGCCTCACGATCCGGTCATACAGCACCGTGTGCCGTTCGTCCGGATTGCCGTCTCGGTGAAAATGTCCGTAATACCAGCGCTTGTAGTCCAGACGATCCTCGAGCTCGTCGAGGAATCCGGTCAGCCGGTCCACATCCGGGCGTTCCCAGCCTGGGTCCGGGTAGAGCGTCGGCGAGAGCATGCGCGTCGAGCAGGTATGGGTGATGACGCAGTCGACCTTCCAGGCGACCTCGTCGAGCCTTGCCCGTGCGTCATCGAAATCGCGCTCGTCCGGCAGCTCCTGCGGCCACCACGAGCTGTACGGGATGCGGTACGCCCTGTCGACGCTCGTCGCCCCGCCCATGGTGAAGACCGTCTTCCCGTCGAGCTCGAAGACCTCCCCGCGCGTCAGGCGCCGAATGGACGAAGTATCCGACAGGCGCTGCGTCAGCCCGCCGTGCCACGGCTCCATGGGGCGCTCCGCCCAGTGGTCGAAGCGCTCGTGGTTGCCGTCGACGAAGAGAACCGTGTAGGGGCGCGACTCCATCCAGGCGATATCGGCGCATTCCTCGGCAGAGAAGTCCCACGGAAAGCCAAAGTCGCCGGCGATGATCAGATAGTCGTCGCTGCCAAGGCTATCCCCAAGCTCCCAGTCGCGGAGCTTTTGCATGTCGAGCCCACCGTGGATGTCGCCTGTCACATAGACCGTCATCGGATCGCCTCTTTCCGCTTGTAAGCCGCCAGCTCGCGTTCGACCTGCCTGTCACCGGTCTCGTTGACCCACCAGGGCCATTTCACCCGGCCGCACGGCTCGTCGACCCCGGCGAACCATTTCCTCAGCCCGTCGAGGCTCACCGGGGAGTGCCCGTTGGCATCGCAACCCACGTCGTAGCGCAGGAGCCCCTGCTTGCGGTTGAACTCGTTGTACGCGCCGCCGCTGCTGTGGATGTGCCCGTGGAGGTGCCACGATCCATGGCTCATGCCCTGCCAGTCGGCCATGGGGTAATGGCACAGGACGATCTTCTGCCCGTCGATCTTGAGCACGCAGATCGGCGGTTCCACGGTGAACGCGCCCGCGACCGCCGGCTGGGTCCAGTCCTTGTCATGGTTTCCCGGGACGAGGTGGATGCGCTTGCAGGCGATCCGCTTACGCAGCCCGTATGCGTCCTGGGCGGTCATCTTGAATGAGAAATCCCCCAGGATGTAGAGCTCGTCATCCACGGCGACCCTGCCGTTGATGCTGTCGACGATGGCGTCGTTCATCTGCCAAATCGTCTCCCACGGGCGGTCGGTGAACTTCAGCACGTTCTCATGCCCGAAGTGGGTGTCGCTGGTAAACCAGATCATTCCATTGTCTCCTTGTCGCTAAAAACCGTTCTCCTTTGCGCAGTTGAGGAGACGTATTTTGAGCGACATGAGGCGTTCTGACCTCATGTTCTGTGCTCCAATCTGCCGGATTGTTCCAGCTAAAACTTTAAAACCTCGTGCGGACAGAAAACCGTGTCTCGTTTGTGGGGTCATAGTATAGGCACTGTTAGAACTAATAGCCCAAATCCGTTGCCAACTAGCCACTATTAGCAACTATTAGGCCTTTTGGACAGCCGAACTGACTAATAGCCGCTATTTGTTGGGCTGTTTTGCAACCGCGAACGCTGCCGTGGATTCTTGATACGGCGCATCGACAACAGCAATGTCAAGCGGGTAGAATGGTGCCGACGGCAGCCCAAGTTGTAGAGAGCTGGGCAGAGCCGTTGCGTTAGAAAGTTAGGTCATCGTCTTAACGACGGTGGCCTTTCTTTTTGGGCTTCGAACCCTGCTTGAGTGCCTTGGAAAGGCCGACAAGGGCCGTGAGGAGCGAGACCAGGGCGGTCAGGAACTTCACGAACTCGGTGAAATCGGTCATGGGCATCACCTCCCATCGGATGGAGTGCTCTGCCCGGCACAAGGGCTGCCGACAGCGCTGCTGATTCTAACAGAGCGTCATTCTTCTTCGATCAATCCGTGCTCCACTCCCTCGCCGGAATCCAGCCTTTCCGCAGCTCGACGAAGGTGTTCTTGATTCCCGCGACCCCAAAACGGATCGTCTTCGCGCTCGTCACGGGCCTTGAGCTTGCCCCTGACTCTCTCGACGATCTTGTCAATCACTTGCCGCCGAACCTCATCCTTAACTTCCTCGCCGATCTCCTCAAATTCCAACGCCGGTCCGTACATGCTCGGCCCTTCCCTGCTCGCGACCTGTTTTCCAGCCAAGAC
>NZ_JBCOTQ010000094.1:0-2725 GCF_040920445.1 Collinsella aerofaciens | reverse complement strand
AGGCCCCGCCGACCGATTGCAAGCGGTCGGCGGGGCCATTGTGGCTCTTGACAGCGGATTGGGTCATATGAGCGAAAGCCCGCCAGGGCGAGCAAGGTGCCTTGAAACGAGGCGGCATTGACCTTCTGGTCATGCCGCCGAAGTTGAAAGGCAGATTGCCGCTCTGGCGGGCTTGCAGCGTCGAGCAGTTGCGGCGTTTGGTAAAACGCCGCAACGAACTAGCTCAGCATTGCATCCATCATCTCGGAGTTGACGGAGTCGTCGGCAGACCACTCACCATCGTCGTTGCAGGTGTACTTGAAGATAACCGTGGTCTTCCTGGGCTCGGTGGCCTTGGTCACATCGACCATAACCTGACCGGCCATCTTGTACAGCTCGTCATCGGAAGGAACCGTGTCAAGCGCAGCGACCTTCTCCTGATACTGGGTGGAGAAGTCCTCGACGATCTTGTTCATAGATTTGCATGTAATAGAGACCTCGGCGGTCGCGACACCCTTGTCCTCGTCGACCGTCACGTCGCCGATCTTGTAGTCAAAGCCCTCAAGATAGGTCTTGGCGTACTCCTTGGGATCGATACCCAGCTGCTCGAACTCGTCGCCCGAAGCCTCCTCCAGACCAGAGAGGAAGTCGTCGCCACCGTTCTTGACCTCGTCAAACTGCGTCGTAAGATCCTCGGTGATGAGCTCCTCAACCGAAGGACCTCCACAGCCGGAAAGCACGACCACGCATGCAACCAAGACGGCCATGAGGGGCGCAAGCAGCAGCTTCTTTTTCATGTTGTTCCTCCCAATGAGCGGCACCGCGCTTCCCGGACGCGGCACACGTTGTAATAAGTAAGCCCATACTATCCACTTATGAACACCCTCGGCAACGCGAAGGCGTGGTCGGTTCGTTTTAGCGTCCGAACGGTTTGCAAGCCCGCCCAACGTGCAATAAAACGCTTCCCCACGGTGCAATAAAAAAGGTGGCCGGAAAACCCGACCACCCTTGCACATCCTTTGGACGCCGCAGTTTACTTGCGGACGACCTTGACGATGACATCGCCGGCGGCGACAGCGGAGTCAGCCTCGACGGCGAGCTCGACGTCGGCGAACTCGGCGGTGTTGGACACGGCCACGACGACGCAGTCCTTGTAACCGGCAGCAGCGATCTTGGCGCGGTCGATCTTGAGTATGGGCTGGCCGGCCTTCACAACGTCGTCGGCCTTGACGAAGCCCTCGAAGCCGTCACCGTTCATGTTGACGGTATCGACGCCAACGTGCACCAGAACCTCGATGCCGCTATCGGACTGCAGACCCACGGCGTGACCCATGGTGACGGTCACCTTACCGTCGCAGGGAGCGTAGACCAGATCGTCCTCGGGCCACACGGCACAGCCCTTGCCCAGAACCTCGCCACCAAAGACGGGATCGGGCACGTCGGCCATCTTGATGACCTTGCCCTTGACGGGCGAGCACAGCACGTCGGCGCCAGCAGAAGCAGAGATGGAGGCCGGAGCAGCGGCAGCCGCGGGCTCAGCCTTCTTCTTGAACATGTCAAACAGACCCATACGTTTTCTCCTCTTGATTAAGCGCAACGTTGTGCGCATGCCTACGGTAATTATAGTGCCAAATGGTTCAAATGCTAAGGTGGAGACTCGAATCGCGAGCCCTTCCCGGTAGTGCTCGTGGGACGAGCATCTCCTTTGCATCGCGGGTCGATAAGCCGAGCATCGCCTGCGCAGATTATGGAGCGCATGGAGGGGCTCTACCAGACCACGCTGGCCGAAACGCAGGAGCTGCTCGACCCCACGAAGCTCGACCACGCCGCCAAGCTTATCGCGAACGCCCGACAGGTCGACATCTACACGGGCTCGCACAACCTCTATCCAGCGGGAATGTTTCGCGATCGCCTGCTCTCCGCCGGTAAAAGCGCGACGTGCTACGACGGTGCCGAGGCCCAGGTGCGAGCGGCGCTCGCCTCGGGCACCGACCATGCGGCAATCGTTATCTCCTACAGCGGCCTTGCCCCAAACCTCAAGGACATCTTGCCGATCCTCAGCAGTCGGCATGTCCCGGTCATCGTCATCGGCACGCCTTATTGCGCGCGCCTGCATCCCGGTTTTACCGCCTACCTTACGGTGAGTGACCACGAGAGCATGACGCATCGCATCACGCAGTTCGCCAGCCACATCGCCGTGCAATACGTGCTCGATTCGCTCTACAGCAGCTACTTCGCCAAAGACTACGCCCGCTGTGCCGAATTCCTAGAGCGCTCATTCCCCTACACCCGCCTCCCCGGGCTCAAGTAGTCATTTAAGAACGTCCCAAATGACTAACGGCCGACCTAATAACGACTTCTCGTCATTAGGTCGGCCTTTTCAGCTCTAATAACTATTTATTCCGTAAACTCGTTATTAGAATCTGACGCAGAAGGCCGGGCTCACATGTGGCACCATGGCGGAAAGCAGCTTGTCCCTGCGCCAACCGAATGAGCGTGGATTTTCGGACGCCTATCTAACGAGCGTGGATAATCTCCCACTTTGAGCCCGCACACAGGCCAAAAACGGGAGATTAACCACGCTCATTTCTGACTAGTCATTGGGGACGTTCTTAAACGACTGGTCAAACAAGAACGTCCCCAATGACTAGTCCGGCAACGCCGATGCCTTGGCAACGACAGACACTATGACCCAATCCGAGGGCACTAAAAAGATAGGAGCCCCCGCTCGTGACCGCGGGTCGGG
>NZ_JBCOTQ010000093.1:0-2732 GCF_040920445.1 Collinsella aerofaciens | reverse complement strand
AGGCTCGACGAGGGCGCGACGCCGTCGCACAGCGCCAGCTCCCCTGCCACCGTCAGCACACGGGCGATATGCTCGTAGACGTTAAAGGCATGGTAGACGCTACGCTGGTCAAAGCCACGGGCCGGGGCCAGCTCGGGCACAGCGGCGCAGATGAGCTCGGGATAGCGGAGCATCGCGTCTCCCCCATGACCGGTCGAAAGAATGCCCTCAAGCTCAATACCCACACGCTCGCGCGCCACGGCGTCGAGCAGCGGCGCGCACTCGGCAAGCGCGCGCTTAGTCTCGGGCTCAATCATAAAGTCCAGGCGGCAGGCAAAGCGCACCGCACGCAACATGCGCAGGGCGTCCTCGTTAAAGCGACGCTTGGGATCGCCGACAGCGCGAATCAGCTTGCGCTCCAAGTCACCCTGGCCGTCGTAGCAGTCGACAAGCCCGCGCTCGGGATGCCAGGCCATAGCGTTGACGGTAAAGTCGCGGCGCGCCAGATCGTCCTCGAGCGAGGCGGCACGCTCCACACTCTGGGGATGGCGACCATCGGTGTAAAAGCCATCCAGACGGTACGTGGTGACCTCGATACGCTCGCCATCGGAAATAGCCGTGATTCCGCCAAATTTAATGCCCGACTCCACGACCGCGATACCAGCGGCCTCGAGCGCCACCTTGGACTCCTGCCACAGGCCGCTACAGCACATATCAACATCGTGGCTGGGGCAACCCATCAGGGCGTCGCGCACCCAACCGCCCACGTACCAAGCCTCAAGACCAGCCGCCTCAAGCGCGCGCAGGACGCACAGGGACGCATCGGACGGTTGAGTACCGTTGAGCGAAACATTGCACATGCCTATGGCCTCCTGCACTTGTGAGCGTTAATCGATGGTTCTCAAGAAGTCTAACAAGAAACGAGAAAGCGCGCACACGCAATCGCGTCGTCAATTCCATAAAACGAGACAGCAGACGCCATATGCGTTCAGTGCACAAAAAACACCCGCCTCGGAGATCCAAAGCGGGTGTTCGGCAGCGATTTTTCGATGCGGCTAGCAGACCTGACGAACTTCGATGTTCTTCTTGTATTCGTCCACCTTGGCAAAGTCGCCCAGGCCCGGGCACTCGACCACGTTGGCGCCGGTGGCCATCGAAAGGCGCAGGGCATCCTCGACTCGCTCGGGGGCGTCGTGCCACACGGACAGGAAGGCAGCCAGCGAGGAATCGCCGGCGCACACCGTCGACAGCAGCTTGACGTCGAAGGTGCGATTGGCAAACCAGATGTGCTCGCCGTTGGAGAAGTACGCACCGGCGCCACCAAGGGTCAGCAGCACGTTCTTGGCGCCCTTGGCGTGCAGCTCGGCCATCGCGCCCTTGACGGACTCGTCGTCGCCACCGCTCACCTTAATGCCAAAGATGTCGAGCAGCTCATCGTCATTGGGCTTAATCAGCAGCGGCTCCATGGCAATGAGGTCTGCCAGCTGATGGCTCGAGATATCGAGGACGAACTCGGCCCCCTTGGCCTTGACGCGGCGCAGGACCTCGGCCAAGAAGCCCTCGGAAGTGTTGGGAGGCAGCGAGCCGCTGATGACCAGACAGGTCATGTCATCGAGCGAATCGATGAGCTCAAACATCTCCTGCTCGTTGGCCTCGTTGATGGCGGCACCGGCGTTGACCATGTTGTACTCGGTGTCGGGTCCGGCATTGAGGAACACGTTGACGCGCGTGATGCCGTCGGTCCAAACGGGCTTGACGGGCACGCCCAGGGCCTCGGCGCCCTTAACGATAAACTCGCCCGAGAAGCCGGCGAAAAAGCCCAGGATCGTGGTGTCAACACCGTAGTGATCGAGGGTGAACGAGACGTTGAGACCCTTGCCGTTGGGCGTGTAGACGGCGTTACGGGTACGCGTGACGGTGTTGGCAGCAAGGCCGTCGCAGGCGATGTTGTAGTCAATGGCGGGATTTGCAGTGAGCGTGTAAATCATGAATGTTCCTTTCACGAAGTAACGTGTTAATGAAAGTATATTCCACCCAACGGTAAAAGGCTAGGACAACTCGGTGAACGGTGTGGAAGCGATGAAGTACGGCAGAGCATCTCTCTCCAATAACGGAACAAAAAAGGCGCCCCAGCCGAAACCGGGGCGCCGCATGCGCACGAATATGTCGCGTTTCGATTACTGACGATCGAGCTTGCGGACAGCAACGCGCTTGCTGTACTCGTCGACGTGACCGAAGTCGCCGATGCCGACGGACTCGGCAACGTTGGCGCCGGTGGCCATAGCGAGCTTCATGGCCTCCTCGACGTTGTCGCGATCCCTGTACCACTTGTGCAGGAACGCAGCGAGGGTGCAGTCGCCGGCGCAGACAGAAGAAACCAGCTTGATGTTGAACTCACGCTTGGCGTACCAAATATCCTCGCCGTTGGAGAAGTAAGCGTCGCCGCGGCTACCACGGGTGAGCAGCACGTTCTGAACGCCAGCGTCGTGAGCCATCTTCATGGCAACGCGGACCTCGTCGTCGGTGTCGACCGGCACGCCGAAGATGGCCTTCATCTCGTGATGGTTCGGCTTGATGAGCAGCGGCTTCTTGTGAGCGAGCTCCTTGAGCTTGTCGGAGGACAGGTCCAGGACGACGTCGGCGCCACGAGCCTGAGCGTGCTCCATGACCTGAGCCAGGAAGTCGGGCGTAGCTTTGGGAGGCACGGAGCCGGAAACGATCAGGCACTCGAGATCGCCCGCGGTGTCCAGGAT
>NZ_JBCOTQ010000092.1:0-2745 GCF_040920445.1 Collinsella aerofaciens | reverse complement strand
TCGTGCTTGGCACCCATGCTTGCACCGCGGAACTTGAGCGAGATCTGATCAGGCAACGCCAGGCCGAGGGTATCGCCGTCAAACGGAGCCACGGCGGCAACGTGGGTGGCAGGCCTCGCACTGCCGGCGTCAAAGCCGATGCCGCAGTAAGGCTCTATCTTGGAGGAGAGACTCCTATTCCCGATATTTGCGCTGCGACTGGCGTCTCCAAATCAACGCTGTACCGCATCCTTCGTGAACGCGGATTGGTGGGCGTCAGGAAATAAGTCCGTCTGTCGTTTCGCGATTTGCCTAATAGGCCCGAGTGCGGCGGCGTTACTATATAAGGGTGCGGTATTTCTCTAACCGAAAACCTGCGTGAACGCATGACTTGAGACGCCTTTTAGAACTCACCGATCGCAGGAAAAAGACAACTCAACAGCGGCCGTGCATTGTTCCCAGCCATATGGCATGGCGGAGCCATGCCCGTTGTTGATTGGAGTGCCGCATCATGGCCGAAAACCAAGTCCAGTCCGAAAAGAAAATGACCAGTCTGAATGTCTCATCGGAGACCCGTGACGCCATAAAGGACATCAGCACGAGCCTTGGTCTCTCGCAGGCCGATACCGTCGCCCGCTTGGTCGACGGCTACCACCCTAACGCCACTCCCGGCGTGAAGGCTGCGCTCGACGCATCGGCCGTCCTCGATGAGGCGGTCGAGCGGGTCAAGCGCATCATCGTGGGCGCTGCCGAAGCTGCCGCGATGGAGGCTCGTGCTGCCCGCGAGGACGCCGACGCTGCCAAGAAAAGTGCAATGGAACAGATTCAGAGCATCAAATCTAATTGCGTCGAGCAGGTCGCCGCCATCAAAGAGAAATTCGAGCTGGATACTGCGAGCTTGGAGATTGAGAACGATGAGCTCCACGCCACCGTCGCCGATTACCTCTCGCAGCTCAAGAAGCTCGATTCCGAGAACAATCAGCTCTTGGCAGAATCAGCCGCAAAAGACGATCGAATTGAAAGCATGAGGGGCGCGGTCGACGCCGCGGCCAAGGCTCAGGCCGATCTCAACGTCTCCCTCCTCGCCCAGCGTGACCTGATGGCCGAGGTCGCCGCCCTCAAGGACCGCCTCGCCGCCTCCGAGCAGCGGGCGGCCGTGGCCGAGGCCAAGGTCGAGGTCATGGCCCAGGCGAGGGGCGAGTAGATATGTCCGACAAGCTAAGGCCGTCTCGCCGTGAGTTGATAACGGCAGGGCTAGTCGTCTTTTTGGTCACGGCACTTGTCTGGACTGTCATTGATGGTTCCGGCGCAAATGCGCTCACCATCAGCGGTGTCATCACCCGTCAAAATGCCGTCTGAGCTTCGCTTGCAGCAGTTTCAGTGGTCATGCTCATTGGGGCTTGGCTGTTTGGCTGATGGCATTCAAAAACAATTAAGTTTGGAGTAGTCGATGGAACATCTCTCTGTTAAAAAGGCAATCAACCTAGCTCGGAACTTTGGGGCTGCTGGTGTTCTGGCAGCCGCCCTAGTTATGACCTCTGGGTGCAGCCAGGCAGACGATCGTCAGACGGCAGTTCAGGTCGCTGATTCTGATAACGCGCAGGAAGACGGGGTTTACGGCAAGATGGAGTATTCAGTCACCGGCGTCGAGGTGCATGATTCCTCGGCTGGCGATGGCGGGAAGGTTGCCGTTGTTCGCTGGCACGCCATTAACAACCGATCGGCAGATTCATGCGCTGTTGGTAGCTACATCACGGCTTATCAAAATAAGCAGATGCTATCTCGCGGGTTTGCCGCCGATTTGCAGGAAGACCGCTTCTCTTCGCAAGGGCTTGCGCCGGGAGGCGAATGCGACGGTGTGTCGATTTTTGACCTCAACGACATGTCTCCCATCGAAGTGAAAGTCGACGGGATGGGCGCCGGGTCAAACTCCCTCGACCAGACCTTTGAATTGGAGTAGGCCGCAAAGCGTCTATTTTCTAGAAACCTTCTAGAGCATTTCTAGAGGGTTTCTAGAGCCGGGCGCAGCATTTTCGATCGGCACGATGTCTCGGTAGATAAGGCGGTGCCTGTCGTCGCGCCATTCGTCGCCGTGGTAGTGGCCGAAGAACCAGGCGCGGTAGCCGAGCTGCCCGTCGAGCTCGGCAAGGAATCGTTGCAGCTGGTCGTCCAGATACTCGCGTTCGCGCTCCCGGCACAGCTTCTCTGCCAGGTCGGCAGGAGCCTCGTGAGTCACCACGTAGTCGACCTTCCAGCCCACGCGGTCGAGCGAGGTGCGGCATTGCCACATCTCTTCCTCGCTCGGCATCTCCTCGGGCCACCAGCTCCTCCCCTCCTTGCGATACTGCCTGTCGTTGCTCGTGGCGCCGCCCATGGCAAGGACTATGAGCCCGTCGATATCGAACACCTCTCCGCGCATCAGGTGCAGCACGTGCGGTCGCGCCTCATGGACGAGCCCGCCGTTCCACTCCCGCACCGGCAGCTCAGCCAGGGCGTGGTGGTTCTCATGATTGCCGTCCACGAAACACGTGGTCCACGGCTTCGACTCGATCCAGTCAAGCCAGTATTTCTCGGCGTTGGATCCATCCCAGACAAAGCCGAAGTCGCCGGCCACGATCACCACGTCATCGCGCGTCAGAGTCCGGCCCAGCGGCCAATTCTTGAAGGCAAACCGGCTGGACCCGTGCTCGGCCCTGCCGTGCACGTCGCCCGTCACATAGATAGCCATCAGTACGCACCCCACGGCAGGAGTTTGTCCCCGAGCCT
>NZ_JBCOTQ010000091.1:0-2842 GCF_040920445.1 Collinsella aerofaciens | reverse complement strand
TCGAGGCCATGGTCGAGGACGGCCGCATGGCAGTGCTCCCCAAGAAGGAGCAGGCTGTTCTCGGCAAGGAGCTCACCAAGCTCCAGACCAACCTCGGTGGCGCCCGCGACATGAAGGGTCTGCCCCAGGCTCTCTTCGTCATCGACACCAAGCGCGAGGAGAACGCCATCAAGGAGGCCCAGCGCCTGAACATCCCCGTCGTCGCTCTGATCGACACCAACTCCGATCCCGACGAGGTCGAGTACGGCATCCCCTGCAACGATGACGCTATCTCCGCTGTCACCCTTATGTGCGAGCTCATGGCTGACGCCTGCCTCGCTGGCTCCGGCAAGGAGCAGGTCTCCGAGGCCGAGATGGCCGCTGAGCCCAAGGCCGAGTAAATCAGTCTTAGTTAATTCTTTTTCATCTCTTTGAAAGGAACCACAATGGCCCAGATTACCGCCGCTATGGTCAAGCAGCTCCGCGAGATGACCGACTCCCCGATGATGGAGTGCAAGAAGGCTCTCGTCGAGGCTGACGGCGACATGGACGCCGCTGTCGACGTTCTGCGTAAGAACGGCCTTGCCAAGGCTGCCAAGAAGGCTGGCCGTGAGACCAACGAGGGCGCTGTCGCCGCGTTCGTCTCCGAGGATGGCAAGACCGGCGCTCTGCTCGAGCTTTCCTGCGAGACCGACTTCGTTGGCTCCAACGCCAAGTTCACCGGCTTTGCTTCCAAGGTCGCTGAGGTTGTCGCTACCACCGAGCCTGCTGACGTCGACGCTCTGCTCGAGAAGCCGATGGGCGAGGAGACCGTTTCCTCCGAGCTCACCGAGATGATTCACATCATGGGCGAGAACATGAAGATCTCCCGCTTCGCTGCCCGCAAGGCCGAGAACGGCGCGCTCGCTTCTTACATCCACATGGGTGGTAAGATCGGCGTCCTCGTCGAGTTCGCCTTCGAGAAGGCTGAGACCGCTCAGGCTGAGTCCTTCAAGACCTTCGCTCACGACGTTGCCCTTCAGGTTGCTGCCGTCGCCCCGATCTGCGCTACCCGCGATCAGGTTCCGGCCGAGACCGTCGAGCACGAGAAGCAGATCTACATGGCTCAGGCTGCCGAGTCCGGCAAGCCCGAGGCCATTCAGGAGAAGATGGCTGTCGGCCGTCTGGAGAAGTTCTACAAGCAGTCCGTGCTCACCGAGCAGGAGTTCATCAAGGACAGCTCCCTCACCATCAAGAAGTACGCTGAGCAGGTCTCCAAGGAGCTCGGCGACACCATTACCGTCGTTGCCTTTGACCGTCTGGTCCGTGGCGAGTAAATAAGCTCTTGTAGCTGGTAATGAGCAGGCTGTGGGTTTTACTCACAGCCTGCTTTTTCATGGCTCTTTTTAGAGCCTTTGATAGAATGTTGAGAGTTCAATCTAAAGGAGGATCGCTTTGTCCGACATCCGATATAAACGCGTGCTTCTTAAGCTTTCCGGCGAAGCACTGATGGGCGACGGCCAGTATGGCATCGACCCCAAGGTTACCGACCATCTTGCCAAACAGGTCAAGGAGCTGCTCGCCGTTGGCCATGAGGTCGGCGTCGTTGTCGGCGGCGGCAATATTTTCCGCGGCATGGCCGGCGCTGCCGGTGGCATGGAGCGTGCTCAGGCCGACTACATGGGCATGCTGGCAACCGTTATGAACGCGCTCGCCCTGCAGGATGCCTTCGAGCACAACGATGTTCCCTGCCGCGTGATGAGCGCTATCCAGATGAACGAGATCTGCGAGCCCTATATTCGCCGTCGCGCCATCAACCACCTTTCCAAGGGCAACGTCGTTATCTTTGCCGCCGGTTCGGGCAATCCGTACTTTACGACCGACACCGCCGCGGCTCTTCGTGCGTGCGAGATCGGCGCCGAGATTCTGATTAAAGCCACCAAGGTTGACGGCATCTACGACAAGGATCCCGTCAAGTGCGCCGATGCCGTCCGTTTTGACAAGATTACCTATCACGAGGTGCTCGTCCGCGGCCTGCAGGTTATGGATTCCACGGCTACGGCTTTGTGCCAGGATAACCGTATGCCGATTTTGGTCCTCAACATCGATGGCGAGGACACCGTCAAGCGCGCGCTTTCGGGTGAGCCCGTCGGCACGCTCGTCTATCAGGAGGATTAAGCATGGCAGAGAACATCACCGCCCATATGGACAAGTCGCTCGAGTCCCTCAAGCATAACTTCTCCAAGGTCCGTACCGGCCGCGCCAATGCCAACATTCTGTCCGACATCACCGTCGATTATTACGGTGTTCCCACGCCGGTCACGCAGGTTGCCGCCGTCAAGACCCCCGAGGCCCACATGCTGCTCATCGAGCCGTGGGACAAGGCACTCATCAATGCTATCGTCAAGGCCATCGGCGCTTCCGATCTGGGTATTACCCCCAACTCCGATGGCACCGTCGTTCGTCTTCCGTTCCCGGCTCCCACTGAGGAGCGCCGTCGCGAGCTCGTCAAGGAGTGCCGCGAGTACGCCGAGCAGGCCAAGGTGTCTATCCGTAACATTCGCCGCGACTTCAACAACAAGCTCGAGCGCGATGAGGAGCTCACCGAGGACGATGTCCGTCGCGAGCTGGCCAAGGTCCAGAAGTACACCGATGAGTATGTCGCCAAGGTCGAGGAGCTTCTGAAGGAAAAAGAAGCCGAGGTCATGGAGATCTAAGGTGCAATACGACGAGCATAAACTGGTCGAGTACTTTGCCGACGCCCCTGCGGGCGTCGGTTTTTCCGACCTTGACCTCAATAACATTCCGCACCATATCTCGTGCATCATGGACGGCAACGGTCGTTGGGCCACGTCGCGCGGTCTTGCACGCACTGAGGGCCACA
>NZ_JBCOTQ010000090.1:0-2968 GCF_040920445.1 Collinsella aerofaciens | reverse complement strand
ATCATCGCGGTCTACGGGGTCAACGATATGGCACCGTGGGGACACATGTATGTCAATCCTGGTCTAACAGAGCCAAAGCTATACCCGGTGGTCCATGCGAGCCAGGAGTTACGCGTCTATTTGTGACAACAGCAGGAGCGCTTCTTCCTTGCGAAAGGGTCAGCGAAACAACCAAGGACATGTATATCGGTACATTGGATTCAGGATTTGATTTAGGTCAAATTGAAAAGATGATCAATGTTTCAAAGCTGACCAGCGATTCATGTAAAAAATGTTGGGCATTTCAGCTGTGCACTCAATGCATTAAAAGCGCAGATTGCAAAGGAGTAATTAGCCCTGATTACAAGCGAACAGCATGCGACAACTCAAAACGAATTGCCTTTGATCGACTTAATCAGAAAATACTTCGCTTTGAGCTCCATAGACACGAAGTGTCCATTACAACGGCTCTTAAAAGGAACAAGCGATAAAAATCATGAAGACAATTGGACTTATATCTTTCACGAGAGCTGACTATCCTCTTCTAATTGGATTGCTAGGAATTGGCTACAATATTCGGGTATCAACACCGTGCGGCATTCTACCGGACGGCGCAGATGTTGCCAACCTTGTTAATTGCAAAGAAATTGGCATAAAAAATCGAATTAACTATGTAACGACAATCGATGAATCAGACCTGGTTGTCGTTTTATCGACGAAAGAAAGCGCCGCAGGACTCATAGAATTTAGTAAACACGCTGAAACCTATGCACATTCTGTAAATAAGAAGGTTGTCAGCCATCTCGCCACTGAACAAATTGAGTCTAGCAAAAGCGACATGCAGGAATTAGCCCTGATACCAAAAATTGTTGTCGGGAATCTATATACACCCGCCGATTCAACAATTACGTTTAGTAGCATCGTTAGCGAGATGAGAAAGCACCATCCCAATCTATGCGCTTTGAGCTTCAATCCTTTAAATGAAATCTGGGGCTGCAACACCCTTAGTTTTGATGGTGGCCAATCCGCCGTCATCAAAATGAATGAGCAGATCAACCTCATCATTGAGAATGATAAATCCGACCTAGCTCTATTAGAAACGCCCAATGTGCTTATGAAATACGACGATCACATTTTCGGAGATTACGGATTAGGATCGATTGCTGCATGTCGAGCTTTCTGCCCTGACTTGGCCATTATCAATATCCCATACACGATAGCCAACTACGACATAATGCTTGGGCTCATGCCCGTAATTGAAACGCTTACGCAAGCAGAGAAAGTTCAATTTGAAATTACAAACGAAGTACTTGACGCCACGGAAGGGCTGGAGACGCATAGATTTCAAATAAGCTATTCATCTAGCGATAAAGCTATTCAAGCAGCAAGAGAACTTCGACTAAGAGGAATGCCCTGTTTCTCAGCCAGCTTAGATCCAGAAGAATCATTACTATGCTGCAAAACAATCGAGAACGAGTTGTTTGATTTCGATATTGGGGTGCTGAAATGACAGCATATTGTAAAGATGAAACCATCTACGCAGAAATCGAAAAAGCGATTAGCGATATTAGAGATTTGGATTTGACTCAATTTGACCAAAATCTAAGAAATCAGCAATTGACCGACCCGCCATTCAACTTGTCCTCATCAGATTTAGTTCGACTGCTAATTTATCTTGAAAGCAGGTTTTCTGTTTACGTTGAGTACTCGTCGATTGAAAACCTAGGGTTCAACAGTGTTGAGGAGGTGAAGAAGGTAATAGAACAGTCAGAAACAATTGAACAATGGGAGGCAAATCATGAGAAGTATTCGTCCATTTAACATGCATGCAGTAAATAGCGCCATTCATTTTATTAGAAATTGCCCATGCGGTTATTGCAGCTGCATGTACTGCAACATACTGCGCAATTCTCCGCACGAAGCAGAAGTCGGTTCCAATTCGATCGAGGCGATGACGCGTGGTGGCTACTGGTCCTAAATCGAGCAAGACGGCTACAAACGAATATCGAATCTCAATTGAGGGTAACCCTTACCCGCATGATCTAGTTCTCATCAACCCAGCTGGAGATAACCTCAATATCAAAAGACATGGGTTTACGGGTCCACTAGGACAGCTATTGAGTCTAAAATATACCGTTTATGACGATGCAAATGAAAAACTCTTCACTGTCGTCGACGGTGGTTTTAGCAACATGCCCAGGGTTGCGCTCATCATCGAACACAAGGAAGTTGCGGTGTTTGATTATGGCCTAAACAGACTTGAGATGAAGTGCGTAACGAACATACCGAATTACTCAATAAAAGGTAACTTCCTATTTGGAGATTACGATATATTCAGCCAACGGGAAGTGAAGCTATCTTCAGTTATCGTCCTTCAATGTGCTAAACGATCGTGCTTTAGCATACAGGTTTTGGATAAAGCCGAATTAGCCGCCGCAATTGGAATACCCACAGCCATTGCCCTTCTGAGGGCTCGGATTGAAGAGCATCTCGAATAAATCGCAAAAAGCAGTTCGTAGCAACGTTCAGGAGCTAGATAGTTTTTTCTGGCTCCTGAAACTGTATTACATAGTCTGCAAATTGTTCGAAACCATGTCCATGATCCGCAATGATGACGATTCGCTCTTTCATCTCCTGTGCAACCACCACCTTCAAAAAGGATATCGAAGCATTATCTAAATTGTTGCAAGGCTCATCCAAAATAACAATAGAATAACTGCTCAGAAAGGCCCTACAAAGTAATAGAGAAGCCAGTTCTCCGCCAGACAAATTGTGTCCCCTAGCTCCAATGATGGGATTTACTTCAAATAATTTATCGAGGCTAAAACCCTTCAAAAGATAGATGAGTTTTTCAGAGTCAATATCTACAAGACCATAGTAAAGAGCCTTCCTGAAAGTTCCCCCCATTATCAAAGGCTCTGTTAGACCAGGATTGACATGCCGACCTGCCGGCTAACTCGCCGTCTCCCCGTCGGGCGCCGGCGTCTTG
>NZ_JBCOTQ010000089.1:0-2934 GCF_040920445.1 Collinsella aerofaciens | reverse complement strand
CGATACGGGTGTTCCCCGCATCGTGGGCAACGGCTGCAGTATAGCGCCGATATGCGACGAATCGACTAGATGTTGAGCGTATGATAGGTCACGCTCGCACCCGGAGCGTCAACGGTCACGCCATAGGTCTCGGGATAGATGCGCGTCGAAAACACGAGCGCGCCATCGTTCACAAACACCTCGACCGACGAGACATCTCCAACAATGCGCACGTTACGGACCTCGTCGACGGGCTCCCAGCGCACGGTACGACCGCAACCGGCAGAAGCGCAGCTCTCATCGGTAAATCGCATCTCAAAGCGCGAGGGCAGCTCGCCATTGGCGGGCACAAACGCCAGCTTCAGCTCGCCATCAACGGTCGCGGTAAACGCATCGTCGACACCGTCGACAACAACGTCAAAGCAGGTATCGCCGGCAACCTCCAACGAGCCCTCCCCCACACGCACCGAGGCATAATGGCGCTCGATCTCGCGCGCCGGCTGCTGCAGCACCACGCCGCCAGCACCGGCTGTAAGCTCACGCGGCACCGTCATGCAGTGCTGCCAGCCCGCCACCAGCGTCGGCGCGTTGCCATAGGTTGGCTCATCGGGCATGCCCATCCAGCCGATCAGAATGTGGCGACCGTCCTCGGCCGTGAACTCCTGCGGCGCATAGAAGTCAAAACCGGCGTCCCACAGGCGGAACTCGCCCAGCTCATAGGCACCGTAACCACCGGCAATGTCGCCCGTTACAGGCATGTAGCCAGCAGCGTATACGTTGCCGCGGTCCCAACGGCCGCCCTCGAGGCCCTGGGGCGAGAACGACAAAAATGCAGCGGTATTGCCATTCGCATCGAGCTCGATATAGCCGGGGCATTCCCACATAAATCCAAAGCGACCGGGCGTAGATACACGGCTCTCGAGCTCCCAGCTCAGCATATCGGCCGAGCCATACACCAGGATCTCGCCCACATCACGCCCGGCACCCTCGCCGTGCATCGCACAAAAACGGCTCTCGACATGCGGCCCGTCTACGCGACGACGCGCGCCCAGCACCATGTGGTAACGCCCATCATCATCGCGCCACACCTTGGGGTCACGCACGTGGCAGGTCAAATCCTCGGGATAATCCTCAGACGCCAGCACCACGCGCTTTTGGCTGAACGTCTGTCCATCGACACTCTCGACATACACGGTGTCGGCGCGACGGCCGGAGTTGACATAGTCAAAGACGCCGTCAGCATCGGGGAGCTTAACGTTGCCGGTATAGAGCACGCGAATGCGACCGTCCTCGACCAATGCCGAGCCTGAATACACGCCATGGCAGTCGAACGGCTCGTCGGGAAGCAGCGGCGCACCAACATATTCCCATTTCATAAGGTCGCGGCTCGTGGCATGGCCCCACATCTTGACGCCGCCGTTCACGTCAAACGGGGCATACTGAAAGTACGCGTGAAATACGCCATCTGCCTGGCAAAGACCGTTGGGGTCGTTGAGCCAGCCCGCCGGCGGCATAATATGGAAGCGCTGGCCATATGCGCCATGACCGCACTCAGAGGCGGCGGCGTCAACAGCGGCGACCAGCTTTGCAAGGTCGCGACCAAGTGCATTAGACATATCAAAGTCCTAACGGATCGAAAGTTACAAGGCGCCAGAGATCGGCACCTGATGCGGGGAACACCCACGAGCATACAGCCCGAGGGTGTTCCCCAATCAAAAGCTCTTAGGCCTGCTCGGAAGCCTTGGGCTCGTCCTTGTACAGGACAAACGAGACGGCAAAGGAAACCAGCGCGGCGACCGCAAACATGATCGCGTACTGCACGGGCTGGGCCAGGCACAGCAGGATACCGAAGATACCGGTAACGCCCGTGCCGGAGGCAGCCAGCGAAGTGAGCGCGCAGACCAGGGCACCGCAACCGCCGCCGATGCAGCCGGCGATGAAGGGCTTAAAGAAACGCAGGTTCACACCAAAGATGGCGGGCTCGGTAATGCCCATGAAGGCGGACAGGGCCGAAGGAAGCGCCAGGCCCTTGATCTTGGCATCGCGGGTCTTAAAGGCAACGGCGAGTGCGGCGCCACCCTGGGCGATGTTGGCGGCGCTGGCGATGGGCAGCCAATAGGTCACGCCGTACTGAGCAAGCTGGCCCAGGTCGATGGCGGTGTACATCTGGTGGATACCCGTAACGACCGTGGGGGCATAGAACAGGCCGACGATAAAGGAACCGATGCCGAAGGGCAGGGTCAGCAGAGCCTGGATCAGACCGAGGATGGCGTTCTCGGCCCACACGAAGATGGGGCCGACGGCAACGAGCGTCACGAGCACGGTCACGAACACCGAGACGAGCGGGGTTACAAAGAGGTCGAACATCTCGGGGACAACCTTGTGGAGACGCTTCTCCAAGAAGGCGAGGATGGCGCAGGCGATGACGATCGGAATCACATGGCCCTGATAGCCAACCCACTCAAAACTGTACACGCCGGGAATGACGGTGACCATGGTCTGCACGCCCTCGGAGGCAACCGTGTAGGCGCTCTGCAGCGAGGAGTTGATGAACGCACCGCCGACGACAGCGCCCAGATACGGGTTGGCGCCAAAGGCCTTAGCCGCGGAGTAGCCGATCAGGATCTGCAGGATGCCAAAGGACGTTCCCGAGACCAGGTCGGCAATCTTATAAATAAAGTTATTAGTGTCGAGCGCGATAAAGCCGTTGGAGGCCATAAAGTTGAGGGCGCTCATAATGCCCAGCAGCAAGCCCGAAGCCACGATGGCGGGGATGATGGGGACAAAGACGTCGCCGAGCACCTTAATGGCACGCATAAAGATGTTCTGCTGCTGCGCCGCGGCCTCCTTGACCTCGGCCTTGGTGGCAGCCTCGACGCCGCTGAGCGCAATGAACTCGTCGTAGACCTTATTGACGGTGCCAGTGCCAAAAATAATCTGGAGCTGGCCCTGGGC
>NZ_JBCOTQ010000088.1:0-3200 GCF_040920445.1 Collinsella aerofaciens | reverse complement strand
AGACGCCGGCGCCCGACGGGGAGACGGCGAGTTAGCCGGCAGGTCGGCATGTCAATCCTGGTCTAACAGAGCCTTATTTTAAGGATCCTCAGGCTACAGCTCCTACGCCGGTGAGGTCTACAAGGCGCCGGAGAACCTCGTGAACAAGAATTTCCACGCCGACGAGCCCAACTAGGCCTAATCCAAGCGAGATTCCAGACTCGACAGACCATTGAGAGTCAGATCGTTGGCGACCTCCGACACACGCTCGATAGGAACCGATCCGTCAGACAGCGCCCACGTGCGATAGATACCGATAATACCGGACAGCAAAAACGCCAGATAGTAATCGAACATCTCGTCCTTGAGACCTTGGGGCAGCAGATCGCGCTCGGCAATCTCGTGCTCGAGCGGTGCACGAAGACGAGCCATAAAATCATCGAGCGGAATGTTCTCGATCAGCTGACGATTGAGCACCAAGTTGTTGCACAGTGCCTCGTTAACGGTTTTAAAGAAGGTCGCCGCCGCGCCCAGGGCGCGCTCGTTGGTGTCGCCGTCCATGGAAGCAAGCGTTTTCTCGACCGAGTCGACAATCATCTCCACCACATCGACGGCAATGGCATCGAGCAGGCCGTCAACCGTGCCAAAGTGCACGTAGAAGGTTTTGCGGTCGACATTGGCCTCGCGTGCGATGGCACTCACCGTAATGTCTGCCAGCGGCTTTTCCATGAGCAGGCGCTCGAAAGCGGAAAGGATGGCATTACGGCTGCGAACAATGCGGCGGTCAAGACGCGGTTTGCTGGTTGCCATGGGCGTGTCCCTTCGATAAGAGGGCATTCATCAACAGATGAGAGATAATCTACGTAAGAGGATTATCCCCCATACAGCATAAATATGCCCCGCATCATGAAGAACGCACGACTGTCCTACTGCGACTTAGGGCGCTTCTTCTTATTGAGTGCCGACGGAGATACGCGAATACCATCGCCTGTCTGGCGCACATAGGCTTTATGAGCCGGCTTAGCGGCCCCAGAAGCCTTCTGAGCGTGCTTCTTGGGATCAACGGTAACAGCATTCGTGGGGTGCGGCTTAGTGGGCGCAGAGGGCGTCTGAGACGTGCGGCCGAGTTTGCGCATCACGCGATCCCAGCGCGCATGGATGCTCTCGTTGTGGGCGCTCTTAAGACCCAGCAGGGGCGCAGCCAAAATGGTCGGCGCAATGAACGTAATGAGGCGCCACAGCAGATAGCCGGCGGTCGAAGCCGACCCAAAGAAATGACCCAAGAACAATGCAAAGCCGCCCTCAGCGCCACCAGTTCCACCGGGCAAGGGAACCGCAGAGCTCAGAAGCTGGACAAAGGCGCTCGCGGCCATGACCGAGAAAAAGTCGACCTCGTGGTGGCCAAAGGCAAGCATCAGGAAATACGGCACCAGATAGAAAAACGCGAGCTGCAGCATGGTGATAAACACGGTGAGCAGCATGGAAGAAAAATGTCCGGCTGAAAGCTTGAACTTCTCGGAGAAGGAGTAGATCTCGCCATCGACAAACGTGCGCCATCCCTCGATCTTAGTGGCCGAGACACCAATGCGCTCAAGCCAATTGATGATGCAGTGGGCGACGCGCGTGACGGTCTTAGGCATGAGCGCGACGGCGAAGATGCCAAGCAAGATGCAGCAGTGCCCACCAAAGCTAAAGACGCACAGCAACGTCATATCGCCATAGCAATCGGCAAAAAACGGCATGCGAGCAAGCAATAGGATAGCGCCCCAGGCAACGAGGCCAAACTGGTACACGATAAAGCGCGTGAACTGCGTGGCGCCAGCCTCGCCGACATTTTGGCCCGCCTTGGTCAGGCGGTAGATCTGGGCGGGAGTCGAGCCCATCATCATAGGTGTGAGGTTGCCAAAGAAGATGCCACTCGCCTCGACCGAGATCAGGTCGCGAATGCCAACGGGTGAATTGGGGTCGAGCCAGACAGCGATCGCATAGGCCACAATGCCAAAGAACAGATACATGAACATGCAAAGACACGCGACAAAGAGCCATGACGCCTGGACGCTCGACATAGCGGCCCAGAACTGCCCCATCTGCCCGGTTACCACCAGATAGACGATATAACCCACCAGCACGACGCCGATAAAGATGGCGCCGCGGCGTGCGCTCTTATTGTCATCGCCGCCCGAGGCCTCAACCTCGACCTGGGGCTTAGACGTATGCTGAGAGGACTCCGTCATGAGACTCCTTCTAACAGACAAAATATCTTGGATATTGTACCCGCAAGGACCATAAGCAGAACGCAAAGCTCTGGTTCAAACGGGAATTGCAGACGGTTGTTTGAAAATAAAAAACCCGGCCTTCCATGGGAAGTCCGGGTATCAGATGCGTGGTAGCCCGTACCAGATTCGAACTGGTGATCTCCGCCTTGAGAGGGCGGCGTCCTAAACCGCTAGACGAACGGGCCACATGACATCTGCACTGCCGTGCTGCGAGGAAATATATTACGGGACAAAAAACATCAACGCAAGAAGAAATTCCAAATTGCCGAAAAATTGTCGGCAGGTTATGGAACACACAGGTAAACTGGGTAGCTAATTCAAGTTGAGATGGACCAAAAGAGCTTCGCGCTCGTTGGGGATGTTGTCTTCGATCACGGCGTCGAGGGCGGAGTTGAGTAGCTGCCCCAGTTCCGGCCCGGGCTTGACTCCGGCACGGATCAGGTCGCCGCCGTTGATGGCGAGCATCTTGATCGTATAGGGCTCCCCCGCCTTCAGCAGCTCGTGCGCCATCGCGCGCATCTCCTCAATCGTCTCAACGTAATAGAAGCACGACGGGGCCTTGCCGAGCGTGTCGGCACGCTTAAGATCCATGAGCTCGTCCATCAAGCGCGGCGTGTCGACGCCCTCGCCCGAAAGCGCGCGCATCATATTGAGCAGGCAGGAGCGCTCTGGGCGCAGCGGCTTGTCGTGATATTTGATGAGCAGGCACACGTCGCGCGCCAGGTCGTGCGAGAGCGCCAGGCGGTCCATAATGACGCGCGCCTTCTTGGCGCCGAGCTCTGGATGACCGTAGAAGTGTCCGCTGCCGGCGTGATCGACCGTAAAGCAATCGGGCTTGGACACATCGTGCAAAAACGCCGCCCACATAAGGCTCGACGAGGGCGCGACGCCGTCGCACAGCGCCAGCTCCCCTGCCACCGTCAGCACACGGGCGATATGCTCGTA
>NZ_JBCOTQ010000087.1:0-3227 GCF_040920445.1 Collinsella aerofaciens | reverse complement strand
TCACCATTGTCGGCCTAATCCGCGGTCTTTCATGCAGCAGGGGCTCTCAATGTTTTTATGTCCTGCTCATATCGTCTGTGCCGGCACCTGGGGACAGTCCTTATGTCAAGAGATTGGTGGTCGTTGGGGATGTTCTTGTTTGACTAGTCGTTTAAGAACGTCCCCAATGACTATTGAATTGGCTTTTTGAGGGCTAAACAGGAACTATCTCACCGCAACTGCGTTGGGCGTTTTTTGGCGGCTGGTTTACTTGCTCGCGAACAGCCAGATTGCGATGATCACCAGGATTGCGGCGACGACGCAGACGATGGCGCCTGTGAATTTGATGCGTGAGTCGCGGGTACGCTCGCGCACCGCGTCCTCGGCGGCCTCGAGCTGGGCGACTTCTCGCTCGGTCTCGGCGTGTTCGGCTTTGTCTCGGGCCAAGGATCCTGCAAGCGACTCAGTGATCTCTGGGTGGTCGTGCACCTCGGTCGCCTGTTCGATGATTGACTGCGCATGTGCGGCATCTGCTTGGGCGTTGGCGATGCTCTGCTCCTGGTCGCGGCGTGCCTTGTCCTCGGCAGTGATCTTCTCGCGCAGTTCGCGCTGACGAGTCGCGGCGGCAGTCTTCGCCGTCTGCAGCTCGTCGCGCGCGGCATCGGCTTCGGTCGTCACGGCTTGGTGCGCGCGTTTTGCGTCGGCGATAGGGGCTTGAGCTTGCTCGACGGCCTGCTCGGCTGCGGCAAGCGAGTGTTCAAGGTCGGCGGTGATACGCGGGACATCTTCTTCGGCTTTACGCAGGGCATCTGCCGTGTCGGAGATCTGCATCGAGAGCTCGCTGGTGCGCACCGTATAGTTGGCGGGATTTGCCGAGGGATTGCGTTGCAGCTCGGCATACTCATGACGCAGTGTCTCGAGCTGGGCGCGCGTGGCGTCGACGGTTTGTTGTGCGGCGGCAATGCCGGCGTCTCGCTCGGCCTGCACCTTGTCGCGGATGCGCTTGGAATCCTCAAGACGGCGAACGAGGCGGTTGCCGGTCTCGCGCGAGCTCGCCTCGCGGGCCTCCACGGCATCGAGCGCGGCCTTCAGGCGGAGCTCGGTCGCGTCATCCTCTGTCTTCATTTGTTCGAGCTGACCCTTGAGCTCTGCTACTTTGGAAGCATGGACATCGCGATTGATTTCGGCTGCCGCAGCGGTCTTTTGCGCTGTGGCGATCGCCTGGCGCTGGTCGGCGACGATCTGGTCGTAGCGGCCTGCGATATCCTGGCGCGTCTCGAGTTCCTCGGCCTGATCGGCAATGCGCTGCTCAAGTTCGGCCAGGTGGGCGCGGGCATCGGCAAGTGCCTTTTTCGCGGCGTTCATCTCGCGCATGGCCGAGGCGCCCTGGGCGATAAAGGTACCCACGGCGTTCGCAGTGTTCGAGACAGCGGTCCCCAGATCGCGGCTTGCGGCGGGGGAGTGCGGGGCGGTCGGGCGAGCGGTGTCGGCAGCGTCCGCATCGGCAGCCTGCGGCGCGGCGATATTGCCGGTACCGCCCTCGACCACAGAAAAGCCTGCTGCGTGCGGATCGACCGCATCGGCGCCAATCGTGGGGTGCTCGAGCTGCAGAAACGAGGGCATGGTGCTGCCCTGGTCGGCAACCGGAGTCTCGCCGGGCACAAAGGTCGAGGCCGCCTCGGCGGCCTCCTCTTCCTCGGCATCGATATCGGCATCGGCGACGGCGTCTTTCATCGCTTTGACAGCATCCATCATGGAGTCCATGACGGCATCGAGCTCTTCTTCCGAAGACACCTCGATGGGGCCCGCTGCTTGCGGGGCGTCGTCCTGTACAGGGGCGTCGTCCTGAGCGGGCGCATCGTCGTTTTGCTCATCGGCGTTTTCTGTTTCGGGGGTTTCCGCCGTAGCGCTTTCGTTCAAGATGGGGTCGTCGATGTCGATACCATCGCAGGTCACAGCGTCAGTATCTGCGGTGACGTCTGCGGAATCATCAATATGCTGTTGAGTCTGGGGGTCCAGCTCGTCTGTCATAGGCATGTGCTCCTCATCGTTGTTTGTCACCCTATGATAAAGTCTCGCGCCGACATCCCGCGCGCCGCAGCAAAGTTTCAAAACGTGTTCGATGGCTCGATCTGATAGCAATAACTCGATCGCTTTATTCAGTTTGTACTTGACAATCCCTTCGCCGAACGACGTGGTGCCGTTCGCCTGCCATGGGCTTTATTTTTCACTTGAAGAAGCTAAAGTTGCATTTCAGCTTTTGGCGCGTGAAGTTGGATGCGCGCAGTCGGCGGGCGTGCCCGTCGCGATTTGAAAGGACTTTGTATGGGACTTTTCACTGGTAAGACCGTGATCGTCACCGGCGGCGGCAAGGCCACGCTTAAGGACGGTTCCGCTGGCTCCATCGGCTACGGCATCGATATCGCATTTGCCAAGGAGGGCGCGAACCTCGTCATCACCGGCCGCAACGTCGCCAAGCTCGAGGCCGCCAAGGAGTCTCTCGAGGCCGAGTACGGCGTCAAGGTTCTGCCTGTTCAGGCCGATGTCTCGGCTGGTCAGGACAACGAGGCCGTCGTCCAGAACGTCATCGACAAGGCCATTGAGGAGTTCGGCCGCATCGACGCCGTCGTCAACAATGCTCAGGCCAGCGCCTCGGGCGTGACCATCGCCGATCACACCATGGATCAGTTCAACCTGGCCATTTACTCTGGCCTGTATGCCACCTACCTGTACATGCAGAAGGCCTATCCGCACCTGAAGGAGACCAAGGGCTCCGTGGTCAACTTCGCTTCGGGCGCCGGCCTGTTTGGCAATTATGGCCAGTGCAGCTATGCCGCCGCCAAGGAGGGCATCCGCGGCCTGACCCGCGTTGCCGCCAACGAGTGGGGCAAGGACGGCATCAACGTCAACATCGTGTGCCCGCTTGCTTGGACCGCTGCGCTCGAGAACTTCCAGGATGCCTATCCCGAGGCGTTCAAGGCCAACGTCCACATGCCGCCGGCGGGTCACTACGGCGACGTCGAGAAGGAGATCGGCCGCGTTGTCGTTCAGCTCTGCGGTCCCGACTTTAAGTACATGAACGGCGAGACCGTCACCCTCGAGGGTGGCATGGGCCAGCGGCCGTAGGGGTTACGTCTCAGGTTCCGCCGTTCTAACGAACGGCGGACCAGCCGACGCTGCGCGGGCCGCATTTGGACAATCTGACGTTCAACTTCAAGGGCGCGACCAAAAGGTCAGCGCCCTTTCGT
>NZ_JBCOTQ010000086.1:0-3257 GCF_040920445.1 Collinsella aerofaciens | reverse complement strand
CGCCGCTGACCGGTGGACGGCACCGAGCCGTCATCGAACTGAGAAGGGGGAGGCCTCGCGGCCTCCCCCTTTTTTGCGTTTACGGGCTCTTGTCTCACATAGTAGCTGTGTTTTATAACCCTCGTTTGTCGCATCTTCTGTGAACGGGCTACAATAACTTAGTCTGTGCGATATGGAGGTGAACATGGCTGAAGCTGGTATCGGCGTTGATATCGTCGAGATTTCCCGTATGAAATCAATACTTGAAAAGACGCCGTCGTTTGCTCGGCGTGTGTTTACCGAAGAAGAGCGTGCGTATTGTGATGCATCATCGCGCCCCGCTGCTCACTATGCCAGCCGCTTTGCTTCGCGCGAGGCGGTACTTAAAGCTCTCGGCACGGGTTTTAGTCAAGGCGTTGGTCGCAAGGATGTTTCGGTTACGCGTGATAAACTCGGCAAACCGAAAGCGCTGCTTTCGGGCCGTGCTCTCGAGATCGCTCAAGAGCTGGGTGTTGTTGAGGTCGCTCTTTCCATTACGCTTACAGGAGACTTAGCCGTTGCGAATGCCATCGCGATTACCGAAGATGCTCGGCCTAAGCCAAAAGAGGAAAAGGTGAGTACCAAGAAACGCGTAGCGCAGACATTTAAAGAGGCTCGCTCTGTTTTAGATGAGCTTGAGCAGCTGCAGAATTCAGCATTGACGGAGCACCTGGGCGATGCTTCGCAAGATACGCTAGGAGCATAGATGAAACCGGTTTTGAGTACCGAAGAAGTCGTTCGTCTCGAGGATATCATCGAACGCGAAGGGACTTCGAAGGCCGAGCTTATGGAGCTAGCGGGTGAGTTTGCCGCCAACGAGGTCTTGAAGCTCAATCCCGATCGGGTTCTCGTTCTGGTCGGTTTTGGTAATAATGGCGGCGACGGTTGGGTTGCCGCCGATATTCTGAGCCATAAGGGTGTGGACGTCGATATCGTTTCTCCGGTTGAGCCGGATGAGATTCCTGCTGCTCTGGCACGTCATGTTGCTCGTCGTACTGCCGGCCGCGATGTGCACGTTTGCGTCGGCCCCTCGCGTGACGAACTCGAGGTTTTGATCGATAAGGCCGATGTTGTTGTCGATGCCATTTTTGGTACCGGTTTCCACGGGAATCTGCGTGCGCCGTTCTCCATCTGGATTCCTACGGTCAATGAATGCGCCGATTGTGTCGTATCCATTGATGTCCCCTCGGGCCTGAATGCCGAGACGGGCGTTGTTGATGACGACTGCATTCGTGCCGAGCATACGGTGACGATGATTGCGCCCAAGATTGGTCTGTATAGCGCTGATGGTCCTGAGTATGCTGGCGATTTGATCTGCGGCAATCTTTACGACCGTCTTGACGAGGTCATCGATGATGTCGAACACGCCGCCGAGATTGTCGAGCCCGGTGACTTAGTCGATTACTTTGCTCCACTTCCTACGAATATCGATAAGTATTCCCGTGGCTCTGTGCTTATTGTCGCCGGATCTGCGCAATATCCTGGTGCTGCCATTATGGCGGCCAAGTCTGCAGCTCGCGCGGGTGCTGGTTACGTGGCAGTCGCGGCTCCTGACGCCTGCGCCAATCTTATTCGCATGGCACTTCCTTCGATTCCCGTCTTTGCTATTCCGTCTGATTCCCGCGGCTCCTTTGGCGCCGCTGCGCGCATGACGGTGTGCGAGATTGCAAAGAAGTACAGCTGCGTACTGTGCGGTCCCGGTATGACGACGTCTGCCGGCGCTATGCAGGTGGTTTCGGGCTTGCTCGAGCTTGATGTACCGCTTATTTTGGATGCCGATGCACTCAACTGCCTTGCTAAGATTGCCATTGACGGTATTGATAGTAACCCCGAGATGTATCGTCGCGAGCAGCCGTTGGTTATGACGCCGCACTATCGTGAGCTTTCGCGTCTGGTTGCCGGTGACGAGGTGAACGACCTTGGTACCGCGATTGCAGCCGCGCAGAAGGTTGTCTGGGCTGCAGGCTCCGACAATCTGGTGGTCATTGCCAAGGGGCCGACGACGGCTATCTGTGGCGTTGAGCGTGTACTGCTGCCGCTCTCGGGTCCGGCTTCTCTGGCAACTGCCGGTTCGGGTGATGTTCTCGCGGGTATTTTGGCCGGCACGCTTGCCACCATGCGCGACGAGATGGATCGTTGGGAGTTGCTGTATTCGTACGCCGTCGCACTTCACAGCTACGCCGGTTTTGCCGCGGCGACGGAGTATGGTGAGAAGAGCGTTATCGCGACCGATCTTATCGACTTGATCGGTCCTGCCATGGAGCTGGCGGCAAAGGATGCGCTCGAAGATCTGGGAATCATGGACGAAGGGTCGGATGACTAATCATGAATAAAGCCGATTTGACGCGCTGGTCCTGGGTCGAGATCGACCGTGGGGCGCTCCGTCGTAACACGAGGGCCTACAAGAACTTGCTGAATCCACGTCAGCGCCTGTGCTGCGTGGTCAAGGCCGATGCTTATGGCCATGGAGCTGTTGAGTGCGCCAAGATCATGTATTCGGCCGGTGCCGACATGTTTGCCGTGGCGACGGTTAACGAGGGCGTTGAGCTCCGACAGGGCGGGATTACGAAACCCATCCTCATCCTAAGCGAGCCGCCTATCGAGGCCATTCCGACGTTGCTCGAGTTTGATATCATGCCCTCGGTCTATACGTCTGACTTTGCTCTTGCGTATGGCGAATGTGCCGTCGCGGCGGGCAAAGTGGGCAAGTATCATCTCGCCATCGAGACGGGCATGAATCGTATCGGCGTTCACTACACGCAGGTGCTCGACTTTGTCCGCGGTATTAATTTCCATCGCGGTATTCAGTGCGACGGCGTATTTACGCACTTCGCCACGGCCGATGAACCTTCGGGCTGGGACTACAAGCTGCAGTGTCAGCGCTTTACCGAGGCCGTTCAGGCCATTAAGGATGCGGGTTTTGAGTGCGGTATCGTGCACTGCGCCAACACGCCGTCCTCGATGCTCGACCCCTCGATGCATTTTGATATGATTCGCGCCGGCGTTGGCTTGTATGGCATGCAGCCGTGCGAGCTGAGTGGCCGCGTGATGCAGCTTGATCCCGTTATGAGCGTCCATGCGCGCGTGACGCGCGTGGCACACCCTGCGATGGGTGAGGGCGTGGGCTACGGTTTTACCTACCGCGTACCGCGCACGCGCGTTCAGATCTGCACGCTGCCGATCGGTTATGCCGACGGCCTATCGCGTACGCTTTCCAATCGTATGGATGTGCTGTATCG
>NZ_JBCOTQ010000085.1:0-4073 GCF_040920445.1 Collinsella aerofaciens | reverse complement strand
ACGGTGGCCATTATTCGGTGACCGGGATTGGTCAAAATCGTTTGACTATTAGCGGCTAAAATCGCCCGGCGCTAACATATTCTCTTATCGGTCGATTTATTTGACTCCGGCGAGAGCTCAAGAACATCATTAGAATTCGTTGTCATCGTCAACCTCCTTAGCGACCGCCGCACTGGCAGGCATAAAAATGTGAGCCATATTGAGAATCCCAATCAGGATCAGCGAAAACGCCACGATACCGATCGTCGGAATGTTTAGATAGGCACTCAGCAAGAAGCCTCCAAAGAATAGGAAGCTCAGCTCCTTGGTGGACAGGATTGACATAAGCTGCGCAAATCCAAGCGCGGGCAGAATACCCGTTGCGATCGTAAGCCCATTCGTAAGCCAATCAGGAATGGCGTCAATCAGTGCCTGAACAGCATCATTTCCAACGTAAAAAGCCACGCCGCAAATCAAGCCAAGCGCAATGATGTAGAGAATTCCATTGGTCCACATAGCGGCTGCAATCGTTTTGGGGTCGTCTTTTTCGGCGCCACGATCAGCCCAGACAGCCATAGGAGGCGTAACAACGCTATACATAAGGCTGTCAAACATGCCGGCAAGCACCGCAGTGGGCATAGCAATAGTCAGAGCGGTCTCGGGACCCGCACCCATAGTAATCGCAAAGGCTGTTCCCAAAACTGAACCAACAATTACGTTGGGCGGCACGGCAGCACCAACCTGCCAGACCCCCATGAACGCGAGTTCGAGCTGGAAACCAACAATAACGCCAGTCGGAATATCACCCAAAAAAATACCGACAATCGCTCCGAGGACAATCGGCCGCTCGACCATCGCAGTACCGAGTAAATAATCCGATTGACCTATCGCAGCGGCAAGACCAACCAGAAAAGCCTGAAGCAGCATATTTCTCCCTCTTCCTACAAATCAAAACTTGTTACGATGCGTTTTTTCTCGCTAGCAACCTGCCTTACCTCGAACTCGATTCCATCAGCCATGGCTTTCTTAATTTCATTAATATCGGATTGGGAAAGGCGCACAGCAGGGCCAAGCTCCTTTACGCTATCCCCCAACGGTCGAGCGCCGCCTAAATTCACAGACGTTATTTTTGGACACGCACGCGCAACTTCACAGGCGTCATGTACATTTCCCGCAACAACAATTAGCTCGTATTTATCCACCGCGCTTCCGTTAAGGGCCACGATGGAATCTTCTACACTTTTGACAACCAATTTGGCATCAGCGGGTTTTGCAATTCGCAGCGCTTGAATTCGCTCTTTGCTTGCGGCGTACTCATCTGAAACCACAAGAATAGCGTTTGCTTCAAGCGTTGGATACCAAGAGAACACGGTCTGCCCATGCACTAACCGGCTATCGACGCGACACAGTTTAATCATTTTGCCCCTTTCTCGACTTGAACACAGACAATCATCCTTGACTGCCAATGGCATATTACGTCATATGACGTAATATGCCATTACATAATATCTTGAACGGTTGAATATCACCGCTAAATGGTATTTATCTCTAAAAACAGGGGGGTGCAATCCGTCTAGACACAGTGCGTCGGGGCGGGAGGGGCCGAGTTTCCTCCTGAGCGACTCTGCTTGCAGCCGGAGCGAAGGGGAAACTCGGCCCCCTCCGTCCCGGCCGGACAGGTCACACTACACCGTGTGCTGCGGCAGGTCCTGCAGGGCGATGACGTCCATGCCCATGTCGTTGGCGCTGCCGTGACCCTGCTGGTCCTCGCGCACCGCCTCGATGGCACTCACGTACGTGTTGGCGGCAGACATCGCGGTCACGCAGGTCACGCCGCGGCGCACCGCCTCGGTACGCAACAGATAGCCGTCACCACGCGAACCCGGGCCGTACGGCGTGTTGATGATTACCGCAATCTTGCCATCGGCGATGAGGTCGCCGATGTTGGGACGCTCGCCGTCGTGCGGGCCGCTAATCTTCTCCACGACCTCGCACGTCACGTTGCCTCCACGCAGAACGCGCGCCGTACCCTCGGTGGAGCAGATATCAAAGCCCAGGTAGCGCAGGATGCGAGCGACCGAAAGGATATGACGCTTGTCGCGGTCGCACACGCTGATGAACACCTTGCCGGCGCTCGGGTCGGGCAGCTTGTAGTCAATTGCCAGCTGCGTCTTGGCGTATGCCTCGGGATAGCTCTTGGCGATACCCATGACCTCGCCCGTCGACTTCATCTCGGGCCCCAGGATAACGTCAGCACCGGGGAAACGACCCCAGGGCATAACGGCTTCCTTCATGCAGAACCAATCGAGCTGACGCTCGTCGCTCGGCAGGCCCAAGCTCGCGATGGAATCGCCCGCCATGATACGTGCGGCACACTTGGCGAGCGGCACACCGGTGGCCTTGGAGATAAACGGCACGGTACGGCTTGCGCGCGGATTGGCCTCGATCACGTAAACGGTCTCGCCCTTGATGGCGTACTGTACGTTGACCAGGCCGCGTACGCCCAGCGCCATCGCGATGCGGCGCGTGGTCTCGCGAAGCTTTGCCTGCAGGCTCTCGCTAAAGCTAAACGGCGGGATACAGGTCGCGGAGTCGCCGGAGTGAATACCGGCCTCCTCGATATGCTCCAGAATGCCGCCGATGTAGACCTCTTCGCCATCGCACAGGGCGTCGACATCGGACTCGATCGCACCCTCCAGGAAGCGGTCCAGATACACCGGGTAGTCGGGGCTAATGCGCGCGGCCTCGGCCATGTAATCGCGCAGGTGCTCGGCATCGTAGGCGATCATCATGCCGCGGCCGCCCAGCACGTAGCTCGGACGTACCAGCAGCGGGTAGCCAATGTGTGCGGCAACGGCCTCGGCCTCCTCAAACGAGGTGGCCTGACCCGCCGGCGGGTACATGATGCCCAGCTTGTCGAGCAGGGCGGCAAAGCGCTCGCGGTCCTCGGCAAAGTCGATGGCATCGGGCTTGGTACCCATGATGTTCACGCTGCTCTCCTCGAGCATGCGCGCCAGCTTAAGCGGGGTCTGGCCGCCGAGCGTCACCACGACGCCGTCGGGTCGCTCAACGTCGATGACATCCATGACGTCCTCGTAGGTGAGCGGCTCAAAGTAAAGGCGGTCGGACGTGTCGTAGTCGGTCGAAACGGTCTCGGGATTGCAGTTGACCATGATGGTCTCAAAGCCGCGGGCCGCCAGCGCGTAGCTCGCGTGCACGCAGCAGTAATCGAACTCGATACCCTGGCCAATGCGGTTGGGGCCGGCACCCAGGATCATCGCCTTGGGCTTGTCCGCCGGCGTGGTCTCGTCGGGAGCTACGCACTTCTTAGCATCCGGACTCGTGCGGTAGATGTTCTCGTACGTCTTGTAATGGTACTCCGTGGCGCTCGAGAACTCGGCCGCGCAGGTATCGACCGTCTTCATGCTGGGAACCACGCCCAGACCCTTGCGATAGGCGCGCACAAAGCGCTCGTCCGAGCCGGTCAGCGCGGCGATCTCGGCGTCGCTCGTGCCGTACTGCTTGAGCAGGCGCATCGCGTCGGCGTCGATATCCTCCACACGCAGGCCGCGGATGCTCTCCTGGACCTGCACCATATCGTTGATACGGTTGAGGTACCACGGATCGATACCGCAGATGGCATGGATGCGAACGATGTCCCAGCCACGGCGCAGGGCCTCGACCACAAAGAAGATGCGATGCTCGGTCGGGGTTGCCACGGCCTGAGCAAGCTCGTCGTCGCTCAGCTTATCGGCACCTTCCTTGCCACCGGCGCAAATGCCCTGGTGACCATCCTCCAGCGAGCGCATAGCCTTGCCAAAGGCCTCCTCAAAGGTGCGGCCGATCGCCATGATCTCGCCCACGGCCTTCATGCGCGTGGTGAGCGTGGGGTCGGTACCCTTGAACTTCTCGAAGGCAAAGCGCGGCACCTTGACAACGCAGTAGTCAATCGTGGGCTCAAAGCAGGCGGGCGTAGCCTTGGTGATGTCGTTGACGATCTCGTCGAGCGTGTAGCCCACAGCCAGGCGCGCGGCGGCCTTGGCAATGGGGAAACCCGTGGCCTTGGAAGCCAGCGCGGACGAACGGCTCACGCG
>NZ_JBCOTQ010000084.1:2907-4323 GCF_040920445.1 Collinsella aerofaciens | reverse complement strand
CGATCCCGGGCCTGGACGACGACTTCCGCGTCATCGTGTCGCCGTGGATCCTGTCCGTGCTGACCACCGACCGCCTCGCGCGCAACTACGAGCTGGTCACCAAGCACAACCTCAAGTACCGCCGCTACTACCACCAGTTCGACTACTAATTTCATTTGGGGGAAACCGCAATGAGGCAATACATCTTCGCCAGCCACGCGCATTTTGCGACCGGCATCAAGGAGAGTACCGAGCTGCTCTCGGGCGCGCGCGATAACGTCCACGACCTGTCGATGTTTGTCGACGGCCGCACCGATGTCGCCGAGGAGGCCGCCAAGCTCCTGGCGACCTTCGACCCCGCCGACGACGTAATCGTGTGCACCGACCTGTTTGGCGGCAGCGTCAACAACGAGTTCACCAAGATCGTCCAGACGCGCCCCAACACCTACCTGGTTGCCAACATGAATCTGCCGCTGCTGATCCAGCTGCTCTTTTCGGACCAGGAGGCTCCCGCCGATCAGGTTATCCGCGAGATCCTCGCGGCTGACGACACGCGCGTCAAGTTTGTCAACGACCTGCTGACCGATGCGGATGACGAGGAAGAGTTCTAGTCACCGCCTGCTATTAATGGGGCCGGGTTTCCGGCATGAGACCTTTGGGGGTCAATCATGATTCAACTGCTTCGCGTCGACCATCGTCTGCTTCATGGCCAGGTGGCCGTCTCTTGGGTCCAGGGCTTGGGTTCTGACTGCATCTTCTGCGTTGGCGACAAGGTTGCCAACGATCCCGTCTGGAAGACTACGCTCAAGATGGGAAAGCCGGCCAACGTCAAGCTCGTCATCAAGGACATGGAGCACGCCATCGAGGCCATCAACTCCGGTGTTACCGATAAGTACAAGATGATCATCTGCGTCGCCAGCATCGCCGAGGCCAAGCAGCTTGTCGACGGCTGCCCGCAGATCACCTCCATCAACCTGGGCAACACCAAGTCCAAGGACGAGCAGCGTCCCGATGCCCGTAAGATCTCCCGCCAGATCTTTGTGACTGCTGCCGAGGAAGAGGACATTCGTGAGCTCGTCGGCCGCGGTGTCGAGGTCGAGATTCGCGCTCTGGCCGACGACCCCAAGGTCGATGCCCTAAGCGCCCTCTAATTGAGAACCACGGGCGGCGCGCACGGCGCCGCCCCTATTCGTGGGCGTACCGGATAAACGCTTTACCCGTTACCCCCATCTACCGTTCACCGGGAGTACACGCCCGTTGAGCGATTGGTATTAAATAGTTTTCTCATGACTATATAATTGGTATCAAATCATTTGCACCGGTTTAGGTGTTAACAGCACACCGGTACAAGCTGGATCTGTCTAGGCGATTGTCGGCATGGAAAAGGGCGCGCTGACAAGTCGGGAATCGCCGCGCGGATCCAAGAGGGATCAAAGG
>NZ_JBCOTQ010000084.1:0-2755 GCF_040920445.1 Collinsella aerofaciens | reverse complement strand
GGCCTCGCCATCGGTGCGAGCCTCGAGCTGCTCTTCATGGGTTCAATCTCCATCGGCGCTTACGTGCCGCCCGATGAGTGTATTGGCGGTGTGCTCGCCTGCGCCTTCGCTATTCAGCTGGGTCAGAGCACCGAGGCCGCTATCGCGCTCGCGATGCCCATCGCCACTCTGTGCCTGGCCATTAAGAACGTCGTCAACGCCGGTATGCCCCTTCTGGTCGACCGTGCCGACGTCTTTGCCAGCAAGGGTAACCTCAAGGGTATCTACGCTATGCACTGGATTATCGGTCTCGTGATTGTCGTCCTGGCCTTTATCCTGTGCTCGGTCTCCTTCTATCTGGGTGCCGACGCCGTTCAGGGCCTGCTCGACTTCATCCCGACGTTCGTCCTCGATGGCTTTGGCGTCGCAGCCAACATCCTGCCTGCCATGGGCTTCGCCATGCTCGGCCGTCTGGTGCTTACCAAGCAGCTCGTGCCGTTCTACTTCCTGGGCTTCCTGCTGTGCTCCTATGCCAACGTGCCCGTCCTCGGCGTCGCCCTGATCGCAATCATCATCGGCATCGACAAGTACGACCTGCTGGGCCTTGGTGGCGCCCAGTCCCAGCTTTCTGTGGAAGGGGATGAGGACGATGACTTCTAATTCCGAGAACCAGATTACTCGCTCCGACCTCATTAAGAGCGCCGTGAACACCGGCGCCCTGGGCATGGAATTCTCCTGGACCTACTACAAGCAGATGAACATTGCCTTCTGCCTGATGGTCGCCAACATGCTCAAGAAGATCTATGCCGGCCGTCCCGATGATTACGCCGAGGCCTTGCACCGTCACAGCGCATTCTTCAACATCACCCCGCAGCTCGCTCCCTTCGTGGGCGGCATCGCGATGGCCATGGAAGAAAAGGTCGCTCGTGGCGAGGTTGAGCCCGAGAGCGTCAACGACATCAAGGCCGCCCTCATGGGTCCGCTTTCCGGCCTGGGTGACTCCTTCTTCCTGTCCACCCTGCGCGTCGTCGCCGCTGCCGTGGGCATCAGCCTGTGCCAGGCCGGCAACGTCTTTGGCCCCATCGCCTTCCTGCTCGTCTACAACATCCCGGCGTTCCTGATTCGTATCTTTGGCGCTATCAAGGGTTATGAGCTAGGCATTGGCTTCCTCGACGAGGCTCAGAAGACCGGCCTGATGCAAAAGATCATGGCCTGCGTCGGCATTGTCGGCGTTATGGTCGTCGGCGCCATGAGCAAGGACATGTTCTGGGCTTCGTTGCCCATCGCCATTGGTCAGGGCGACTCCGCCCAGACTCTCCAGGACATCCTGGACGGCATCATGCCCGGTATGCTCGGTATGGCCGCCTTCTGGCTCTACTACTGGCTGCTCTCCAAGAAGATCAACCCGATGGTCCTGATCCTCTGCACCATGGTCGTGGGCATCATCGGCGCTTACTTTGGCGTGCTTGCCTAATATGTTCGAATCGCGCTTCCATCGCGTCTAACGGTTGCGTCGATCTTTGGGGGGCTTGTCGCATCTGCGGCGGCCCCCTGTTTTTTAAAACTCCGTACGAAAGGGGAGGGCTATGGTCGTACCCGAGCTTTCGCTCATGAACATCAACCATCGTTACTACAGCATCGAGACGTTTTTTAAGGCTGCAGGTGAGGCCGGCTATCGCAATATCGAGCTGTGGACCGGCTCGATGCACCTGTATGTGGATTGCCATGAGCACGATTCGGTGGATAAGATTCGCGATCTTGCCGCCCAATACGGTATCAAGATCGTGTGCGTGTGCCCCGAGCAGAACAACCCCAAGCCATGGAACGTCGCGGTGCGCGGTGAGGCGGGCCAAAAACGCATCCTCTCGTACTTTAAGAATGTGATCGACGTTGCCGTTGAGTTGGGCGTGCCGCAGATTCTGGTGACGAGTGGTTGGGCCTATCTGGACGAGCCGGCTGAGGACGCCTGGGCCCGCAGCGTTGCCATGCTGCGCTCGGTGTGCGACTACGCCGATACGCGCGGTATTCGCGTCGCGCTCGAGGCCCTGCAGCCGTCGGAGTCCGTGTTGGTCAATACGGCACAGGATGTCGCGCGCATCCTCGAGGCGGTCGATCGTCCCAACCTGAAGGCCTGTATCGACTTTGGCGCCATGGAAGTTGCCGGCGACACGATCGACGGCTACTTTGAGGTTTTGGGCGACAAGATCGTTCACACCCACTTTGTAGATGTGGGCGGCGGCACGACGCATCTTGCCTGGGGCGACGGCGAGCGTGATATGCGTGCCGACCTCGAGGCACTCATGCGCCACGGCTATACGGGCTATGTCTCGGCCGAGACGTGTGATGGCCGCTACTATCAAGATCCGTCCAAGGCGACGACTCAGGTTATCGAGATGTATCGCCGTGTGACAGCGGAGATGGAAGCCGAATAACTAAACTGCGCGGTTGCGCCGGAAACGCTTGGGCGGGTCTGGCGCAACGCTTTTATAGCTGGCGAGTTGTGGGGAACCCGTTGGCAGTAGCGCTCGAAATAGACAACTATTGGCGTTGTAATACCACTCGGGCGAGGAAACCGACCGTTCGCCGCAAATCTCCGTGAGTTTGGATTGGTATTAAATAACAAGCAATCGTATGGCTATAATTGGTATCAGCAAGAAGCGCGATGTATAGAATTGCGCACATGTGATGGGAGGACACACATGAAGGAGACCGAGAAGATCGAGATCATGCACTTCGACCAGGAGGGCTACCTCGAGGACGGCAGGAACGTCTACGA
>NZ_JBCOTQ010000083.1:0-4606 GCF_040920445.1 Collinsella aerofaciens | reverse complement strand
TGTTGGCTAAAATGGGTCGGCCGGGATTGGTCAATCTCGGCCGACTATATTTGGCTAAAATAATCCGACGCTAACAAATAACCAAGAAAGACTTAAAGGCGTTATTTTGGCGTAGCTTTCCACTCAACATCATGTGGAGCTTTGACCGACAAATGAACGTTGGTTTCTGCTACGACATGATTCCGGTAATCAAGCGGTTATACGATAAGCCTGAAGACCGGATCGAGGCATATAAGCGTCATCTTGAGTTCTACAATATTCAAGTTACGTTTAATCCTCTGGTCGCCGGCATTGTGGCCTCCATGGAGGAGGAGAACGCCAACAATCAGGACTTTGACACCGCCTCAATTAACGCCATGAAAGCATCGCTTATGGCTCCGCTTTCCGGTATTGGAGATTCACTGATTGCCAGTACGCTTCGCATGATTGCGACGGGCGTTGTGACAGGACTTTGCCTTTCGGGCAGTCTGCTCGGCCCAATCCTGTTCCTGCTTCTTTATAATGTCCCAACGATCCTGATCCGCTGGTTTGGGCTTCAGTATGGTTATTCGCTTGGCAGTGGCATGATTTCGAAGCTGAACGATTCTGATGTAATGCACAAAGTTACGTCCGGCCTGGCGATTGTGGGACTAATGGTAGTTGGTGGAATGGTGGCGACCACCGTTGCAGTTACCACTCCGCTCGCTCTTAACTTCGGCGACACCGCGTTTAAGTTGCAGGAAACGCTCGATGGGATATTCCCGGCTCTTTTGCCGCTCTGCGCGTTCGGGATTATGTGTCTTTGCAATAAGAAACAGGTCAAAATTATTTGGCAGATTGTGGGCATTCTCGCTGCGGGTATTGTGCTCGGCGTCCTGGGGATTTTGGGCTAGAGAAGGCGTCCATCTTTTGAGATGCTGAACTCGAAGGACGATGCGTCTGCTCGCCAAACGGTTTTTGAATAGTGGAGCGGCATTTCATCGCAGGCATATGTGACGTGCTCGACAACGCTCACGGGGGCTCCAACGATATAACCGAGAAGGTTTGCTTCTTGGAGCCCCGCTATTCCTGCGGTGATTTTGAGCTTCTCAATACCGGTTGCGATGCTGTAATGGTTGGCGATCAGGTCGAAAAGACTGACATTGTCTGTGAGAAGCTCCAGTAGTCCGGGCAGAGTGCCCTGCGTTGCATAAACGGTGTCGATGGCGCAGGGGGCATTTTCGATATAAACCAAGCGCGCAACTCGTTGCACTACGGTTCCGTTGTCAATTTTGAGCTCCCGTGCAATGTGGGCATCAGCCTTGATCAAGCCTGTTTCCAAGATGGACTTGGTTGTTTTATCGCCGTATTGGGGGTCGGAGCTCAAATTGAAAATGGTGCTTGTTCCTCGTTTCAGGGTGAGCTTCGATGGGTTTACGAATGTTCCCTTGCCTCGCAGGCGGTAGAGCAAGTTTTGGTCAATGAGATTCTGTACGGCGCGTCTTACGGTGATCCTGCTTACTTTGTATTGCTTGCAAAGCTCGGTTTCGGTGGGAATCTGACTGCCGCCGGGGAGTTCGCCAGAAACTATTTTCTTGAGGATATCGTTTTCAACGGTCTGATAGAGAAGCTCTGGCTGAGTGAGCTCGTCTTTTGCTGCAGGCATGGTGGACCCCTTGGTCTTCAGTTTCTTTAGTACATAGATATACGACAACTGAGGACATCATAAGCCGTTATCTCAAAAGTTATGGAAATATCGATTTGGCGTTATCGCCGAGAGGGGATTTAAGATGGGCAGACAATACGACGAGGCGTTGATTGGCGCCATCTCCGGTCGCTCGTTTATAACCGAGAAGAGGGGGCTCGAGGTTCAAATTCGTCCGGTTCCTGATGATGAAAGAGAGCATGTGCTTGACCCACGAATTCTCGAGGTATCTCGCAAGAAGATGCGGAATGTTAGCATGTCTCCGAGCTGGACGAGCCTTATTGGAATGCGCCATCGCCCGGATAAGCCGACATACCGCCTACTCGATGGTGAGGTTCAGTGCGATGAGATCCTCATGGAGGCGGCCGATCGCTATATAGATTTATTCGTCTGGACGCCACCAAATCATAAGAAGGCAAGTCCAGCGCTCGTTTACCTGCATGGCGGCGCGTTTATGGCGGGGAATGTTCTGCAATTTGAACATCAGCTCGAGTTCATCGCCGAAAAGTCTGGTGCAGTGGTGGTTTATCCAGAATACCGCTTGGCGCCGGAGACGGCATTTCCCGGGCAGATCGAGGATTGCGTTCTTGCTCTTGATTATGTGTGCGAGCATGCCGGGGATCTCGGAATCAATCCTCATAAAATAATGGTCGCCGGCGACTCCGCAGGAGGAAGCCTTACTAATGCGTGTGTTCAGCTCAGGGGTGCTGGAGCTGTAGCCCATGCCTTCGAAATCTATCCTGAAGTCGACCTTGCGGGCGAACAGGGCGAGGGATATGAGGATTTTCCTGCGATAGCCGATCAAGAGGACGTTGCGCGTTTTCGCATCGACCATCTTCGCGATTCGGACGGCCCGATGGTCGAACTTTGTGCACACGGAAAAATGTCTCCTCATGACCCGTTGATTTCTGCGCTAATGCTTGAGGACTGCACTGATTTCCCCCCGGTGACTATCGTGACATCCGAATACGATCCGCTTCGTATCCCCGATGAAAAATGGGCTACAAAATTACGGTCTTCAGGAATCGATGTCGAGGTCATCGAATATGCCGGATGTGACCATGGTTTCTTCGATCATTTTGGCGTGTACCCGCAATCGGAAGACGTGTGTTTGTTGATGGCTGAGAAGCTTAAAGAAATGGCTGCACAATAACGTCTCTCGGCGATAAGGGACTGAAGTCGCCTGTGTTTCTGCATTCGTGGTTCTCAGTCTGATTAAAAATGAGGCTTGCTCCTTGCCCGAGTGGGTGGGGAGCAGTTTGTTTTTTGTGGCGATGCGAGGCGAGTGCCGCGCACTTTAGATCGCCATTTTGCTTCGCTGTATACCACTTGACGTAATAAAAGAGGCAAGGGCGGTGCGAGGGCCAACAGTCATTCTAAGCTCGGATTCGTATTCTAAAAGGTTGTTTCGGTTGCGCGGTACAATATAGCAAAAAAGAATGATAAAATGAATTCGAAAAAGAATTCATTTTTAGGAGGTATGTATGCCTGCTTTGCAGATGCTCGACAACCTTGTTTCAATTAGCGATTTCAGCCACGGTAAGGGCTCGGCTGCATTTTCGAAGGTTGGGGACGACAATCCTGTTGTGGTTCTCAAACACAACAAGCCAGCGTTTGTGATTGTGACACCCGATGAATATAGGGAAGCGAAGCAAGCGGAGGAGGACCTCACCTTGTTAACGTTGGCGCTTAAGAGAATGGCTGTGGCAAGTGACGATGCGCTTGTTTCCCTGTCTGATGTTATGGAAGAGCTGGGTGTGAGCCAGGACGAACTCGATCAGATGGATGAGGTCGAGTTTGAATGAGTGGGTACGAAGTCGCTTTCTACCCGGATGCTCTCAAGGATATTAAGCGTCTGGACGGCTCCCAACGAAAGATCGTCCTTAAGGCTATAGAAAAAATCAGAACGAACCCATTGCCGCAGAACGAAGGTGGATTCGGCAAGCCTCTTGGAAACAAGGCAGGTACGGATTTGACTGGCTTTATGAAGATCAAGCTCAGGGGAAGTGGCATTCGAATCGTGTACCGCCTCATCAGAATTAAAGAAAAGATGGCCATCGTAGTGGTAGGCGCTCGCGAAGACATGGAAGTCTACCGAACTGCTCAGAGACGAGAGCTCGATTTCGAGAAATGGGCGGAAGAGAATATCTAGCTTTAACGATGAACGACGAGTGAGCGTTGGTGGGGCCCTGACGAATTAGGTTTGTCAGGGTTTTTCGCTGAACCAATTGCCTTCAGCCTCCGTTGACCTTTCCTTCCAATTCATCAGCAAACGTACGTCATAGCAATTCCCGGTAGGTCGCAGGGCGCTTCGCGGGCGGGCCAGGCTTTATCTGAACGACTTTGCAAAGCAACCGGAGTGAAGATAAAGCCTGGCCCGCCCGCGAAGCGCCACACAGACCGCAGGGACGGGAGCAGCTATACTACTCTCAGTAGTTAAGGGTCGCGGATCCGCCGCGTCGCCGTTCTCAACAGGAGGTCTTTGTTTATGGCAGATCAAAAGCCGGTTGTCGGGATCATCATGGGTTCCAAGTCCGATCTGGGCGTTATGGAAGGCTGCACCGCCGAGCTCGAGGCGCTTGGTGTGCCCTATGAGCTCGTCATTGCGAGCGCACACCGCACGCCGGCGAAGGTCCACGAGTGGGCCTCGACTGCTGCCGATCGCGGTATCAAAGTGATTATCGCCGCCGCCGGCAAGGCCGCTCACCTGGGTGGTGTCGTGGCTGCTTTCACGCCGCTGCCGGTTATCGGCGTGCCTATGAAGACGAGTGACCTGGGCGGTATGGATTCGCTGCTGTCGATGGTGCAGATGCCTTCGGGCGTGCCCGTGGCCTGCGTTGCCATCAACGGCGCCAAGAATGCCGCCATCTACGCCACACAGATTCTGGGCGCTTGCGACCCCGAGTACCGCAAGGTTATCGAGAAGATGAAGCAGGAGATGGC
>NZ_JBCOTQ010000082.1:0-5065 GCF_040920445.1 Collinsella aerofaciens | reverse complement strand
GTCGAGCTCTTTGTGGGCAAACGCGCACACCTGCGCTACTCGACCATCGAGAACTGGTCCAAGAACATGTACAACCTCAACACCAAGCGTGCACGCGTGGACGAGGACGGCGACATCGAGTGGATCAGTGGCTCCTTCGGCAGCCACGTGGGCTACCTCTATCCCATGAGCGTGCTCAACGGCCGCCGCGCCCGTTCGAGCTTTACCGGCATCACCTTTGCCGGCGCCGGCCAGAACCTCGATACCGGCTGCAAGGTCGTACTCAACGCGCCCGAGACCTCGGCGACCGTCGAGACCAAGGGCATCTCCAAGAGCGGCGGCATCCAGACCTTCCGCAGCTCTATCGTGGCCACGCCCAAGGCCGAGGGCTCCAAGGCAACCGTGAGCTGCCAGTCGCTGATGCTCGACGACCAGAGCCGCTCCGACACTATTCCGGCCATGGACATCCGCGCCAAGAACGTCGACATCGGCCACGAGGCCACCATCGGTCGTATCGGCGACGACAAGGTGTTCTACCTGATGAGCCGCGGTATCTCGGAGGAAGAGGCCCGTACCATGATCGTCAACGGCTTTGCCAACCCGGTCTCCAAGGAGCTGCCGTTGGAGTACGCCGTCGAGATGAACAACCTGATCAAGCTCGAGATGGAAGGAGCGATCGGATAATGAAACAGACCACGAACACCGCTGCTACCACCCTTGAGCAGGTCAATGCGATGCCGGCTGCCACATGGGGCTGGCTGAAGATGAATCAGACCAAGCTCGAGCTCTCTGACGAGCTTGCCGCCGCTCCCACCGAGGCCGTTGAGGTCGAGGGCTTGGACGAGCAATTTGCTGGCGTGGCAGACGCGTTCGACGCCGCCATGGACGCCATGGCCGAGCGCTTCCCCGAGCGCCGCGCCTCCGCCCCGGGTGATGCCGCCGACCGCGCCCGCATCACGCCCGAGACCGAGCTCGACGTGCCCGCCACCTCCGTCTACCAGGCCGGTGCCATTAAGCTGGAGGAGGAGCTCTCCCCCGCTGAGGCCTTCGAGACTGGCATGGGCGAGGCTGCCTACACCTACCTGGCCGACCACGCCACCAAGCGCGTCGTCATCGATGTGCCCGCATACAAGCACGCCACGGTTACCGTGCGTGTGAGCGGTGTCGATGCTGCCGCGACCATCGCCGCCATCGACGTCGTCGCCCGCCCGCAGGCAACGCTCGACCTGCAGATCGCCCTGGACTCCCCCGTTGCCGGCCAAGGCGTCGTGGGTTCCGTGCTGCGCGTGTGCGCCCACGAGTACGCCACCGTCAACGTGACCTGCACGCAGACGCTCGACGATAGCTGGATCGCGCTCGACGACACCGGCCTGTTCCTGGACGAGGGCGCGCGCGTCAACGTGCAGCACAGCGTCCTGGGTGCCGGCGCCAGCGCCACCGGCCTTGCCGGCGACCTGCTGGGCGATACCGCCAAGGTCACCATCGATACTGACTACCTGGGCGCCCGCGAGCAGGTGCGCGACTTTAACTACGAGCTGCGCCACCGCGGTCGCAAGACCGAGTGCGAGATCGACGCCAACGGCGTACTGACCGGCACGTCCAAGAAGGTCTACCGCGGCACCATCGACCTCGTGCACGGCTGCAAGGGTGCAACCGGCACCGAGCGCGAGACGGTGCTTTTGGCCAACAAGGGCGTCGACAACAAGACCGTCCCCGTCATCCTCTGCGACGAGGACGACGTTGCCGGCAACCACGGCGCTACGATCGGCCACGTCCGCGACGAGCAGCTGTTCTACCTCGCCTGCCGCGGCCTTGACCAAAACGCCGCCGAGGACCTGTTCATTCGCGCCAAGCTGGAGGACGCCGCGCTTTCCGCCACCGACGAGCGCACCCGCGCAGCCGTCGTCCGCTTGGGCAACAACCTGATCAACAACTTTGAAGAGGAGCTCGCATGATCGACACCGAGCACGTTAAATGCGATACCTGTACCGCACCGGAGCCTATGGAGCTCGACGCCAGTGACGAGGCCTCGCGCGGCTGGCCTACCGTCGACATCGAGACCAATCCCTACAAGGCACAGTTCCCGCTTTTCCAGCAGCACCCCGAGATCGCCTTCCTCGATAGTGCCGCCACCGCGCAGCGCCCCGCCTGCGTGCTCGACGCCGAGCGTGACTTCTATCAGCGCATGAACGCCAACCCCCTGCGCGGCCTGTACTCACTGTCCGTCGAGGCCACCGACGCCATCGCGAAGGTCCGCCAGCAGATCGCCGACCTCATCGGCGCCTCACAGGCCAACGAGGTCGTCTTCACCCGTAACACGAGCGAGTCGCTCAACCTGGTAGCCAAGAGCTTTGCGCCCACGGTGCTGGAGCCCGGCGACGAGGTCGTCATCACCATCATGGAGCACCACTCCAACCTGATCCCGTGGCAGCAGGTCTGCCGCGAGACCGGTGCCAAGCTCGTCTACCTCTATCCCACCAAGACCGGCCAGCTCACGACCGAGGAGGTTCTGTCCAAGGTGGGCCCCAAGACCAAGATCTTGGCTGTGGGCCAGGTCTCTAACGTTCTGGGCGTTGAGAACCCGGTCAAGAACCTCGGCAAGCTCGTGCACAAGTATGGCGGCTATCTGGTCGTCGACGGCGCGCAGTCGCTGCCGCACATGCCGGTCAACGTGGCCGATCTGGGCGCCGACTTCTTTGCCTTTAGCGCGCACAAGGCCATGGGCCCCATGGGCATCGGCGTGCTGTGGGGCAAGATGGACCTGCTCAACGCCATGCCGCCCATGCTCACCGGCGGCGAAATGATCGATTCGGTCACCGAGCAGGACGCCGTCTGGGCGCCCGTCCCCGAGAAGTTCGAGGCTGGCACGCAGGACGCCGCTGGCATCTTCGCCACAGGCGCCGCCCTCGACTACCTCGTCAACACGGTGGGCTACGAAAACATCCAGGCACGCGAGCAGGCACTTGTCCACTACCTGATGGGCGAGCTCATGCAGCTCGACTTTGTCCAGATCATCGGATCCATCTATTGGGACAACCATCACGGCGTCGTGAGCTTTAACGTCAAGGGCATCCACCCGCACGATGTCGCGAGCATCATGGACATGGACGGCGTTTGCATCCGCGCCGGTCACCACTGCGCACAGCCGCTGCTTACCTGGCTGGGCGTCGAGAACCTTGCCTGCTGCCGCGCCAGCGTGGCCTTCTACAACGACAAGGCCGACATCGACAAGTTCATCGCCGGCCTGCATCACGTTTGGAGCACGTTCAATGGGTAATCTGTACACCTCCACCACGTTTATGGAGCACAACTCGCACCCCGACTATAAGTACGAGATGGATGCCCCCACGCACGAGCATGACGGCATCAACCCCAGCTGCGGTGACGAACTCACCTTGCAGCTACGCGTCGAGAACGATGTAATCGAGGAGGCGTCCTTTACCGGCCACGGCTGCGCCATCAGTCAGGCCAGCGCCGACATCATGGCCGACCTCATCACCGGCGAGACGGTCGAGGAGGCGCGTCGTCTGGCAGAGCTTTTCCTCGCCATGATCCGCGGCGAGAAGCTCTCCGAGGAGGACCTGGAAGACCTGGACGAAGCCGCCCAGCTCCAGGACATCTCGCACATGCCCGCCCGCGTCAAATGCGCCGAGCTCGCCTGGCGCACCCTCGACGGCATGCTCACGGGACATAATAATCAGTAGTATTTATCCCAAATCTTAAGATTTTTGTTGGCCGAATCGCTTGACAAGAGCGGTTCGGCCATTTTCTATTCCGAGAGCTCAGCCTGTGCCTTCACCCGCGCATAAGCGCGCACGATACGAGAGACGGTACTTTTGCCAATCCCGGTATACCGCTCAATCTGGCGCACCGTAAAGCCGGCATTGTTCAATCCAACAATAACGGTATCGCGCTGCGCCGGCGGTGCAGTTTTAACAACATTGAGCGGAACCCCGAGGCTCTTCGCCATCTTGTCGGCAAAGGCGTGGCGTTCACACTCTGTCTCTTTCATATCGCACAGCGCCGGCTCGCTACCGTCGGGCGTCGAAAGCGAATGGGCAATAAAGCCCTCGGCAGAACCAAAAAGCTCAAGCACACAAGAAGGATCAGAAAATCCCCTCGCGACATCAGCCGCGTCACCGTCGTAAGCGCGCAAATGCTCGGCAAAGCTGCTCCAGGGATAACGCTCGATTAAGCTGATGCCAGCCTCCTGCGGATCGGCGTGTACGGAGCGAATAGCCTCCATCATCTGCCAGTCGGTATCGAGCGAGCGCCGGTCAAAACGGTTCTGGAACAGATGGCCTGTGCGCCTCATGCGTTTATTGAACCGCCGCGCGTACGTCAAAAGCAGTCGGTGCATCGCCGCGCTCATCCTGTCCTCGTAATCTGCAAGCACCAAATGCACGTGATTGCCCATAAGGCACCAAGCGATAACCGTCACACCCTCCTCGCGGCAGCACTCGCGCATCAGCTCCAAAAACTCCCACCGGTCCTCATCGCCCTCAAAGATGAGCTGCTTGCCCGCACCGCGAGCACAGACATGGTAAAAGCCCGTAACCGTTCTCCAAACGCGCTGCATGGCGCTCCCTTCGCCGGGATCTGCTTGCCATCCAATACAGCACGATTGAAGCGTGCCATCAAAACATTCACGCAAAACAATACGCTCGCGCGGCCAAAGGCAGTAAACGGGCGGCGAACGGCACCGTTGCAACAGGCCAACCCCTGCAACGCTTACAAGAGCTGACCAAAAGCTTGCCCAAGACGGACCCCCTCTACGGAAGTTCACGACCACAGAACATAGAGTTAAACCGTTTCAATTAAAACTTCCGGACTTCTCGCTACGAAAACTGAGCCGTTCGCCGAATATTCCGTGCATTTCGCGGTATTATAGGGGCTGCATGTCATGTCCCTTTCGAAGGGTCGCCCGGCAATCGCCAGCCACGACCCCCAGACGGGACGCCAACACGATAGAGAGGAGAGGCATGCAGTACTCACAGGAAGTGGAGAACATGTGCCCCGTTGCCAAGGGTGCATACCACGGCCCCGCACCCATCCCCGAGGAGGGCAAGTGGGTCCAGGCTAAGGA
>NZ_JBCOTQ010000081.1:0-5149 GCF_040920445.1 Collinsella aerofaciens | reverse complement strand
GCCTTGGACCGTCCCCGGCCCCATCGGCACCATCATGGGCTTGGGCTTCCAGCCGCTCGCCTTTGTGATGCTCGCCCTTATCCTGGTCGTCGACTTTGCCCTGTACTACCCGTTCTTCCGTGCCTATGACGCCCAGAAGTGCACCGAGGAGGCCGAGATCTCCCAGGAGGAGCTCGCCGCCAAGAACGCTGAGAAGGCCGCCAAGCTCAACGACGCCTTCCAGGGCAAGGCCGATGCCAAGAGCGTTGCCGCCGGCGCTGCTGCCGAGGCCGTGAAGGCCGGCGCCCCCGCCGCTTCCGCAGCGCCCGCCACCGAGGCTACGGCCACTAGCGACCTCAACGGCAAGCGCGTGCTCGTGCTCTGCCAGGGCGGCGGAACCTCGGGCCTGCTCGCCAACGCGCTGGCCAAGGCCGCCAAGGAGCGCGGTATCGATCTTGAAACCGCTGCCGAGGCCTATGGCAACCACGTTGACATGCTCCCCGACTTTGACCTGGTCGTCCTGGCCCCGCAGGCCGCAAGCTACCTGGCCGACCTTCAGAAGGACTGCGAGCGCGTGGGCAACAAGTGCGTCGCCTGCCGTGGCAAGCAGTACATCGAGCTCTCCCAGAACGGCGACAAGTCTCTCGCCTTCGTAAGCGAGCAACTCTCGAAGTAAGTAACGCTCAGGGCCAGCCGACCATCCAAGACCGGCTGGCCCTTCGATTTAGACGATTGGATCATCATGTCCGTTAACCCTGCTAGCGTCACTAACCCGCCTGCGCAGTTTCCCGAGGACTTTGTCTTTGGCGGCGCCACTGCTGCCTACCAGGTAGAGGGCGAGACCCGCACTCACGGTAAGGGCAAGGTTGCCTGGGACGACTTCCTGGAGGCCCAGGGGCGCTTTTCCCCCGATCCCGCTTCGGACTTCTACAACCAGTACCCCGTCGACCTGGAACTGTGCGAGGAGTTTGGCATCAACGGCATCCGCCTCTCCATCGCCTGGAGCCGCATCTTCCCCAACGGCACCGGCGAGATCAACCCCGAGGGCGTCCAGTTCTACCACGACCTCTTCGCCGAATGCCATAAGCACCATGTTGAGCCGTTTGTCACGCTGCATCACTTTGACACGCCGCTGCCCCTCTTTGAGAAGGGCGATTTCCTCAACCGCGAGACCATCGACGCCTTTGTGGACTTTGCCACCTTCTGCTTTAAGGAGTACGCCGACCAGGTGACCTACTGGTTCACCTTTAACGAGATCTGGGCCGACGCCTCCAACACCTACATCGAGGGCACCTTCCCCGGTGGCGTCAAAGCTCATCTGGCCGAGGCCTTCCAGTGCGAGCACAACATGATGCTCGCCCACGCCAAGGCCGTGCTGGCTTTCCACAACGGCGGTTTTAAGGGCAAAATCGGCGTCATCCAGTCGCTGGAGTTCAAGTATCCGCTCAACGAGAACGACCCCGCCGACATCAAGGCCGCCAACAACGAGCACGTGCTGCAGAACCAGTTCTTGCTCGACGCCACCTTCCGCGGCGACTACGCGCCCGACACCCTCGAGTGCGCCAACCGCTTGGCGGCCATCTCGGGCGGCACCATCGAGATCCTGGACGAGGATCTCGAGATCATGCGCGAGGCCGCGCTCTACAACGACTACCTGGGCGTTAACAACTACCAGTGCCGCTTCTTGAAGGCTTATGACGGCGAGAACGACCTGCACCACAACGGTACGGGCGAGAAGGGCACCGGCCGCTGGCGCGTTAAGGGCATTGGCGAGCATGTGAACAAGCCTGGCATCCCCACCACCGACTGGGACTGGATCATCTATCCCGAGGGCCTGTTCGATCTGCTCGTCTACATTAAGCAGCGCTACCCCAACTACAAGCAAATCTTCATCACCGAGAACGGCATGGGCTACAAGGACCCCTACAAGGACGGTTTTGTGGACGACCAGCCGCGCATCGACTACATCGAGCAGCACCTGCGCTGGTTGCTCAAGGCCATGGAGGTGGGCGTCAACGTGGGTGGCTACTTCCTGTGGAGCCTGCAGGATCAGTTCTCCTGGACCAACGGATACAACAAGCGTTACGGCTTCTTCTACGTTGACTTTGAAACCCAGAAGCGCACGCCCAAGGCAAGCGCCTACTGGTACAAGCACGTGGCGCAGACCCGTCGTCTGGACTAGCGGCTGGCGGGGTCGCCTGCCCACATAACCTGTCCCCATTTCTCAGCCGGGGGCGGCACGTCACACGGCGCGCCGCCCCCGGCCTTTTTGGGCGGGTCCGTTTGTCTCAATCTGTAACATCTAGCCGAGTTTTTTTGGTCCTAGCTGTTACAGATTGAGACGAACAGGATTGCTCTTTCCGAAGAATCTAAATCTGTAACACGTAGCCCGCTTTTGACCGTCTACCTGTTACAAATCGAGACAAACGGAGTAGGACCTAACCCCGTATGTCCCTAACAGTCGAGCGTTCGACCAGCGTGCTCGGCACATGAATCGCCTCGATAGACGAGCTCTCTCCAATCGCCGCCTCAAACGCAAGCTTACCGACACCGCGCAAATCAAATCGCAGCGTCGTCAGCCGATTGTGAGGAACAAGTCCCTCGAGTGCGTCGTCGATACCAACCACGCTCACGTCGTCGGGCACGGACAGGCCCGCGTTCTCGAGCGCGGCGATAACGCCCAGCGCCATCTGGTCATTTGCCGCAAGCACGGCAGTCGGCGCCTGCGACCCGCCGGCAAGCACCTCGGCCGCAATCCGCTCGCCCATGGCGTACCCACTGTCCGCACTCCAATCGCCACGCAGCATCGGAGCGGCATCGACATGAGCACGACCCAGCGTATCGCGCCAACCGGCCTCACGAAAACGTGAGGAAATCGAGTTTTCCGGACCCGCCACAAACCGCATATTCGAGTGACCATGTTCCAGCAGATAATTGGTCAACAGCTCGCACGAACCATACTGGTCGGAGTCGATCGTCGTGCAGCGCGGATGCGCATACATGGACAGGATGACCGTTCGCACTCCCGGCTGGGGAACAAACTCCTCAAAATCGGGAGCCATGCGGTTCATGTTGAGAATCATACCGTCGACGGGTCGCTCGACCATGCGGCGCGAGGCATCGGCAAGTGCATAGGGCTTGTCGCCGCCCATCTCGATCATAGTGACGGCAAAATCGTGCTCGCGCGCCGCTTGCATGATACCCTCGAGCGTCGCCAGGTTACCGACACGTGTGATGTTGTACATGCACAGGCCAATAGAACGATACGACCCGCCGCGCAACGCCGCTCCAGCAAAATTGGGACGAAAGCCCAGCTCTTCCATGGCGGCCAGCACACGCTTGCGCGTCTTTTCCGTCACGTTGGGCATACCGTTGACCACGCGAGACACAGTCTGGCGGCTCACACCAGCGAGCGCCGCAACCTCTGCCGCGCTCGCCGAACGACCATTCCTTGTCTGCTGATCCATGCCTTCCACGCTAACCTGCTTCCCAACTATTCCCCGCGCCCATGGCGCATCGTACATACATTGATAACGTGCTCATGATACCCGAGCCATATACCACAACATGAAAACTTCTGTCAATCAAAACCGCTTACCGAACAAATACAACCGTTCGCGGCTGTTTGAAGTTGTTTTGTTTCTATACATCCCAGCCGGATGTTAACGTGCTCATTGTCAAATGTTCACGTGCTCATTTTGGTTCTAATCATTTTAAGATAGTGTTTATCGGGCTTTTTCACCGCTGAACGCTAACCAGGGAGCCTCCTGAGCGCAAACGCACAATATCGAACAGCGAGACGAGAGGGTGCATGCATATGTCTTTGCTAAACCGCGTACAGCAGCTGCCGAAGGGCTTTGTTTGGGGCGCCGCAACCGCCGCGTACCAAACGGAAGGTTCCACGAAGGTGGCAGGCAAGGGTAAGACCATGTGGGACGATTACCTTGTCGCCCAGGGTCGCTTTTTGCCCGACCCGGCCAGTGATTTCTACAACCGCTACGAGGAGGATATCCGCCTTTCTGCCGAGCATGGACTCAACGCCATTCGTGTGTCCATCGCCTGGACCCGCATCTTCCCCAACGGCGACGATGCCGAACCCCTCTCCGAGGGCGTTAAGCACTACCACGAGCTGTTCGCCTGCTGCAAAAAGTATGGCGTCGAGCCCTATGTGTCCCTGCATCACTTTGACTCCCCCGCCGCCCTGTTCAACCAGGGCGACTGGCTCAATCGCAAGACCGTCGACGCCTATGTGCGCTATGCCGAGTTCTGCTTCCGCGAGTTCCGCGAGGTCAAAAATTGGTTCACCATCAACGAGCTCATCAGCCTCTCGCACTCCCAATACATCCAAGGCAACTTCCCGCCCAACCATCACTTTGATGTGACGAGCGGCATCCAGAGCCAGCACAACGAGCTCGTTGCCCACGCCCGCGCCGTCAACCTGTATAAGGATCTTGACGAGACCGAGCACCTGGGCGGACGCATTGGCATGGTCAACGTCCTGACGCCGGCATATCCTGCCACCGACTCGCCCGCCGACCAGCACGCCGCCGACCTGTACAACGCCTTCTACACCGACTTCATCATGGACGGCGCCTTCCTGGGTCACTACTCCGCGCGCACCCTCTCACTCATCAACGAGATTCTGCGTGCCAACAACGCCACACTTACGGTTGAGGACAGCGACATGGAGGAGCTCGCCAAGGCGGCGCCCCGCAACGATATGTTCGGCCTCAACTACTATCAGTCGGCGTTTATCGCCGCCTACGATGGCGAGTCCACCAACAGCTTTAACGGCACCGGAGACAAGGGCACCTCGTGCTTTAAGTTTAAGGGCGTCGGGCAGCAGGTCGATATGCCGGGTATCCCCACCACCGACTGGGATTGGCTCATCTACCCGCAAGGCCTCTACGACACGCTCAAGCACATCAGCGCCACCTATCCCAACCTCCCCGTCATCTATATCACCGAAAACGGCCTGGGCCACAAGGACCCCGAGCCCGACGCAAACGGCATCGTCGCCGATCCCGAGCGCATCGACTTTGTCGACCAGCACATGGAGAAGGTGCTCCAGGCGCGCGCCGAGGGCGTCGACGTCCAGGGCTACTTTATCTGGAGCCTGCAGGACCAGTTCTCGTGGGCCAATGGCTATAACAAGCGCTACGGCCTGTTC
>NZ_JBCOTQ010000080.1:0-5388 GCF_040920445.1 Collinsella aerofaciens | reverse complement strand
GCATGTGACACTTACCCTGCCGCCCCGCTCTGCCGCGGCGGCATGCGTCTGAACAACGACCCTCTAAGGAGTTCGATACCGATGAGTGACAACGCAAAGCATCTCGCAAAGAAGTGCGTTAAGGACGCGGGGCCGTGCCTCGCGCTGTGCGTAGCCGGCGCAGCGGTCGCGCTGCTGGCTGTTCTGGGGCCGTTCGACGTGCTCCGAAGTGCCAGCTTTCTGCATGTTTGCATGGCTCTTGCCGGCGCCATGATGACCGGCGGCGTGCTCGATCTGATCTTTTGGGTGTTTGACCCGTTTGGATGGAAGAGCGAGGGGTAGGTCCCAAAGGATGGAAGGGCTGGAACGGTTGACTTAGTGATCGTGCAGAATGTGGGCTAGCGACTTACAGGGAAGTGGTGATCCGATGACGGTCTATGTGACGGGCGATATTCACGGCGGCCTCGACATGCAAAAGCTGCGCGACTGGGATCTTGGGGATAGTTTGACGAGCGACGACTATCTGATTGTCGCGGGCGACTTTGGCTTTCCGTGGGATTTCTCTGCCGAGGAATGCGCCGACATCGCCTGGCTGGAGTCGCGGCCCTACACCGTGCTGTTTGTCGACGGCAACCACGAGCGTTTCGATCACTGGGCGGAGCGCCCCATGGAGTTGTGGCACGGTGGGCTGACGCAGCGCCTGTCGGATACCTCGCCCATACGGCGCCTGACGCGCGGCGAGGTTTTTGAGCTCGACGGCTCAACGGTCTTTACCATGGGCGGCGCCACGAGCGTGGACAGGGAATACCGCATTCCGTATTCCAGCTGGTGGCCGCAGGAGCTTCCGGACGAGCGCAACTTTGAGGAGGCGCGGGCAAAGCTCGACAGCGTGGGCTGGAAGGTCGACTACGTGATCACCCACACCTGCTCCACGCGCATGCTTTTGCCCACGCTTTATCCGGCACCCGGCTGGAATTACCCCGCCGTTGATCGGCTTACGGCATTTTTCGATGAGCTGGAAGACCGCTTGGATTACAAGCGCTGGTACTACGGGCATTTTCATCGGGATGCCAACCCTGCCGAGCGCCATACCGTGCTCTACGACTGCATCGTTCGCCTGGGCGACGAACTCCAGCCCTGGGATGTCGCGTAGGGGCGGGGTGGCTGGCTACTCGACCGTTACAGTGATGTTTTCCCGATGCGTACGGATAACATCCCAGCTAAAGTGCTCGACCAGTTGCTCGGCAGAGCGTGGCGTGGTGTCCGGCGCGATGCCCGTTTGCCCGGCGAGCCATCCCAGCAGTGCCTCGGGCGTGCCAAAGCGGGCGCGTAGTTCGCCCAGGTCCAGATCGCGGTCGCGCTTGGAAAGGCGGCGGCCGTCCGGCGACATGAGCAGTGGAATGTGCGCGTAGCGCGGCGTGGGAAGTCCTAGCAGATGCTGCAGGTAGATTTGGCGGGGTGTGGAGCCCAGCAGATCGCATCCGCGCACGACCTCGGTGACGCCCATGGCAGCGTCGTCGACCACCACGGCCAGCTGATAGGCAAACACGCCGTCGCTGCGGCGCACCAAAAAGTCACCGCATTCGGTGGCGAGTGCTTCGCATTGGGCTCCGTACGTGCGGTCCACGAATTCGATCACGTCGCTGGCGAGGTCGTCGACGGTGGGCACGCGCAGGCGCGTGGCCGGAGCGCGCAGGATGCTGCGGCGGGCAACCTCCTCGGCAGAAAGGCCTCGGCAGGCGCCGCGGTATATGGGCGTGCCGTCGCTGGCGTGCGGCGCGCTCGCAGCGTGGAGCTCGGCGCGCGTGCAAAAACAGGGGTAGGTGAGGCCGGCGTCTTGTAGCTGGTGCAAGGCGCTCTCGTACAGATCTAGACGATCGTGCTGGTAGTAGGGGCCTTCGTCCCACTCAAGCCCCAGCCAAGCCAGGTCGTCAATCAATTGAGCGGCAAGTTCCGGGCGCTTACAGCGATCGTCTAGGTCCTCGATGCGCAACACGATGCTGCCGCCCTGGCTGCGGGCCGAAAGCCACGCGCACAGGCAGCTGAACACGTTGCCCAGGTGCATGCGGCCCGAGGGCGACGGGGCAAAACGGCCCACGACAGGCGCGAGGGCGGGGGCGAGCTTGCTGTTGGGCGCCGTCGACGTGGCCACGGCGGGCGTTGCTATGTTGCATGCGTTGATATCCATGCGGACGAGTATAGCGCGGAGTGAGGTGGGGGGCGTCGTCGATGCTCGCGAGTTGCCGAGGCTGCGTGTTGTGCGCGGCGGGCACCGACTCAACACCTCGATTACCGCCCCAAGCTCAGCCCCTTCAACCCCTCAAACGACAGAAACCCCGGCAGCTCTTCGCAACTGCCGGGGTTTCCGCGGAAAAGGGGGACATGATCCTCAAGCGAACGGCAAAGGGGCAAACCGTTTTCGCTCAACTGCTTTATGCCCCTCGGCTGGCGGCTCAATCAGCGCGTGCCGCGCCCACACAAAGCCGCTACACCTGTGACAGAGCTGTGAAGTGGTATCTATTGCTGGCGCGGGCCATGCCAAGGGTGTCCCTAATGACTAGTCATTTAAGGACGTCCCCAATGACTAGCTGCCGGGGTGCGGGCGTGACTTTCGTCCCGTTTGATACTCCGCTGGCCTAGATGTTCGTCATGTGTGCCCGTAAACGTGGGACAATGGCGTTGCTGGTATCACAGACAAAGGATGTGCCTATGAACGCCCCCGTTGCCAAAACCTGTCGGCAGCGCCGCCCGTTTGCGCGATTTGCTTCCGTCTGCGCACTCGTCGCGCTTGCATTGCTGCTACTGCCCGCCGCCGCACACGCCGACGGTTATTCCATGACCCAAACCTACATCAGCGCCACGGTCGAAGCCGACGGATCGCTGACCGTTGTCGAGGGACGCCAGTTTGATTTCGACGACGACATCAACGGCGTGTTTTGGGAGATCAATACGGGCACCAACCAGCAGGGCGGCACGGCGGACGTCGACGTGCTGAGTGTCGAGGAAGAGGACACCGCGTTTAACAAAGTCGATAGCGCGAACAAGGGCGACTCTGGCGTCTACACGGTCGAGCAGACCGGTGACGGCGTAAGGATTAAGGTGTTCAGCCCCCACGAGAGCGGCGCCAGCGCGATCTATTACGTGAGCTACACCATGACCGGTGCGGTTATGAACTGGGCCGATACCGCCGAGCTCTACTGGAAGTTCGTGGGCGACGGCTGGTCTGCGGATTCCGACGATGTCGAGATGGAAGTGCGCTTCGCAAATGCCGCTGCCGGGACGGCGGCCGTCAAGGGCGATAACTTCCGCGCATGGGGCCACGGCCCGCTGACGGGCGATGTATCGCTCGATGCGGACGAACCCATGGTCACCTATACCATTCCCTGTGTGCATCAGGGCGAATTCGCCGAGGCACGCATCGCCTTCCCTAGCGACTGGGTGCCGCAGCTTACCGCCTCGGGCGAAGAGCGCATGTCAACGATCCTGAGCGAAGAGAAGGAATGGGCCGACGAAGCTAACGCCCGCCGCGCTCACGCTCGCATGATTGCCAATGCACTTGCCGTGCTAAGTGTTGTTGCGGCGGTGGCCTTTACCGGCACAATCGTTATGCTCAAGCTGCGCAAGCGCAAGCCCAAGCCGCTTTTCCAGGACGAATATTTCCGCGATGTGCCTTCGGCCGACCATCCCGCCGTGCTTTCGGCCCTCATGAGCTGGAACGAGGTGCCCGATCAGGCATATATCGCCACGCTTATGAAGCTCACTGACGACCGTGTGATCAAGCTGGAGCAGGCGACCGTGAGCAAGGCCAAGAAGGGTCTGTTGGGGCGTGAAAAAGAAGAGCAGACGTATCGCGTGACGGTGAGTGATGCGGGCTGGAAGTCGGCCAAGGGCATTGACCACATGGTGCTCAAGGTCTTCTTTGCCGGTGCTAAGCCTGACGAGAACGGCGATCGCTCGCGCACGTTCGACGAGCTGCAGCACTACGTCAAGCAGCACGCTACACCCGTGGGCGACAAGCTCGAGGACTATCAGAACACCGTTAAGGGCAAGCTGGCCGATAGCGAGTACGTTGCCTCGGACGGCATTGTTGCAATGGTGTTTTGCCTGGTTCTTGGTATCCTGATTGCCTTTGTTCCCGTGGGATCCATCTTCTTTACCGATGGCGCGCAGGCGAACATTACCGCCGCGGTTATCTCGGTGCCGATTGTGCTGGTGGGTATCGGCGTGGGCCTTACGTTCCGCCGCTTTACGCCGGAGGGCGCCGAGGTGGCGGCTCGCTGCAAGGCACTTAAGCATTGGCTCGAGGACTTCACGCGTCTAAAGGAAGCCGTCCCCGGCGATCTGGTGCTGTGGAACAAGCTGCTGGTGATGGGTGTGGCGCTGGGTGTTTCCAAGGAAGTGCTGCGTCAGCTTGCCGAGGCCGTGCCGCCCGAGGTGCGCGAGGCCGACGGCTTCTATGACAATTATCCCTGCTACTGGTGGTACTACCATCATTACGGCAGCGAGTCTCCGCTCGATTCGTTCGATGACGTGTATCACGAGAGCATCCGTGAGCTGGCGTCGAGCTCCGACAGCTCGGGCGGCGGCGGAGGCGGCGGCTTCTCTGGCGGCGGAGGCGGCGGCGTCGGCGGAGGCGGCGGCGGAACGTTCTAGCGCGCTCTGATTTTTGGGATGGATCTTCTCCGGCGACTGCCGACGGATCCATCCCATTTTTATGCGCTACCTACGAAGGCTGTCCCCAACGACTAATCACTGGGAACATCCCTAAATGACTAGGTATGGCTGCTGGGTTTAGGCTGTTAGATCGAGTTCGTAGAGGAAGCTTTCGCGCGGCATGTTGTGGCGACGCTCTTCGCGGTTGGCGCGGTGCGTGGCCGTGCGCTTAAAGCCGTGCAGCTCGTAGAACTTCCACGAGCAGTTGGAGTCGGTGTACAGGTGCGCCCTCGTCGCTCCAAGCGAGGATAGGTGTGAGACCGCGGCATCGAGCAGAACCGTGCCAACGCCCAGGCCATGGACATCGCGATCCACGGCAAGCAGCGTGACCTCGTTGTCGTGCGGCAACGGGCTGCTCTCGAGCAGGCGGTTGTTGGTCCGGATGGTTGCGCGCACAAACGAGAGGTACTCGGCGCAGGCATCGGGCTCCAGCTCACGCATCTGCGATAGCAGCGCGCGTTCGGTATCCATCCAATGTTCCTTAACGGTGGCGCCGGAGCTCTGTCCCGCACGCGCGAGCGAAATACCACGCGCCTGACCGTCGATTACGGCAACCTGTGAAAACGTCGACGACGAAAGGCAGTAGGCGAGGTCGCACGCGGCCTCAAGGCGGTTGTACTCATCGTTATCCGAATTGTTATGCCAAAGCTGCTGCAGAATCAGCGCGATGGCGTCGAAGTCTTCGGTATCAAACGG
>NZ_JBCOTQ010000079.1:0-5914 GCF_040920445.1 Collinsella aerofaciens | reverse complement strand
ACGATGGCCGCATCGTCAGAAACATGCAGGAGTTTGTCGGCGCCACGAATGACTTTTTGGATGTTGATGAGTAATGAAGGGAACGCATACCGTTGTCGTAGAGCGTGCAAAGGTCAAATACACACTCACGTTTAAGCGCAATATTTCCTTTATACGCGGCAACAGCGGCACGGGCAAAACGACGCTCATCTCGATGATTCGCGACTACAACGACCGAGGACCGGAAAGCGGCGTTGCACTCAGCTGCGACGTACCTTGCGAAACGCTTTCCAGCAGACGCTGGGAGCGCGAGCTGTCGATCATCGAAGATTCAATCGTCTTTCTAGATGAGGGCAACGAGTTTATCTACTCAAAGGACTTCGCCAAAGCCGTAAACGGCTCGTCCAACTATTTTGTTCTGATATCTCGTCGTGATGCCAACGAGCTCCCCTACAGCGTTGATGAAATCCTAAAGCTAGTCAACACGACGAGTAAAACAATCAATGGCCGCAAGAGCGACAGGCGCTTCTACTCGGTAACCAAGCCGCTATATGACCACACGGCAAGCATGCTGTATCAGGATCTAAATGTTGGATTCGAAGTACCCGACGCCGTAGTTGTCGAAGATAGCAAATCTGGCTATCAATTCTACGACGCTCTTTGCAACCGGCTCGGGATCCCCTGCTATACCGCCACCGGCGTAGCAAATCTAAAGCGGACAATTCACGAATGCCCCGAGCAAAACGTTCTTGCCATTGGAGACGGCGCAGCGTTTGGTCCCTACATCGAAAAGGTGCTCGGACAGCGCGTTTACAAGAACGTTCGCTTGTTCCTCCCGGAATCATTCGAGTGGACACTCCTGCGCTCCGGGCTCATACCCAGCAGTGACATTCCCAAGATCCTCAAGGATCCCTCAAGCTATATCGAAAGTCGCGATTATTTAAGCTGGGAACGATTCTTTACGGATGTGCTGATCAAGTACTCGGCAGACACTCGCTATGCCTACAGAAAGGCGCTGCTCAACGAGCAGTACCTAAAGCCACAGGCGATGGATGCAGTTGCAAACGTCTTGCCCGAGTGCCTGAAGGCAGACTAGACAGACTAGATATAGTGGGGAGGGCCAAGTTGGTCCTCCCCGTTTTTGTTACGCCTTCTTGATCACGTACGCCAACCCTATGTCGCACCCGCAGCGCACAATCGACGCAAAGAGCCATGGTACTGGCAGCGTTAAAAGCAACGGCATCGTCTGCCAAGGGATAAACCAGTCAACCGCATGAAAGGCAAAGACGGCAAGGCTTGCCTGTCCGCAGAACGCTCGCACCACCGCTTCGGCCTAAACGTATACCCGGCAAGAATAAAGAACACCGGCATGTGAAAAAGCCCAGACCACCAAGCGGTCCGGGCTTAATAAACGATGGTGCTCCATGGCGGATTCGAACCGTCGACCTTGGGATTAGAAGTCCCCTGCTCTATCCAACTGAGCTAATGGAGCAAATAACCACACGCCCAAGCAAGCGCAAGCCTGTCGGGCGCAAGTAATTATAACCTAGTTGAACTGCTCGCGATACGCCTTGCAGACCTCATCGACCGGGCCGTCCATGCGAAGGTCACCCTTCTCAATCCAAACGGCACGCTGGCAGATGCGCTCAACCTGCTCCATGGAGTGCGAAACGAACAGAACCGTCACGTCACCGCTCTGGATAAAGTGCTGAATGCGAGCCTCACACTTCTGCTGGAAGAACACATCACCGACGGACAGCGTCTCGTCAACGATAAGAATATCGGGCTCGGTAATCGTCGCGATTGCAAAGGCGATACGCGCCACCATGCCCGAGGAGAAGTTCTTAAGCGGCATATCGACAAAGTTCTGAAGCTCAGCGAACTCAATAATGCCGTCAAAGTTGGCGTCGATGAACTCCTTGGTATAGCCGAGCAGGGCGCCGTTCAGATAGATGTTCTCGCGGGCGGTCAACTCGGGGTCAAAACCGGCACCAAGCTCAATCAGCGGCGCAATGTTACCGTGCACCTTAACGCTGCCCTCGCTAGGCTCAAGCACACCGGCGATAATCTTGAGCATCGTAGACTTACCGGAACCATTGGTGCCAACCAGACCGACAACTTCGCCGCGATGAATATCGAACGAGATGTGCTTAAGCGCTCTAAACTCCTCAAAGAACAGCTCGTGCTTGGCAAGCTTGATGAAGTACTCCTTGAGGTTGGTCAGCGACTCGGACGCCATGTTAAAGATCATGGTGACGTCGTCGACCTCGACAGCCAGAGGCTGCTCGCTGTAATCAACAACAGATTCAGTCATCACAGCACTCCTTAGATGTAGAGGATGAACTTGCGCTCGGATTTATGGAACACGGTGTAGCCAATAACAAGCGCAAGAACCGCCCAAGCGACGCACATACCAAACGTCATAAGCGAGGGCGTAGTCTGGAACAGGAAGATATCGCGCATAAACTGCAGGTAGTTATACATGGGGTTCGCATAGACCAGAATGCGCACGAGATGCGGCATTTGCGCAACGAAGTCGGTCGTCCAGAAAATAGGCGTGATGTAAGTCCACGCCGTAATGACGACGCTCCACAGATGCATGACATCGCGGAAGAAGACCGTGAGGGCGGAGAGCATCATGCCCAGGCCCATGCAGAAGCACATAAGCAGCAGTAGGCAGACCGGCAACAGAATCAGGTGCCAAGAAGGCATAACGTGGAACCACAGCATAACGATGGCAACGGCGACCAGCGAGAAGGCAAAGTTAACCAGCGAGAAGAGCACCTTCTGTACTGGGAAGACCCAGCGGTGCACCTTAACCTTCTTGAGCAGCGGGGCAGCACCCACGATCGACGTCAGGGCCTGGTTCGTGGACTCGGACATGACGGCAAAGGTGACGTTACCCACGATCAAGTACAGCGGGTACATCTCGGGCGTAATTGAGCCATTGCGGCCCTGGGCGAAAATCGTCGAGAACACGATGGCCATGACGATCATCATCAGCAGCGGGTTGAGCACCGACCATGCGACGCCCAGAACGCTACGGCGATACTTGATCTTAAAATCCTTGGTAACCAGCTGACGAAGGATAAACGCGTCCTTCTCAAATTCGTTCTTAGCAAACGTCGCAGGCAGACTGCGAGTTTCTTGTTGCTTTGTCTGATCCGACACGGATGCAACTCCTTTACTCGTAATCGTTGACAAACGAACAGTATAGACCCGACGGCCATGCAAACGATTCGCGCAACAAAACTGGAGAACTAACCCACATCTTAGGATGCCAAGCCCAAACGGCTATACTTTCAAGGATTGAATGTATAAGGAGCATTAAGTGAATTCTGAATCCATCGCCGTCATCATCCCTTGCTACAACGAAGCGCTCACGATCGGCAAAGTCATCGACGACTTTCACCGCGAGCTTCCGCAAGCGACGGTCTATGTCTATGACAACAACTCGTCAGACGATACCTCACGCATCGCCACCGAGCACGGCGCCACGGTCCGCTTTGAGCCCCGTCAGGGAAAGGGCAACGTATGCCGCCAGATGTTTCGCGACATCGACGCCGATTGCTACCTGATGGTCGACGGCGACGACACCTACCCTGCCGAGGCGGCCAAGGCCCTCTGCGAGCCCATCCTTAACGGTACGGCCGACATGACCGTAGGCGATCGCCTTTCAAACGGCACCTACGCCGAGGAAAACAAGCGCGCCTTCCACGGCTTTGGCAACAACCTGGTCCGCGCCATGATCAAGTGGATCTATGGCTACAGCTTCGATGACGTCATGACCGGCTACCGCGCCATGAGCCGCCCGTTCGTTAAAACCTTCCCAGTGCTTTCCGAGGGCTTTCAGATCGAAACCGAGCTCTCGATCCACGCCGTCGACCACCGCTGGCGCATCAAAGATGTGCCCATCGAGTACCGTGACCGTCCCGAGGGTTCCGAGTCCAAACTCAACACCGTGAGCGACGGCATTAAAGTCGTTGCGATGATCGGCACGCTGTTCAAGGACTACCGCCCGCTGAAGTTCTTCAGCCTCGTTGCGCTTCTGTTCGCGGTATTCGGCCTCGCCCTGGGCATGCCCATCGTTGTCGAATATTTCCAGACCGGCCTCGTCCCGCGCTTCCCCACCGCCATGCTCGCCGCGTCGTTTATGTTCCTGTGCGGCCTGAGCCTTGCAACCGGATTCATCCTCGATTCCGTGGCAAAGGTCGAAAAAAAGCAGTGGGAGGTCAACGTGTACAGCAAATACGCCTACGACGACCAGCCTGGCAGGTCCGCCACCACGCCAAGCGAGAGGTAGATCTTCCGCAAAATACTATTGGCACCACTGCGTAGATAGCCACCAACAAGAAAAGCCGCCGTTAACAAGCGGCGGCTTTTGCTCTCGAAAAGTTAATAGCGGCTAGAGCGTCTTGAGGTACTCCCCCAGCTCTTCCTCCCAGTCGGGCATGTGGAAGCCGACCGACTCGAGCCTGGACAGGTCGAGCGCGGAGTGGACCGGGCGCGGGGCGATGGGGCCCGCGGCGCTCGCGTAGTAGTCGGCGGTGCTGACCGGCACGACCTTCTCGCCGTTGCCGTTGGCGGCCTCGAAGACGGCGCGCGCGATGTCCGCCCAGGACTTGACCGCGCCGGAGCCGGTGCAGTTATAGGTCCCGTAGGGAGCCTTCACATCAAGCACGTGGAAGATGGCCTGCGCCATGTCGCGCGTGAAGGTCAGGCGGCCCAGCTGGTCGTCCACCACGGTGACCTGCTTCAGCTTGTCCTCGGGGTCGGTGGCGCGGTCGGACAGGCCCTTCATGGTCTTGACGAAGTTGTGCCCCTCGCCGATGACCCAGCTGGAGCGCATGATGTAGTGGCGGGGGCAGCCTGCCACGGCGATGTCGCCGGCGGCCTTGGTCTGGCCGTAGACGGACAGCGGGCTGAGGGGCTCCTCCTCGTCGTGCACCTCGGCGGTGCCGTCGAAGACGTAGTCGGAGGACACGTGGACGAGCGTAATCCCGTGCTCGGCGCAGGTGCGGGCGAGCAGGGCCGGGCCGGTCGCGTTGGCCTTCCAGGCGATGGTTCGTCCCTCGGGGGTCTCTGCTTTATCCACGGCCGTGTAGGCGCCGCAGTTGATCACGGCGCCGTAGAGCGACCAGTCGTACTGCGCGTAGGCCGCCGGGTCGGACATGTCGAAGGTGTCGATGTCGCAGAAGTCGAAGTCCTTCGCCACGCCGCGCTCCTCGGCGAGCGCGCGCACCGCGCGGCCCAGCTGGCCGTTGCAGCCGGTGACGAGGGTGCGCTTCGGCGCCATGGGGACGACGTCCCTCAGCATCGGGTGGTTTTTGTCCGCCTCGGAGACGGTGGCCTGGTCGAGCGGGATCGGCCACTCGATGGCGAGCTCGGGGTCGGCGAGGTTCACGAAGGTGTAGGTCCTCTTCAGCTCGAGCGACCAGTGGGCGTCCACCAGGTAGGTGTAGGCGGTGCCGTCCTCCAGGGCCTGGAAGGAGTTGCCCACGCCGCGGGGCACGTAGATGGCCTTGGAGGGGTCCAGGACGGTCGTGTAGACCTTGCCGTAGGTGTCACTGCCCTCGCGCAGGTCCACCCAGGCGCCGAAGACGCTGCCGCGCGCCACGGAGATGAACTTGTCCCAGGGCTCGGCGTGGATGCCGCGGGTGACGCCGCGGCTGTCGTTGTAGGAGATGTTGTTCTGGACGACCCTGAGGTCGGGGATGCCCAGGGCGGTCATCTTGGCGCGCTGCCAGTTCTCCTTGAACCAGCCGCGCGAGTCGCCGTGGACGGCGAGGTCGACGACCTTGAGGCCCACGATGCCGGTCTCGGCGACGGAGAGGTCCTTCTCGAATGCGATGTCTGCCATGTGGGAAAAGCTCCTATCGAAGAGGTTGTATAACCGGGGGCGCCCGCGCGGGGCCGCAGGGTCATCCCCATGCCC
>NZ_JBCOTQ010000078.1:0-6504 GCF_040920445.1 Collinsella aerofaciens | reverse complement strand
ATCATCGCGGTCTACGGGGTCAACGATATGGCACCGTGGGGACACATGTATGTCAATCCTGGTCTAACAGAGCCTTTGAAAAAGTCTTTTCTTCTTCGAGGAACTTACGCTGAAAGTCAATAACGTGAGTTGAAAATCCCGCTGCTTCAGAAACGGCCCTTAGATTCAAGATGGCCAGATTATCAACAAGGGTCTTCCTGTAGTGATTCACCGGATTGATCAGAGTGAAATCAACCTTCAACTTGAGCTCCTTTCTTTCGGGCGAATAGGAATCGCCTCCGTCACATTAAACGGAGGCGATTGTGTTATCAGACCTTAGCAGCGGCGCTGTATAACCTGATCAACATCAATGCCGAAGTCCAGAAGTTCTTCAACAGTGATCTCGATGTCGGAAGCCGATTTATCGCTGGCCAGCTCGATTTCCTCTTTCTCCATTTTCGTCACCTCCTTTTCATGTATGAGTTAAAAAACTAGTGGCTTTCTGGAAACAGCCAGGATCAATGCTAAACGATGATTTTAGATTCAACGTCGGGACCGGTTGCTTTTATGAATATGATGCCAATGCACGAACAAAAGCAGTTAGCCTTTTCAGCACTGTTGCGGCTTATGCAATCACATGAGTCCTAGGCCCTTTCGACACCACCTGTATTGCGAATCAGCACCGCTGCCTTCCCGACTGAATATTGCCGTCAGGCACCGCTATTAAATGCATCTCCAGGCACCCCGTTACACTCGTGCCGCCATGCGGTCGACTGAACGAGGAGGTTCAACATAGACGCGATCTGGGCCGACATGGGAGAGACCATCATGCGGCAGCGCTGCAGATGGAGCGCTAGCAATAAAAGGGCACAGGGACCAGCGTCTGCCAGATGCCCGCACGCGATAACGGCGGTGCTGTTACGCGATATTCAGCAGTGCTTAAGCTAGCAGATACTCAATCACACGCATGGCAGGGGTAACAGCACGGGTGTTCCTATAGTTTTGTCAACCGGGGAATGTCGTTCGCGAGATCGAATCGCGAAATGCTGACGCCAGGCCTTTCGACCGGCGGACTCCAGCCTGTTCGGAGTGCTGTGCTTCGACTAGGTGGCTTAGGGCACCCTGTCCCGTATGATCGCGTAGGTGACCTTCAACCTCTTTCGCGTCAGCGCTTTGAGTGCCTTGCCGTGCGGTATGCCTCGTTCTCGGCACCTGGCGTAGTGGTCGCCTCATCTTCCCTCTGTCCGGGCAAGGCAGTTGCACGAGAATATGAGCAGGTTCTTCAGCCTTTTGTTGCCTTGGCGCGATGCCGTCACCGAGGAGATCGAGGTCTCCGACTGGCGGTTGTGCGGCGCCAGGCCGCAGTACGACGCGAGCCTGTCGTGGCTTGACTCGGCATGTTTAATCTGTTTCGTTAACTGAAATGCGTAAATCTGGTTAATCAAAAAAGCAAAATCTGGTTAAATGGAAACGGTAAATTTAGTTAAACGCGCTGGTAATCAATGGTGAAAAACATGCCAAAAAAGTACTACACTCGAATTATCGAAAATGAGCTCGATCAGATGCTAGGGATATTCGGTGCCGTTCTCATCGAAGGACCGAAATGGTGTGGAAAGACAACCACAGCCGGGACTCGTGCGGCGTCCAGGCTCCTTCTCATGGATCCGTCGCGCAACTTCGAGAATCGTTTGCGCGCCGAGACGGACCCGGCGCTTGCCGTTTCCGGCGAGGTGCCGCGGCTAATCGACGAATGGCAGGAGGTTCCGAAACTTTGGGACGCGGCACGGTTTGAGTGCGACAACCGCGGCGGCGAGCCTGGCCAGTTCATATTTACGGGGTCGGCGACACCGCGAGACAATGAGCGGCCGATGCACAGTGGTGCTGGAAGGTTCGCTAAATTGCGCATGGATACCATGACGCTTTTCGAACTTGGGAAATCTAGCGGTGCGGTTAAGCTGTCGAGCATTATTTCTGGCGAAAAGTTCAATGGCGCTTTCGGGTCGTTGGATTCTGCCTCGATTGCCGAGTGCGTTGTTCGCGGCGGATGGCCCGCGGCGGTCGGGCGCGATGTGCTGGCTGCGTCGGCGATGGCAAAACGTTATATCGGCATAGTTGCCGAAGAAGATTTGTCTCGTGTTGATGGCTCTCGACGCGATCCCGAAAAGGTCAAAGCTGTTATCGAATCGCTTGCGCGCAATGAATCCACTTTGGCGACACTCAAGACGCTCGTAGCTGATCTTGGTGGAGAGGTATCGAGACAAACGGCGGCATCGTATATATCTCTTCTCGCTCGGGTCAGCTTCGTTCGCGATATTCCCGCATGGAATCCAGCAATGAGATCTCCGGTGCACTTAAGAGAATCAAAGAAGCATCATCTTGCTGACCCGTCACTTGCGGCCGCTGCACTCGGGGCGACTCCGGAGACCTTGCTGCTAGATTTCAAGACGCTTGGACTACTTTTTGAATCGCTGGCACTTCATGATTTGTGGGTTTATGCACGAGCAAACGGAATGAGTCTCTATCACTATCACGATTCTCGTGATCTAGAGGTCGATGCAGTCATTGCGGCTCCTGGTGGGACCTGGATCCCGGTCGAAGTTAAACTCAGCTCTGCTCAAATAGAAGAGGCATCTGACAATCTTGTTGCTGTCGAGGAACGTATGGTTGCTGCTGGAAACACCCCGCCGGTTTCTAAAGTTGCAATCATTGGATTTGGTTCACAAGCCTATGTTACCGACCGCGGCGTCCAAGTTGTTCCGTTGGATGTGCTCGCGCCGTAATGCTGTGGGCGAAGTGAAATTAACGCCGCAGTCTTTAGATCTGGTTTCTGAGATCTAAAACGCGAAACTCAAAATATCATCAGCTTGATTTTCGGCCGATCCGAATCGCGCCCGCGCAAAAGTCAAAGCGACTCGCGCGGGCGTTTCGTTTTTCATTTCGGATTTCAAATTGATTCAAAACAAAACGGGAGTTTTGAAAATCGATAGCGACCGGAGGGAGCAATCATAGGCGGCTTGGCCGCCGCATGAAAATCGAATCGTTAATCCGAACCGTAATTCAAATCGCGTTACCTTTCGACAATCCAACAACGCTACGAGTCTCACCAAAGACTCTCCGCGTCATTGAAATGTCGAAAGCTGCCTCAACTTTTTCGCTGGCGTTACGAAAAACATTCGACAAAGTCGAAGGTTTGCGTCGCGGGCGCCGCAAACCCGCTGCGCGGTGATGCAAATACTCGGCATCCCTCGCATTCGCATCACCGCTTCGCTCTCGCTACAGCGAATCTCTAACACTCAGCATCCTTCGCGTTAAAAATTCGCTTCCGCTCACGGTCTTCATGCAGTTACAACGCCGCGAGGCCTCTCGCTTGGAATGAGGCCTCTCATTCCACGTCTACACTGCGTTTCGCCCAATCCCCGTTCCGGAGATTGCAAGATGGGTGTGGGTGGCAACAAATGGGCCATACGGGCCATTTGTTTTCCCACACATCTTGCTTTACCACCTCTCACGGCGGTAAAGTTTTCGCGAGACGTTTTCAAATCGCGTCGGCGATTTTTAAGCACTCGAAAAGGAAAGCGAATCGAATAGCTGGTTTTGCACCGGAGGCCTCTCCGGTGTGCGGTTCATTTTCGAGGAGCTGTCCGTGAGTACGAAACGTCCGTTCACAGTCAAGGCAACGCTGAGTGAAGAAGAAAAGAAAACGCTTGTTACGTTTTCCAAAAAGGCCCAAATGTCTGAGGCCGAACTGATTAGGTATTTCCTGCGTCCCGATGACGCGGTGACTCGCGGGGTCGATCTGACTGAAGACGAAGAGCGAACTGAGATGATTCGCATCCGGGTTTCGCCAAGTGAGAAAAAATCCATTGAGAATCGCGCTTCTGAACTCGGCGTGTCGATGTCGGCCTTCATGCGTCGCACTGCTCTTGTCGGGAGAGTCGAGAAAATCGATGTCGATCGGGCGTCGATCGACAAAATCTATCACGAGCTTTTGAAGGAAGGAACGAATCTCAATCAGCTCATGTACTTTTTGAACGCCCAAGGGCTTCCCGCGTACAACGAGAAAGCTGTTTTTCGAACACTTGAGAAGGTTTATCAAGTTGGGCGTAAGCTAGACCGTTTCATCGACGAGCTTGAAAAGCGCTATTTCGTCGGTGGTGATGTGAAGTGACTGTTATCAAACAGAAAAGAGTGTCGAGTGAGCGCTATGCAAAGAATGTTCGTAAATACATCAACGGAAAAGATGCGATTGTGCGTGGTGGCTGGAACATCGAATGGAGCGACCACTGGTTTTCGAAAATGGATAGAATCAGAAAGGTTTTCCATCACGACAAACCGTCGAGAGCCGGAGTCAAAAACGTAATCATGCTTCATCAGATTCTCGCGTTTCTGCCCGAGGAGTGCAGCTGCAACGGAGGCAAGATGACCCCCGATGCATGTTTGGCCTACGCGGAGCAATGGCTTGCGAAGCACTATCCGCATCAACAAGTGATTCTCGCGTTGCATGAGGAAAGCGATAAGGCGGGAAAACGCTACGCGGTCCATATGGCGATCAACCGTACCGATTTGCTGACCGGCAAACGTTGCGAGACTGGTGGGCGTCGCGGAAAATTCGAACGCGCTTCATGGGTTCGTGAAATGGACAAGGCCTGGAATCTTACTCAACTTGAAAAAGGTAAGAGAAATTCAAAGATTCGAGATCGTCAGCCGCGCGATATTGAAAAGGAGATTGTCGATCGGGGAGAGTACAGTTATAAAAACAATCTGCGCGAGCTGATCCATATTGCAATCGACGACTACCACCCGAAGAATATGGAGCAGTTCAAAAAATTACTTGCCTCGTGGGGCGTAGACATTTTCATCAAGAACAATCGAGTCTATGCGACAGATCTCGATATCAAAGAGGCCGGTAATCCAAAATGTACCTTCAACTTGACCCGTCTCGACGGGCGGTTCGCGTTGAAGTCGTTGCAGACGGCTTTCGGAAATAACGTGTTGGAAGCCGAGCGAGCCCTTCCATACGAGAAACGTTGTGAGATTTACATCAAGCGTCTCAAGAAAGCATACTCGGCATGGGTCGAGCAGGCGAAAGCGAGCAAGGGCGTCTCCTACAATTCGTTTCCTAAATTCATTGCACCGAAGTGTGATGAAGATCTGCTCGAAGATCCCGCCGTACGTGATGAGCTTCTTGCCCGGCGCGGTTACGCAAGGGAGATTCGCAACCGTTACGCCGGCGGCGTTGTCGATGCCGGCGACGACCGCGTTCGCGCCGCCGGCCAGGCGCACAGCGGTAGCGCCGTGTTGCGACAGATGGACGATCGCGTCGTCGATCGCGGCGATTACGCTCGCGGCGACACGCCTCGCTAGCCTCGAACTGCCTATCGGGGCGGAGTAAAGCGCTCATGCCCCGGTAGAGCGGTGAGGCATGAGTTACTGAGGTATACTATAGTTTCCGCAGGTAGAGGCATAAAAAAATGGCAACCCGCCCGCCGAAAAGACGGGCGGGCGTGATACCATCAAGATTGTGCTCGGGTGCTACCAACGCCTCCGCACGGTGTAGAGGCGAGCTACCAACTCGCGTTTCTACTTGCCAGTTGTGCTAAAAACGCAAACAGCACTCCTGGCACATCCAATGATAGCAGGGACCCGCAGGTCACGCTATGGATGACAGTTAGAAAACGCAAATGGGAGCCGGCTCGCACGGCTCCCGTTTTTTATGGGAGCGGACATATGCCGTTCCCGGTCGGCACGGGTTTAAGACCCGTTCAAAAAGGTAGCCAAGGGCTCGAATAATCGGAGACTGAGCTGTACAGGTTCATTGTCCCGTCTCTACGGAGACTTCGACGGGGGTAGTGCCCTCCATGTGACCCCTGCGCCGCCTCGGCCCTTCTGGGCGGAGACGGCGTGCCGGATTCAGAGCGATTGTCCTGCTGGAAAACTGCAGGAAAGTAGGCGAACAGCCGAAGATCAGGAGTTGGTTGGATAGCCGTGTGGCAACACACGTGTCGCGGTGATAAGCCGCAACGTCAAGCAAAGAGGATCACGATGAGCATGCAGCCGTGACGGATTCTGAGCCCAACCCCGGGTTCCGCCATGTACGGGGGTGCCGGTGAGGACGGCCGGCGCGTTAAAACGAACGGTCCGGATGCATGGGCGTAGCCATGCGGAGTCCCGCGAGATCGTCGAGCAAAAGGCCAAGGGGCGGGTGAGGCTTTCCCAGCTGCAATGCTGGTTTCGAAGATTTAGGGAGGGTCCACGATTGTGCCCGGACTCTGTGGATGCTCCACCGCCTAACAATTCAACCACCAAGCTAATTAGACCTCGCGACCAGTTATTACAATCAGCAAGTCATCAGCGCGAGGCGTGCCAACCGTCAGCCCTCAGCGCCGGCGTCGCTTCGCTCCCCGGGCGATGTAAATAAGAGATATATAAGTCAGCGAGCTTCGCGAGCGGATCATAGGTGCCGTCAGGCACCGCATCAAAAGCGATTCGCAATCATTTCGGAATACATGTCGCTGGCGATGAGTG
>NZ_JBCOTQ010000077.1:0-7052 GCF_040920445.1 Collinsella aerofaciens | reverse complement strand
ATTACGAGCTCCTGTGCGAATTGGAGAGAACGCTCCCGCAAACTGCCTCTTGACAACTTATAGGAGCGTCGGTTTTAGTTTTCGTTATGCGGGTTGTGCGTGGCCATTGCGAAAAAGTCTACTCACTTAGGCTCGAGGGTCGTTCGTTGGCGCCTATTCGCGCTTGTTTGCCGACGTCGCGACCATCAGAAGCCCCTGGACTCTTGCGGCAGGCGTTTCTTGCCTTTGCGGGCACGGTTTCTAAAGTTCTCGACGGCCTCTTCCATGCCCAGAGGTACATAGGTGAGCTCATCGAGGTTGTCGGGCAGGTAGCAGGCAAGGCTTTGCTCCTGCGCGCGGCCCGTCGCGAGCTGTTCATCGCTGGGCTGCGCTCCAGGTGTGGCGCAAATGCCATAGACGGCGGCACCCATCTCGCGCGTGCGGCGCTCGTACTCGGTCTCGGGATGCTCGGGATGGTCGCGGCGGACGTCGTCGCTTACCCAAAGCGTATCGTAGCCGGCCGCGGCAAACTGTCCCAGGGCGTAATCGCGCAACGGCTTGCTATCGGTGCGCAGTGTGACGGTAGCGCCGGCTGAAAAGAGCGGGCGGTAGAGCATCAGATGGTCGACATGGACGAGTCGTTTTTTAGCGTACTTGGCCTTGGGCTGCGGCGTGGGAAAGTTAATGGTGATGGCATCGAGCTCGCCTGCGGCAAACAGCTGTGGCAGCGATGCGGCGCCTCGGGGCAGGACGAGTGCGTTGGATAGCCCCTGTTCGCAGATTTTCTGCGCGGCATAGGCAATGCAGATGGGCTCCTGGTCCATACCGATAAAGAGGGTGTTTGGCTCGTGGGCCGCGCGCTCTACAAGGTACGTTCCCTTGCCACAGCCAAGATCCAGGTGAAGGTGCTCGAAGGGCTTGCTGCCTGCGGGCGCACAGGCCTTGCGCCAATCTCCGGCATAAGCCTCGGGGTTTGTCTCAATCGCATCGGCGTAGCGTTCCAGGCGCTCCTCGAGCACAAAGTTCTTAGGCGTGCGAACGTGGACGGCTCCCATGAGGCTCCTTGGTCATAAGTATGGAACGCATAGCTGCACGTTCCGTCAATGGATTGAAAAAGGGCGGGCATAGTTTGCCCGGAAGATGCGGTGCGGCTCGGCGGCGAGTCGTCGATGCCTACAGGCGCTTGAGAATCACATAGCGGTTGAGCTCGCCGCTACGACCGTCGGCATGGAAGCGCTCAAGCTCACGCACGGGGACCTCGCCGCTCTTGTAGAACGTACGGACGCCGCGCACCAGGTCGGTGATCTGCTGATCGTCAAAGTGATGGCAATAGCGGTAGGCGTGGCGGTCGTTTTGCCAGCCAATGAGGTGGTCGCCGGCTTCAAACTGGGCGGAATCGTAACCCTCAAACGGCGGGGTGAGCTCGGCGCGGGCTTCGGCGCGAACAGCCTTGCGCGCCATGCGCTCGTCGTTCATAAACTCCCAAAAGCTGATGGCGATGATGCCGCCCGGGCGCGTCTGGCGCACCAGAGCGTCGAGCACGCGTACACGGTACTCGCACGACGGCACATGGTGCATAAAGCCAAAGCAGACCGAGATGTCGGCGAGCGGGGCGTCGAAAAGCACGTCGGGCGTCTCGGCGGGGTTGAGCTTCATAAGGGCGTCGAGCACGTCGAGTTCCTGGAAGTGCAGGTTGGGAATGCGCAGCGCGTGGCCATGTGCATCGATGGCCAGGTCTTGGCACGAGTCGACACCATAGAACTCAAACGGGCAGCTGGCATCTGCCGAGGGGTTTGCGCCATCGACGCCCTTGGCGGCAAGTGCGCCGCCGGCGGCAAAGTTCTCGAATCGCATATTGCCGCAGGCAAGATCGAAGACGCGGACGGGATGCTCGATCGTGGCGACGTCGAGCTGTTCGAGCGCGATATCCATGGTGCGTACCCAGCCGGGCCACGGGGCCTGGCGCGTATCGGAAAAGGAAGCGGAGTGCTCGCGATAGAACGTGTTGTTGAGCTGGATGAGCGATGAGGCGAAATCGCGGTTCACGGCGCAGAACTCCCTCCGTTGGCGGTGCGGAATAAACAGTACGACCATACTACCGTTAACGCCGCAACGGGGACAACCAAGCTACGGGTCATTGCTTTGTTTGGACACATTTCCGCAGCTCATATGCGCCCGCAACCGCCGGTTGTCAAAAATCTCACTAGAATAGGTGGCATGCTTTTGGCGGTGGCGGATAGATTTTTAACTGTGCAAGGCGCCTTAAGAACAAAAGCGGTCCGGCGGTACGGCTGGCATCACATAGGAGGAACCATGAATGTAGAAACTGCGCAGCGGCTCGCCGACCTTCGCCGCAGCAAAGGCTTTAGTCAAGAAGGGCTGGCACGAAAGCTGGGACTGTCGCGCCAGGCGGTCAGTAAATGGGAGCGCGCGGAGAGCTCGCCCGATACCGAGAACCTGATCTCGCTCGCCAAACTCTATGGTGTGAGCCTGGACGAGCTGCTCAATCCGAGCGACGAGATCGAGGACGATATCGAGTTTGAGAACGAGGACCGCGCTCGTCAGCGCGAGGCCGAGGCGGCGGAACGTGCCCGCACCCATGAGGCAGCGGCGCGTGCGACCGAGGCGGCAACGCAGGCAAGTGACGCGGCAGCCAAGGCGGCGCAGGCGGCAAGCTGGAGTGCGCAGGCTGCCAATGCGGCGACGGCTCAGGTGACGGGTACCGGTGCGGCTGGTCCGACTCCGGTGAAGGGTCCGTTCCAGTCATTCCCGTATTGGGCCGTGTGCTGGCTGCTGTTCTTTTTACTGATGTTCCTGTTTGGTGCCGGCCCCTTTGCTGCGCTGATCTTCTTCACGATTCCCATCTATCACTGGGTGGCGCGTGCACTCGATGGCGATTGGGCGCGCGGGGATATTCAGGTTGGTCCGGCACCGGTGGCGGTCAGGGCCCAGGGGAAGGATACTTCTGCGGAACCTGATGCTGACGTGGCTACCGCGGCCACCGCTGAGCCATGTGCCAAAGAAGGTGACGAATGATGAAGCTTTCGCATGAATCCAAGCTGCGCCTGGGCGTCGGCATCGGAGCGTTTGTACTGATTATCGGGCTTGTTTTTGGCGTTTCGCGGACTTTGATTCATTTTGATGGCCCGTGGGATCTCGACGATGTTATACCCGGCTTGTCCGGTATGGACGACGTGGTTGATGACGACGATTTTATGAACGATGGCGGTAACTATTCCGCTCGGCCTCAGCAGCTTTCGTGTACGACCTTTGATGCCGATGAGTTTCGCTACCTCGATTTCGATATCGATGCGGCTACGGTGGACGTCAAGGTTATTGATGGTAACAAGGCTCGCGTTATCGAGCGGGGACGCGTTGCCAATGGTATGGATGCCTCCAAGGCCGCGACGCAGAACATCGCATCCGTCGAGGACTCGACGCTCAAGGTTTCCCAGTTTGGAAGTGATGACGGTAAGGCAATCGATCGCTCAGTTACGGTCGAGCTGCCGCGCCGTGTTGCCGAACATCTGAAGGGAGTCAACGCGCACGTGGGCTCGGGTGATCTGCAGATTGTCGGTGTCATCTGTGATGGTTTCGACCTTTTCCTGGGTGCGGGAGATGTAGAGTTTACGGGCAGCGTGACTGATGCGCTCAGTGCTGAGGTCGGTTCGGGCGATGTGACGTTCGAGCTCTACCAGGCCCCCGCGAAGTCGATGGACGTGAGTGTGGGCTCGGGCGATGTGGAGATGATGGTTCCGAACTCGACGGGCTTTAAGGCGAGCCTCACCTTGGGTAGCGGTGACTTCGAGAGCGATTTCCTTCCGCTTGACTACGACGGCGAGACCATTTTGAATCTTGAATTCGATAACGGCGATAAGTCTGCTACGTATCGTTTTGAGGTCGGTTCGGGCGACATGTCGTTTGATTCGGAGTAGTGAGGCAGACGAAAGCCTGGGCGAAGATATAGACGCGCTGTTTGATGAAGGCGCCGAAGCCGAGATCGGCTCCGGCGCCTTTACCTTTACAATGGGGACATGGAACAGATTATCTTGAACATACTCGAGGCCCTGCGTCGCGGCGAGACCGTGGACGACAAGGCGCTCGTCAAACTGATACATGCCGAGGCGCGCCGTGAGGGCGCCGACAAACGTGACCTGGCCAAGCGCCGCCTGCTGCCATTCTGCCAGCGGGTTAAACGCGAGGAGCCGGCTCGGTGGGCTGCGTGGAATGTCGATTCCGATCTGGAACGTCAACTGCTGCAGGTCCTGCGCATGAAGCCTCGTCGCACGGCTTCGGGCGTGGCGACCATTACCGTTATCACCAAGCCCTGGCCGTGCTCGGGCGATTGCCTGTTTTGCCCCAACGATCTGCGCATGCCTAAAAGCTATCTGCATGCCGAGCCGGCGTGCGCCCGTGCGGAGCAAAATTGCTTTGACCCGTATCTGCAGGTGAGTGCCCGTTTGACGGCGCTTTCGCAGATGGGGCATGCGACCGACAAGATTGAGCTCATTGTGCTTGGCGGTACCTGGAGCGACTATCCGGAAGGCTATCAGACATGGTTTATGTCTGAGCTCTTCCGTGCGCTCAATGATGATGCGGTGGCGGGCGTGGCGGCAAATCCCATGTTGGCGCGCCCGGGCATCAGCCGTGCCGAGGCAGGGCGCCTGCTCGATGACGCTCCCGCCGATGCCCTGCCGCCGGTGGTAGCAGAGCGCCGCGAGCGCTATCGGGCAGCCGGCATTGCGACAGACGAGGCTGAGCTCGCTGACGGCGTTGTCGACGAGCAAGGTCGTGTGGATGCTGCCGTGGGTGGCTATAACCGCGCGGTGCGTCGTCTGTACGGCCCCGGCACGCCGTGGGGCCAGGTCGCCGAGTGGCAGACGGCAACGATGGAGGAGCTTGAACGTCAGCAGCGCATTAACGAGACGGCGAAGCATCGCGTGGTGGGGCTCGTTATCGAGACGCGTCCCGATGCCGTAACGCCGCAAGCCCTCACGCTCATCCGTCGCCTGGGCTGCACCAAGATTCAGATGGGTATCCAGAGCCTCGACCAGCACCTGCTCGATATCAACGAGCGTCGAATTTTGGTGGCTCAGATTGAGCGCGCGTTTTCGCTTGCACGCCTGTTCGGCTTTAAGATCCATGCGCATTTTATGCTTAACCTGCTGGGCGCCACGCCGGAGGGGGACAAGCGCGACTACGAGCGCTTTATGACCGAAGGGGCCTTTATGCCCGATGAGGTCAAGGTCTATCCGTGTGCGCTCATCGAGGGCTCGCGTCTGGTGGGCTGCTACGAGCGTGGCGAGTGGCGTCCTTATACCGAGGAGGAGCTGCTCGATGTACTGGCCGACGACATCGTGGTGACGCCGGCGTTCTGCCGTATCAGCCGCATGATCCGCGACTTTAGTTCCGACGACATTATGGTGGGCAACAAGAAACCCAACCTGCGTCAGCTCGTTGAGAACCGCCTGGCTGCTCGGGGTGACGGTGCGACGGTGCGCGAGATTCGCTATCGCGAGATCAGTACGGCGGGTGCCGACTTGGATGAGCTATCTCTTGATGAGGAAGTGGCGTACGAGACGCCGGTGACTTACGAGCGCTTTTTGCAGTGGGTGACGCCGCAGGGCAAGATCGCGGGCTTTTTGCGGTTGTCGCTGCCCGACCATTCGTTTGTTGCCGCGCATGCGGACGAGTTGCCGACGTCGCCGGACGAGGCGATGATTCGCGAGGTGCACGTGTATGGCATGGCGGCACGCGTGGGCGACCAGGGCCAGGCGGCGCAGCATCACGGGTTGGGGCGTTTGCTCGTAGAGCGTGCGTGCGAGATTGCCCGGGATGCCGGCTATGCGCGCATCAACGTGATCAGCGCGATCGGTACGCGCGAGTACTATCGCCATCTTGGATTTTATGACCATGGTCTTTATCTGCAAAAGGAGCTCTAGATGAACAAGCCGAGTGTTTCTGCCGGCGTCGTTGCCGGCGTTGCTCTGGGAGCCGCGGCGCTTGGTGCGGCCGCTGTCGCTGTTCGTGCTGCCTGTCTGCAGGTTGCGCGAACCCGCAATGGGTTGGCGCGTGTGAAACGCGTGCACGACGAGGGCGGCGACGAAGTCCGCGTATTGGTGCAAGGCGGCGTCTACCAAAGTGCGAGCTACGTTGGCGACCGCTGGGCGGAGCCCGTCTTTGCGTACTATCGCGCGTTTGACGACGTGTTTGAGGCCGAGGATGCGATGCGCGACGCTTATGGTCACGGTATCGACCGCATGCTTATGCTCGGCGGCGGCGGGTTTGCCTATCCTAAATTCGCCCTGATGTCGCACGAGGGCTTGCGCATGGACGTCATCGAGTATGACGGAGAGATTACGCGTCTGGCGCGCCGCTGGTTTTACCTAGACGAGCTGGAGCGCGCGGCGGGCGATCGCCTGCGGGTGATAACCGCTGAGGCTCGCTCGTATCTGGGTGTGACGAGCGTGGGCCATCGTCGCTACGACGTGGTCGTGAGCGATTGCTTTGGCGGTGCCGAGCCCGTGCGCGAGCTGGCGACCGTTGAAGCGCTGCGCCTGGTGCGGGGCGGCCTGAACCCCGGGGGTATCTACGTGGCCAATATCGTGAGCGCAAACGAGGGGAGCGATGTGACGTTCCTGCGCGACTGCGCTGCCACGGCACTCGAGGTATTCGTCCACGCCTGGGTGGTCCCATGTGGCGATGCGAAGTTTGGCGGCGAGGAAAACTACCTGCTCATCGCCAGCGACGGCGACTATGCCTTTGCCGAAGCCGTGCCCTTCGACACCGACTTCCTCGGCACTGCACTCCACGACTAGCATTGGGAGTAGTCAATTTGTGACGGGCTCTATGGTTTTGTCAACCATGCGCTTCATCTATTTTCAGCATGACGCATCTGGACGCCCGGTGCCAACTCGCTTCTTCTTCGGTTGATTCCGCCCGCTAGGCCAAAAATGTCATTGGAAGTGCCAAATGAACAAGCAAGCCACTACGCAACTGCACATCTATTCCGCCTTTTTCGTTCTCGCGGGATTTGTTTTAAATCGGGGAGTGTTTCTACTTTTCCTTGCGGA
>NZ_JBCOTQ010000076.1:0-7397 GCF_040920445.1 Collinsella aerofaciens | reverse complement strand
TCAAATGGTTCGATGTCTGCCCGGATGCGACACTTGAAGTGTCCATCCTCGCAGTATCCGGTTCTCAAGGTGCACGCTTTGCGGCCGATCCGGTTCCACCGGGCCGCGCGGCAAGGAGATATATTGCCAGACCGCGAAGCTCTGTGGGACGTCAATTCCACTCTTCACAAGTCCTACACAACATATTGCTTTCTATAGGTAATAGAAAGACTGGTGCGGATCTTCCGCACGTATCAGATGATGACCCTTTGGTTCAGGAATATATAGAGATCGGTCACCTGTAAGTGTTTATCTACCCGCGCTTTTAGCAATGTAAACCGCGCTTCAGATAAAAAGAGGGAGCGCCGCCACAACGCGACACTCCCCTAGCGATTCAAGAGAATCTATTAGGCCTCGAGAGCCTTCTTGGCGATGGTAGCCAGCTCGTTGAAGGACTCGATGTCCTCGTAAGCCATCTGAGCCAGGACCTTGCGGTCGAGCTCGATGCCGGCAACCTTCAGGCCGTGCATGAACTGAGAGTAAGAGATGTCGTTCAGGCGAGCAGCAGCGTTGATACGAGTGATCCAAAGAGAACGGATCTCGCGCTTCTTGTTGCGGCGATCACGATACTGATACTGCAGGGAGTGCTGGACCTGCTCTTTAGCATGCTTGTAAGTACGCGAAGCGGCACCGTAGTAACCCTTCGCACGGTGCATAACGGTACGGCGCTTCTTCTTGGCGGCAACAGCGCGCTTAATACGTGCCATGTTCTATCAACTCCTAGACGGTAAAACGAAAAACGGGAACGCGAACTTAGGCGAGACGCGACTTGATGACCTTGCGGTCGGCAGCGGCAATCTCGGTCTCCTGACGGAAGCCACGCTTACGCTTGGTGGACTTCTTGCTCAGGATGTGGCTCTTGAAAGCCTTGGCGCGCATAAGCTTGCCGGTACCAGTCTTGCGGAAACGCTTCTTGGTGCCGCTGTGGGACTTCATCTTAGGCATGAAATACTCCTTAATCGGTTACAGAACACTAGTTATTTGGTATCGCTTGCCGCTTTATCCTCATCGAAGGCGCCCTTAATCGGGGCGAGCAGCATAAGCATGTTACGGCCTTCCATCTTAGGCTTGGACTCGACCGTAGCGTAAGGCTTGAGATCCTCGGCGAGACGCTCGAGAACGTTAAGGCCCTGCTCCGGGTGAGCCATCTCACGGCCGCGGAACATGATGGTGATCTTAACGCGTGCGCCCTTCTTGAGGAAACGCAGAACGTGGCCCTTCTTGGTCTCGTAGTCGCCAACGTCGATCTTGGGTCGGAACTTCATTTCCTTGACCTCGACCTTGGACTGGTTCTTACGAGCAGCCTTGGCCTTCATGGCCTGCTGGTACTTGAACTTACCGTAGTCCATGACCTTGCAGACCGGCGGCTCCGCGTTGGGAGCGATCTCGACCAGGTCGAGACCCTGATCGTCGGCGACGCGCTGGGCATCACGGATGGCGAACAGGCCGAGCTGAGAGCCATCGACGCCAATCAAACGGCACGAAGATGCAGTAATCTCGTCGTTGATGCGGGTGTCATCAGACTTAGCTATTTTCCCTACCTCCATTCATAAAAAAATAACCCGGCGCTTCTCAGCAACCAGGTCGTACACATAGACTTCCTCGATTTGAGGAAGGGAATCTAAGTTGTATGACCAGTCAGCTGCTCATTGGCGCCAAAAGGTGGGAACCCTCGGGTTCCTCTTTAGGGCATTGCGAGAACAACGCCTTGCGAATAATAACACGTACAGCGCGTTATCACATTACGTACACGAAAAAGGGGCCTTGACCCCCTTGAACGCTCGCTTGCATGTATGGTGCCCGAGGCGAGACTCGAAGGGCCTTCGCTTCGCGAAGCCCCGGGCTTCGGGCGCGAGGCGCCCTCGCCACGCTCCGCTACAAACAGGCCGCAGGCCTGTTTGCTTAACGCTTCGCGCGCTCACGCGAGTTCGGCACGAAAAAGGGGGCCGCAACCCCCTTGAACGCTCACTTGCATGTATGGTGCCCGAGGCGAGACTCGAACTCGCACGTTGTTGCCAACGGTGGATTTTGAGTCCACTGCGTCTGCCAATTCCGCCACTCGGGCACGTAATGCGTGAGTTAGTTTATCACAGCTTTCTACCGATTAGTCCGAAAATGGAACTTCGATCATTTCGATGAGTTCGACCGTGCGTAGCATCTCGCGCTGACGGCATCCGCGACCGTCGACCGAAGCCTCACCCATCTGGTTATCGTAAGGGTCCTCGCGCATGCCGTCGAAAGAGGGCTCAAACTCTGCCTGGAATCGATTGTTGGCCACCATACGCCATGGGTCGAGATTGCCAAAGTAGTGACGGCGGCGCCACTCCTCCCCCATCCTGCGAGCAGAAGATCCAAATGACACGTCGGCGTTGAGCCAACCGGTCTGCGGCGTATAGAACTCTGCCCAGTCGTGCGACCCCACCGAATCGGGCGCAACGTAGAGGCCGCTCTGCCAACGGGCAGGCACGCCCGCGATACGGCACATGGTGATAAACGTGAGCGCCATAACGCCGCAATCGCCGCGGAGCGAATGCGCGCAGTCATCGGCAATAGATCCCAAAAGCAAGTACGGCGGCTGATAGCGATAGTCGATATACTGCGTCAGGTAATCATAGATAGCACGGGCGCGATCGAGCGGATCCTCGAGTCCGCCAACAACGCTGGCCGTCAGCTGCTGCAGATACGGCGTAAATGCAATGTGCGGACGGTCCTCGGAAATATCCTCGGGCAGAGGCGCGTCCATACGCGGATGAACCGGAAGTGTGCCACCGTAGACATCACAATAAGCAGCATCGATGTGATAACGATAAGTCACCGAGAATGAGCGCTCACTCGAAGAAGACCACGAGGCGGTACGCGCCGAAGCGTTCGCGGGAGCAACAGCACCCTCCGGCGTCATGTCGAGAATCTCGACCTGAGACTGTTGGCGGCAGGTGGCGGCTACGGGAAGCCAAGCGCGAACGGTCTCCCCCTCTAGAGCGCCGGGGACAGACAAGGACGCCTTAAGCGTAATAACGCGAGTCAATCCGTTTTGTGACTCCATCTCCTTGAGCATCTCGTTGCGCAGTGCAATTCCGTCCGTAGGATCGGGACGCATGCCGGGAACCTCTTTGGGATATACGCGAAGCGAATCGAGGAAGTTGTCGAGAACGAACAGCTCGCCATCGATAAAGCGCCAGTCAATACGCTTACGGTTAATCAGATCGTCAAACTGCTCCTCGGTAAACTCAGGCCACTCCTCGCGAATCATCGCAATAGCCCGATCGCGCGACACCGAAAAATGAAGCGGCGTCTCAAGCATGCGATACCGCTCGGCACGAACGCAGGCAGCAAGCGAGGGATCGGGATTTTGGGCAAGTAGACGGTCGCAGGCCTCAATAGCCTGCGAAAGATACCCCGCGTCCTTTAAACGCAGAATCTCGGGTGGCAAGCCAACATCTAGAAAACGGAAGTCATCATTGCAGACATCAACAGAGCAACCAACAGGACCCTCGTCAATAACCTTCCCATCCGAAGGCAACACATTAACAACAGCCATACCAAACTCCAAGTCATTAGAACTCTTGAAGCCCATTGTAGCGAGATAAAAAGAAAGCCCCAATAAAGGAACCCTCAACACCGATAAACGGTACCTCTAAAAATGAATTCAGCCCAGTAACCCTGTAGCGAGTTAACAAAGGAGGCCCCGTTTCCCCGGAGCTTTTCCCATTGCGCGACTTCTGGCAAAGCTAGGTGAGCGCAAGGGAAAAGCGTAGGGTGAACGGGGCCTCCGGCGGGAAGTTAAACCGCTACTTACGCCTTGTTGACGGAGCCAAACTCCTCCATGAGCTCCTTGGTGCGGGCAACGATGTTGTCGCGACCAGGCTTGAGGAGCTTGCGGGGGTCAAAGCCCTTGCCCTGCTGATCCTTGCCAGCCTCGATGTACTCGCGAACGCCCTTGGCGAAGACGAGCTGCAGATCGGTGTTGACGTTGATCTTGGAGATACCCAGGGAGATGGCCTTCTTGATCTGATCCTCGGGGATGCCGGTGCCACCGTGCAGGACGAGGGGCAGGTCGCCGGTCTGAGCCTTGATCTCGCCCAGGCGCTCGAAGGAAAGGCCAGCCCAGTCGGCAGGGTACACGCCGTGGATGTTGCCGATACCGCAGGCGAGGAAGTCGACGCCCAGGTCAGCAATCTGCTTGCACTCAGCAGGATCAGCGAGCTCGCCGCTGGAGGTCACGCCGTCCTCGGTGCCGCCGATGCCGCCGACCTCGGCCTCGATGGACATGCCCTTGGAGTGGGCAAGCTCAACGAGCTCCTTGGTGCGGTCGAGGTTAAGCTGGAAGGTCTCCTCGTGAGAGCCGTCATACATGATGGACGTGAAGCCGGCCTCGATGCACTTGAAGCAGTCCTCGTAAGAACCGTGATCGAGGTGAAGGGCGACGGGAACGGTAACGCCCGTGGCCTCGACGGCAGCCTTGACCATGTCGGCGCAGACCTTGAAACCGCCCATCCACTTAGCGGCACCAGCGGTGCACTGAAGGATCAGCGGAGACTTGGCCTCCTCGGCGGCCTGGAGAATAGCCAGGGTCCACTCGAGGTTGTTGGTGTTGAAGGCACCGAGACCGTACTTGCCGGCCTCGGCCTTCTTGAGCATGTCTGCTGCGTTGACGAGCATAAAAGAAACCTCCTGTAAGGTTGCTCCGATAACGCCTGAGATTTTACCACGACATACCCGAGCATAAACGTTCGTTTGTTCACGAATACCATCCGATTGGACAAATTTTGACCGTTTGCCCCACAGAATCGACCCACTGGGGAAAATAGCTTGACGATTGAGCGGTCTTCGTGGTTCGAAAGACGGCTTCAAGCCTACATCTGCATAAACGGGTTCTGCATAAGTTCGCGCGCCATCGTGGTCGAATCGCCATGGCCCGTCAAGCAAACGGTATCGGGCGGAAGCGTCTTGGCAAGTTTGGAGAGCGAGCGCATAATCGCCGCCTCGTCACCGCCGGAAAGATCGGTACGACCGTGACTGCCCGGGAAAAGCGTGTCGCCCACAAAGGCGATGTTCCCCTGCTCGGTCGCGGCGAACAGGACGATGCCGCCCGGCGTATGCCCCGGCGTCTCGATCACCTGCAGGCAGACGTCGCCCACCTCGATTGTATCGCCCTCGGCAAGCAAACGCGTCTGCTCACCCGGATCGGGCGTCTCGATACCCCACATGGCGCGCTGCTCCTCGATATTTGCGCGAGGTACCGTCACGTCCTTAGCGCACAACTCATATAGTGCGCTGTCGCCAACGACAGCTCGAACCCCGGCAACCCCGCCAACATGGTCGGCATGACCGTGCGTGCAGACAGAGCCGAGCACGCGCACCTCGGGATGCGCGGTGCGGATATGCTCCACAAGACGCTCGCCCTCCCACGCCGGATCGACGATTAAGCACTCGTCATTCGAAATCACGGCGTAGCTGTTGGTCTGAATCGGGCCGTTGACGAGCGCCTCAATCGAAGCCGCGCCTCGGGGTGTCAGGTCCAAAGTCATATCGCCCATGCGCATACCCTCCTTCTAAAATACGTTCGAGGCACCAAACGATGCCTCGAACGTAACCAATATCTATGATGCTGAGAGGCTCTCGCACCTACACACGGCGCTTGAGTTGCGCTCCGCCCTCGCCGGGCATAAGACGGCGAGCGTCGTAGACCGAGTCGACGCTGCTGATGGAAGCCAGCAGCGGATCCAGGCCGCTCGCATCCGAAATCTCGACCATAAAGCGCAGGGTCGCAATACCCTCGCGGTTGGTCGACGTGGCGGCAGAAAGGATATTGCCGCCTGCATCGCCAATGGCAATGGTGACGTCCTTGAGCAGGCCCATGCGGTCCAGGCACTCGACCACGATCTCGACCTGGAAGAGAGTGTCGGCAGCACCATCCCACTCTACGTCAATCATGCGCTCGGGGTGCTCCATGAGGCCCTTGACGTTGGGGCAGTTGGCGCGATGCACTGAGACACCTCGGCCGCGCGTGATAAAGCCGACGATGTCGTCGCCCGTCACGGGGTTGCAGCAATGAGCCAGACGGACTAGCAGGCCGCTGTTGCTCTCGCCCTTGACGATAATGCCGTTACTGGCGCTCTTGCCGCGCTTTTGCGGCTTGCGGTTGGAGCCGCGAGCAGGCTGTTTCACGACCTCGGCGATAGCCTCGGCCTTGGTGAGCTGTTCCTCGGGCTTTGGGTCCAAGATTTGCTCGACCTTATTGCCCACAGCGCGCGGGGCAACCTTGCCGGCGCCGACGGCGGCAAACAGGTCCTCGAGCTGCTTGAAGTTAAACTGCTCCGCCACGGCATTGAGCGCGCGCGTCGAACGCGGCGTAGAAATGCCATAGCCACGCTTACGCAGGTCCTTGGCCAGCATATCGCGGCCGGCGGCAGCGTCGTCGTCCTTGGTCGCAGCGGCAAAATAGCGGCGGATCTTTGACTTGGCGGAAGGCGTCTTGACGATCTTGAGCCAATCACGCGACGGTTTGGAACTCTTGTTAGTCAGGATTTCAACGCGGTCGCCCGTCTTGATCTCGTGCGTGAGCGGGGCCACCGCACCGTTGATCTTAGCGCCGACGCAGTGGTTTCCCACCTCGGTGTGAACGGCGTAGGCAAAGTCGAGCGGCGTGGAGCCGGCACGAAGCGCCATGACCTCGCCCTTGGGCGTAAAGACGAAAATCTCCTGATCGAAGAGGTCGACCTTCAGCGAATGCAGGTATTCCTTGGCATCGGTGATTTCGTCGGAAGCCGCCCAATCGAGCGAATGCTTGAGCCAGTTGATCTGGTCGTCCAAACGTTGAGCGTCATTGGTCTTGGAAGCAGACGATCCGCCCGACTTCTTATATAGCCAGTGGGCGGCAATGCCATACTCGGCCTGCTCATGCATCTCGTAGGTTCGAATCTGAATCTCGAGCGGACGAGCCGTGGGGCCGATGACCGTCGTGTGGAGCGACTGGTAGTTATTGACCTTGGGCATGGCGATATAGTCTTTAAAGCGACCGGGCATGGGGTGCCACAGCGTATGCACCGCGCCGAGCGTGGAGTAGCAATCGCGCACCGAATGCGTGATGACGCGCAGTGCCACCAGGTCGTAGATCTCGGAGAACTCCTTGCCCTTGCGCTTCATCTTTTGGTAGATGGACCAATAGTGCTTGGAACGGCCGTTGATCTGGAAGCCTTCCAGGCCAATGCGGTTGAGCTCGTCGGTGAGTGTCTTGATGGTCTCAGCCAGATAGCGCTCACGGACCTCGCGCGACTCCGCCACCATGCGCGCGATGCGCTGGTAGGCATCGGGCTCCAGGTAGAAGAAGGACAGGTCCTCGAGCTCCCACTTAATAG
>NZ_JBCOTQ010000075.1:0-7562 GCF_040920445.1 Collinsella aerofaciens | reverse complement strand
ACGTTAACGAGGGCGAGATCGTGGCCTTGATTGGTGCCAACGGTGCCGGCAAGTCCACAACGCTCAAGACCGTCTCGGGCCTGCTGCGTTCCAAGACCGGTTCCATCAAGTTTATGGGCGAGGACATTACTCATACGCCCGCTGATAAGCTGGTTGGTAAGGGCCTGGCTCAGGTTCCCGAGGGTCGTCGCGCCTTTTTGCAGATGACGGTCGAGGAGAACCTGGAGATGGGTGCCTATACGCAGCCCAAGTCCACGGTGGCTCCGGGCCTGGAGCGCGTCTACGAGCAGTTCCCGCGCCTGAAGGAACGTCGTCGCCAGGTCGCCGGCACCCTTTCGGGCGGCGAGCAACAGATGCTCGTTATGGGGCGCGCCCTTATGAGTAACCCCAAACTGCTTATGCTCGACGAACCTTCCATGGGTCTGGCACCGATTCTGATCGAACAGATCTTCCAGATTGTCGAGGACCTGCACAAGGCCGGCACCACGGTGCTTCTGGTCGAGCAAAACGCACAGATGGCTCTTTCCATCGCCACGCGCGGCTACGTGCTCGAGACCGGCAAGATCACCATGACCGGCACGGGCCAAGAACTCCTGCACGAAGATAACGTCCGCAAGGCCTATCTGGGTGGCTAGGAGGTTCCGCCGTTCTACCGAACGGCGGACCAGTCGACGCTGCGCGGGCACCAGAGCGACAACTTGTCATTCAAAGAGGGCGGCATGACCAGAAGGTCTATGCCGTCCTCTTTTCATGCCAATTTGTTCGCTCTGGTGCCCGCTCGCTGTCCGTCGTCTGCCTGCGGCGTTACTTTGGTCTGATACTTGGGGGTAGTCGTTTAAGAACGTCCCCAATGACTACCCCCTTTAAGTTGCGGTGGAATAGGGACTAAATGGGAGTCTCAGAGGCCAAAACAGTCCCTATTCCACCGCAACTTCATGGGGATGTGTGACAATGCCCGTCGGAAAACATCTGCTGTCTTTGGGGGTCTATCTATGGTGTACGAGTTTTGTGCCGAGAACTTTGAGCGGGTGCCGGCGGCTATCGATGCCGGTGCAAGGCGTATCGAGCTGTGCGACAACCTTGCCGTTGGTGGCACCACGCCCTCGGCCGGCGTTATCAGCGCTACGACCAACTATGTCCACGAGCACGATGCACGGGTGATGTGCATGATTCGTCCGCGTGGCGGCGACTTTCACTACAACCAGGATGAGCTGCGCATGATGGAGATGGACTTGGGCCTTGCCGTGAGTGCGGGCGTTGACGGCTTGGTCTTTGGCTGCTGCAAACCCTGCGCTGGCGGATGGGCGCTCGACGAACTTACGCTTGGCGCCCTCGTGATGGCTGCGGGCTGCGCGACCGAGGAATGTAAGCGTGATCCCATCGACATCACCTTCCACATGTCATTTGACCAGCTCTCGCCCGAGGCTCAGCTCGATGCGATTGATACACTTGCCGACTGCGGCGTTACGCGCATCCTCACGCATGGCGGCGCTGCCGGTACGTCGATCGAGGATAATTTCGATTACCTGGCTCGTTTAATCGAGTATGCGCGCGATCGTTTGACCATCCTTCCCGGCGGCGGCATCACTACGGCAAATCGCGACGCGGTCGCGGCGGCGCTAGGCGTCTCCGAGCTCCATGGCACCAAGATCGTGCCGCTGGAGGTATAACCCGTGGCGCTGGTATTTGACGTTCAGCAGGCGAGCGGTAAGCCCGACGATAATCATCGCCCTGGCACCGCGTGCCCCTTTTGCGACACGGAGGGACTTGCCAACATCATCCAGCGCGATGGTGACTGTATCTGGCTCGAGAATAAGTTCAAGACCTTGCGGGCCACACGTCAGACCGTATTGATCGAGTCTGCCAATCACGACGCCGACCTGGTGACCTATGAACCGGATGAGCTGCATCATGTGATGCGGTTTGCCCTGGGCTGTTGGCAGCAGATGATCGATTCCCAACAGTACCGCAGTGTGCTCATGTACAAGAACAAGGGCCCACTTTCGGGCGGCAGTCTGGTCCATCCGCACATGCAGATTGTGGGTTTGGAGCAGGAAGACGGCTATGCTTCGCTGACTTCTGCCAATTTCGAAGGCATCAATGTCTGGCGACAGGGGAGAATCGCGGTCAACATCTCAACCGAACCGATCATGGGGTTCTTTGAGATCAACGTTTCAGCCCCGCAGGGAATCGCCGCCAGCGATGACACGAGAGACCAAGCCGAGGCGGATCTCTTCGCCGATGCAATCCAGGTAGCTCTGCGCTATATCTTGCACGAGCACCATGGCGGTCGTGCAGAGTCGTACAACCTGTTCTTCTATCACATGAGCGGCCGGACCATTGCCAAGGCGCTTCCACGTTGGGTGGTTTCACCCTACTTTGTCGGGTATCGGCTGGCTCAGGTCAATGCTGAGACCACGCTCGATGTCGATGCGGAGCGACTCCGCGCACATCTGGAGGCGCTCACATCGTAAAGTGAGCGCCCGCACACTGCGGACGGTTTAGCGCGCCATTGCATCGCGGCCGGCCTCGACGCGCTTGCGCTGGGCGGCGCGCTCCTCGCCGGTCAGACGCTCAAAGAAGTGCCCGATAAGCGAGGCGAGCACCTGCTGAAACAACGTTCCACACATGACGGGAAACACAACTTCGCCCGGAAAGTATTGCGTGGCGATGACGGCGCCCGAAGAGATATTGCGCATGCCGCAGGTAAAGCACATAGTGGTCGTTTCGCTATATGGCAGATGCAGCGCGCGGGCGACCAGAATGCCGACGACAAAGCCGCTGATGGCGAAGACCAAAATAAAGAGGGCGACTTCCAAGCGCACCGCGTTCATGTGCAGCACGTACTCGCTCATGGCGGTGGAGTTGGAGGCGATAACGCCCATCATCATGAACTTGCAGGCGGGCGAGAGCGCGGGGGAGAGTTTTTCGTGCCCCCATCCGCGCGTGAGCTCGTTGATCACGATGCCGAGCACGGCGGGGATGGCGATCATAAAGGCCATGTTCTGCATCATGCTCGGCATGTCGATCGAGACGGTGGCGCCCAGCAGGAGCTTGAGCGTAAGCGGAATCGTCACAGGGGAGATGACCGAGGACGTCAGGATGATGGTGAGCGCGAGCGGGCCGTTGCCGCCGAACATGCTGATCCACATAAAAGCGGTGACTGCCACGGGCACACTGTATTCGAGCACGATGCCGCAGACAAGGTTGGGGTTGGAACCAAAGAACAACGATCCCATGGCGTAGGCCGCGATGGGAATAAGCGCCGCCGAGACCAACAACGCCAGAATCAGGTGCAGCGGACGGTGGAACACCTCGGCTACCTGGTGAAAGGTGTTGCTGAGCGCACCTTGGAACGTCATAAAGGCAAACAAGGTGGGAACGATGGGCTTGAGAACGCCGACCTGTTGAGGAAAGAGCACGCCGAGCGCCACGCAAATCGGAACGATGATCTGCATGTGCCCCGCGAGAAATTTGCCCAGTCCAACCCATTGCTTCATAGGCTCTTGTGACTCCCTTTGCTCGTGAATCCGTTTTGAATGGATATGCTAGACGCTCGCATGCGTCCGTGTGGCTGAAACGCTCGAATATTTCGAGGCTATTACCGCCCTCGTTTATCGAAACCACGGCGTGCTGGACGTTGTGCGTCCGCACTGCACGGTATAATAAATCCGTTCAACAGATCTGCCTGCCGAAGCGGGCATACACAGAGGACTCATCGCTATGAACCGTGAGAGGTATCGCGGCGACCTGCCCCTATCGGGGGTGGGCGCCTATGTCATCGCTTAAGACGACGCATCGCTGGGCGGTCGCTCAGCAAAACCCCGAGCTCGAAAAGGAGCTTTCGGCTGGCCTGGGCATACCCGGGCTGGTGGCGCGCATTATGGTTGCGCACGGCATTACATCCATCGAGGAAGGCCAGCTGTTTTTGACGCCTTCGCTCGATCGCGACTGGGCGGACCCACTCGTTATTCCGGGCATGGTGATCGTCGCCGACCGCGTTGAGCGTGCTATTCGCAGCCACGAGCGTATCGCCGTCTTTGGCGATTTTGACGTCGACGGCATTACGTCGACCTGCCTGTTGACCGAGGCGCTGCGCGCGTTTGGTGCCGATGTCACGCCGTTTATTCCACATCGCTTTGACGAGGGCTACGGTCTTTCGCGCGCGGCGCTCGACCGCGTTAACGAGCTCGCTCGCCCCCAGCTGATCGTGACCGTCGATAACGGCATTGCCGCCAAGGAAGAGGTCTCCTATCTGGAGAGCCTGGGGATCGATTTGGTGGTCACGGACCATCACGAGCCCTCCGACCAGGTGCCGCAGGGCGTGCCCCTGACCGACCCCAAGCTCGAGGACGAGGGTCCCTCGCGCGAGCTTGCCGGTGCCGGCGTGGCACTCAAGCTGGTGCAGGTCCTGGGCGAGCGTCTGGGCAAGCCGTCGTATTGGCGTTCGCTGATCGAGGTCGCGGCGCTGGGCACCGTGTCCGACATGATGCCGCTCACGCCCGAGAATCGCGCACTGGTCGCCGAGGGCATCCAGCAGATGCGCGTGACGGCCCGTCCCGGCTATATCGCGCTTGCCGCACTTGCCAAGGCCGATCTTTCTACCATTACGGCCGACGCCCTGTCATTCTCGCTCATCCCCCGCTTAAACGCTGCCGGTCGCATGGCCGATCCCAAGCTGGCGCTCGATCTGCTGCTTGCCCGCAATCCCATCGAAGCAAGCGCACTGGCGGCTGAGCTCGAGGAAATCAACCGCCAGCGCCGTGAGATCGAGGCGGAGCTCACGCGCGATGCCATGGCAAAGGTCGAGGAGACCTATGACGGCGGACGCGCGATCGTCGTGGGCGGCGAAGGCTGGCACGAGGGCGTCAAGGGCATCGTGGCAAGCCGTCTGACCAACCGCTACCACGTGCCGGCGCTGCTGTTCTCGATCGAGGACGGTATCGCGCGCGGCTCTGGTCGCTCGGTGGGCAAAGTTAACCTGTTTGACGCCGTCGAGCGCTGTTCCGACCTGCTGATTCGTCGCGGCGGACATGCCGGTGCGGTGGGTGTGACCATCGAGGCATCCAAGCTCGATGAATTCCGTCGTCGCCTTTCCGCCGTGCTATCGGAGATTCCCGCCGAGGACTTTGAAGACATCGACGAGGTTGCCGCCACGGTCGACCTTTCCGAGCTGAATATCGAGACTATAGAGCAGATTTCCCGTCTTGAGCCGTTTGGCCAGGGCAACAAGGTGCCGCTGCTGGCTGCCGAGGGCGTGACGATGTGTGATCGCGCCGTGGTGGGCAAAACCGGTGAGCACATGCGCTTTGTGGCGACCGATGGCGCCGCGAGTGTGCCGGCCATTATGTTCCGCGTGCCGCAAATCGATAAGCTCATCAACTGCGATAGCGCTGTCGACTTGGTGTTCGAGGCCGTTGCCGAGCATTGGCAGGGTCGTGTGAAGCCCAAGCTCATGGTCAAGGATGTTCTGGTCCGCGATACCACGCTGCCCAGCGTCGACGATCCGGCATGCGAGCTTCGTCGTGGCGTGCAGCCGACGGATTCCGGCCTGCGCCTGGAGTCGCGCAAGCGCGAGACGCTCGCCCAGCTTTCCTATACCGAGCTCACGCGCTCGCTTATCCATAGCTTTATCGGATCGAACCAGCCGCACCGCGCGCAGGCTGAGGCGCTCGACGCCTTGGCCGATCACCAGAGTGTCTTGGCGGTTATGGGAACGGGCCGCGGCAAGTCGCTCATCTTCCATGTGCATGCCGCGCGTGAGGCGGTGCTTCGCGGACGTGCGAGCATCTTTGTCTATCCGCTGCGTGCGCTTGTTGCCGACCAGGCCTATCACCTCTCGTCGACGATGGCATCGCTTGGCATTGGCGTTGGCGTGCTGACCGGCGAGACCGTGGAGGCCGCACGCGATGACGTGTTCGCCGGCCTAGCTTCGGGCCGCACCGGTATCGTGCTCACGACGCCCGAGTTCCTATCTATCCACCGTGACCGCTTCGCGCGTTCGGGCCGCATCGGCTTTGTCGTTATCGATGAGGCGCATCATGCCGGTCTTGCCAAGGGCGGCGACCGCAGCGCCTATCTTGACATGCCCGATATCCTCAAAGCTCTGGGCGACCCGGTCGTTATGGCTGCGACGGCCACCGCGACGGCTCCGGTCGTGGCCGAGCTTGCCCGCATGCTTCCGATCACTCACACGGTGGTCGACGAGACGGTGCGCGAGAACCTGCAGCTCGAGGACGACCGAGATCTTGCGAGCCGCGAGAACCGTTTGGTGTCGATCGTGGCGACGGGGGAGAAGACCGTCATTTACGTCAATTCGCGCGACCAGTCCGTGGCGCTCGCCAAGACGTTGCGCAAGCGTGTGCCCGATTGCGCAACCCATATCGCGTTCTATAACGCGGGGCTTGCGCGTTCCGATCGCCGTCGCGTGGAGGAAGCATTCCGAGACGGCAGCCTCAGCTGCATCGTCTCGACATCTGCCTTTGGCGAGGGCGTCAACCTGCCCGATATCCGCCATGTCGTGCTCTATCACATGCCGTTTGGCGGCATTGAGTTTAACCAGATGAGCGGCCGTGCCGGTCGCGATGGCCAGCCCGCCGTGATCCACCTGCTCTATTCGTCGCGCGATGCCCGCATTAACGAGCGCCTGCTCGACTGCTACGCACCCGAGCGCGACGAGCTCGTCACACTCTATCGCGCGCTGCAGACCATGTGGCGCTCCAACCGCGGCAAGACCGGGGATGATTCATTCTGCGCAAGCGATATCGACATCGCGCAGATGTGCCTTGCCATCGATGCCCGCACGCCGGTCGACGAGCGCTCGGTGGAAAGCGGCCTAGGAATCTTCGAAGAGCTTGGTTTCTGTCGCGTTTCGGGGTTTGACGATACGCGTCGCATCGCGATGGCCGAAAACCCCGGCCGCGTGCAATTGAGCAGGTCAATTCGCTATTTGGAGGGCTTGCGCTCGCGCATGGAGTTTTCGGCTTTCCGGAGCTGGGCGCTCGATTCGTGCGCTTCTGATATGCTAGCCAAAGTTAACCGCCCGATCGTACCGCGGGCCTAGGGGAAGGGGACCTCGATGGATGCCGCAGCCCGTACCGCCCATGATTCCACCCTCCAGCCGTTTTCGGAGATGGAGCACTATAAGCATGCCGATGAGCTGCCGCCCGAGATTATGGCGGACAGCTACGACAAGCTGGAGCGTCTGTGCCTCAAATATATGAATGAGGACGACTTTTCTAAGGTTGAGCAGGCCTACTGCTTTGCTGCCGAGAAGCATTGCAACCAAAAGCGGCGCTCGGGTGAGATGTACATCAACCATCCCGTCGAGGTGGCCATCATTCTGGCCGATCTCAAGATGGACTGCGATGTGGTGTGCGCCGCGCTGCTGCACGATACCGTCGAGGATACTGAGACCTCGCTCGCCGATGTTTCCGGCCTGTTTGGCGATACGGTGGCCGAGCTCGTCGATGGCGTGACCAAGCTCACCAACATCGAAGTCGACAGCATGGACGAGAAGCAGGCGCTCACGCTGCGCAAGATGTTCCTTGCCATGTCCAAGG
>NZ_JBCOTQ010000074.1:0-7711 GCF_040920445.1 Collinsella aerofaciens | reverse complement strand
ATCATCGCGGTCTACGGGGTCAACGATATGGCACCGTGGGGACACATGTATGTCAATCCTGGTCTAACAGAGCCTAACTTATTCCCACTCAGTTTCGAAAATCGAATGGTTTTGAAGTTTCGAAAGCGGCGTCCCAACATGCGTAAGGGCATGTTGGGACGCATCAGTAAAACGGGAAACGACTCACGCGAGAAGGCGCCGCCCCGTCGCCTCGAGACGTGCGACAGGCAGATTAGGTTTGGGGAGTAGAACGGCCCTTGCGCGAGGCGTGAATTGTAATCGATAAAGCCGAGTTTTGAGAACATGCGGTTCATCTCGTCGAACGTTGAGTCGACAGGGGCTTGCGCCACAGTGGGCGACTTGGCGACGCCCATGTCCATGATGCCGGGCACAAGCGTGAATGCGCCACGTGGAGGCGAAGGGGCCGCCCGAGAGGTTGATGGTGAGCGAGCACCAAAGGTCAAGGTAGTCCTCGCCTTCCGGATTTGTGAGGTCGAGGGCGAGCGTCCCTCCCTCGGTCGCGTACAGCGGCGGCAGGCACTCGGCCAGCTCCTCGGTCATAAGCGCTTACATGTCCGTCTCCCCTCCGGGCCACGTCGGACCCCTAGAATCTTCGCCCCGCGGGCAAAGCCTCGGCGCGCCCCATGGCATCTCGACTTTGCCCCCTGCAATGCCGCGCAGCGGAGACACCACCTGAGACGGACGTCGATGCATCGAACCCGAGACCGGGCGCTGCGGCGGGAAGCCTCTCGCGCGGACAATCTGCTCGATCTTGCCGTGCACGTCTTAAAAAAGTTCGAAAAAGGTCTAATAGTACGACATCCGTCGAACAGTCGGGGGTACACACCACTACAGATGGCCCACGGAACGGGGAGCGAGATGGTCGGCGACGGGTTCAAGGCACTCTCCGGCCCCACGCTCCGCCAGGGAGGGCGTCGGGAGGGAGGCCGTAATGGGTGAGAGGAGCGAGCGGCCGGAGCGGGTGTTTCCCGGCAGGACAGACCCGTGGTTCATAGCGGCCATGGTGATTGTGGCGGGCGGTTTATCCGCGGCGTGTATCGCGTGTTTCCTGAGCTCGAGCCCCGCGCTCCTATGGGGCTGGCTCGCGCTGCTGCCCGTCCCGGCCCTCGTGGCCCTGGCCGCCCTTCCCGTCCGCAGCAACCGCCTCGAGCTCTACGGCGACCGCCTCGTCGTCGTGTACGCTGGGATGCGTTCGGTGATACCCTACGCCCACGTGCGGGGCATCCGGCGCACCAGGACGCTCTGGGCGGGGACGGCCAACTCGCTCGACCGCGTCTATATCGAGGCGCCCTACGACGGCGACGCCATCGTCTCGGTGACCGACAACGATGCCCTCGTGGCAGAGCTCGAGCGTAGGTGCGGCCTGCGGCCCGACTGCGAACAAGGCAACTAGCTTCGCAGGGCGGCTATCAGCGACTTGCTGCTCATCGTCATATCACGACGGCCAATTTTGGGTCGGGCTGGCGGAGCACGTCGAGGGCGGAAGGTATGGCGTCGCCCGCATCGTCTTCGGCGCGGAGCCGTCCGATGAGGGGATCCTGCGATTCGTTGCCAGCAAATGGGCGAAGCTCTCGTTCTTCGGTCACGATTCGACCGAGGCGAGCAAGCCCGCAAAGAACCCCAAGCGACGCGCTCGCGAGGCGGCGAAAGCACTTAAGCAGCCGGCGATGAGCACCAAGGCGCAGCAGGCGCTCGCGGCACAGCGGGAAGCAATGAAGCGGGAGTCGGCTCGAGCAAGAAGCCAGCGTCGCGCGGACGAGGCGGAGGTGCGCTTCGAGCAGCGAAAGCTGAAGCGCAAGCAGAAGCATCGTGGGCATTGATCGCCATTCGCAGCAAGGCAAACCATATACAGCAGCGGCGTCAGTTCCACTTGAAGCTGACGCCGCATAGACGCTGATGGAGATGGCTGCGAGCGGGCACGAGCGCGCCGCCGCACCTCATGGCCTGTTTCTCGGGTATTTGGGGCGCGCGGCGTTCAAAAATGCGGAGCGACTCCGCATGGCTCGAGACTGAGCCGAGGTGCCCTACTTCTCGCCCTCCAGCAGCCCCACGATGCGATCGATGTCGACGGCAAAGCGAGGCCTTCCCTCGCGCTCGTAGCGGTCGAGGTATGCCTGGCACTCGGAGACAATGCGTTTGGTGTTGCCATCGATGATGCGCTGGAGCGTCTCGTAGTAGGCCGAGCCCTCGGTCCTGAAGCGGCGCTGGTAGGCCTTGGTTATGGGGAACATCTTGATGTAGTGGATGCCGTGGCGGCAGCCGGGGCGCGTCGTGGGGCGGGGTGGCAACGCAAAGTACTGGTCTTTGGGCACGTTAGGGGCGATGTTGGAACGCAGCGGCACGGCGAAGTCCCTGCGCTTTCCGCGGAAACGCAGCCTCACCACCACGATGCAGGGGCGATTGTGCTTAAGCATGAGCTCACGGTCGCCATCGACGAGGTCGAAGAAGTCCTGGGAGATGGATACGATCTTCATCGGTTACGCCCCCTTCATACGAAGCGGGGCCCGCATCGCTGCAGGCCCCTACAGGTGGGCGATATTCTACGCCTTGCGGCACCCCGTCGCCCACGGAGGTTAAACGTACACGTAAGCCGTACTCTGAAAGCCGCGGCTTCCGGCAAGTAGTTTATACCACGAAAGGTCGCTTTCGATGCGCCTAGCTCGCAAAATAACACTCGCTGGGCCGTCACCCCTGATCTTCTCGACCGTCTCCTCCGGGTACTTATTGCGTGCCACGGGCACCTCCGTCCTTGTTATCGCGATAAACATACCATGAGTGGCGCACGGGTCGAGAAGGGCTGGCGCCAAAAGAGCCCAACGGCCGTTACGGCTTCGTTAGAAACGCGCCCCACCATGGATGGTGAACCCGAAAGTAAGGCGCGCGGGCACGGCGACTCGGCCCGCGCGCCCGGAAGAGAAAGGACGAACCCATGGGTTACATGCTCGAGACGCGCGGGCTCACCAAGCGCTTCGGCCGCGGCGACCAGGCGCAGGACGCCGTGGCCGACGTGAGCCTTCATATCCGCGAGGGCGAGGTGTACGGGCTGCTCGGCCCCAACGGCGCCGGCAAGTCGACAACGCTCAAGATGATCTGCGGGATGCTGCGGCCGACGGCCGGGGAGATCCTCTTTGCCGGGCACGCCTGGCGCCGCGAGGACCTCTACGCAATCGGCAGCCTCATCGAGGAGGCGCCGCTCTACCCCAACCTCACCGCACGCGAGAACCTGCGCGTGCGCACCACGCTGCTGGGCCTTCCCGAGAGCCGCGTAGATGAGGTACTCGCCGCCGTGGACCTCGCGGACACCGGGAAGAAGCGCGCCGGGCGCTTCTCGATGGGCATGCGGCAGCGCCTGGGGCTCGCGCTGGCGCTGATCGCCCGGCCACGCCTGCTCGTGCTCGACGAGCCCACCAACGGCCTCGACCCCATCGGCATCGAGGAGCTGCGCGACCAGATCCGCGGCTTCGCGGCGGCGGGCACGACGGTGATCGTCTCGAGCCACATCCTCTCCGAGGTGCAGCAGATGGCGGACACCATCGGCATCATCTGCGGGGGGCGCCTCGCCTACGAGGATGCGCTTCGGCCCGGGCAGGACCTCGAGGAACTCTTCATGAGCGTCTGCCGGGAGGGGCGTCGAGCGCGCGGGGAGGTGGCGGCATGACGGGCGAGAAAGGCGGCCTGCTCGCGGGCCTGCGCGCCGAGGCCCTGAAGTCGCGCCACGCGGCACCGGTTCGCCTGGCCGTGCTCATGGCGCTGCCGATGCCGCTGCTCGGCGCGATGCCCTACCGGGGCGTGCAGATCTTCAGCGCGTGGAACTACTGGTACGCGCTCTTCCTGCCCGTGGCTCTCTCGCTCGTGGTGGCATGCGTCGCGCGGGCGGACGCGCGCACGCGGATGCGGGGGCTTCTGGGCCTGGGCTTCCCGCTTAGGCGCGCCTGGTGGGCCAAGGCGCTCTGGTGCCTCGCGCTCTGCACGCTCTCGAACCTCGTGGTCTTCGGCATCTACCTCGCGGGATCGGCGTTCTCCTCGCAGGGCCTCACGGCCGCGGGCACGCTCACGATGCTCCTCTGCGCGCTCGCCAACACGGTGACCGCGGCGTGGATGATCCCCGCAGGGCTCTTCCTCACGGCGCGGCTCGGCATGTTCGCGGGCATCTTCTGCCCGCTCGCCGCGCAGCTCATGGGCGGGTTCGCCTGGTCGCTGGTGCCGCTGCCGCAGCTCTTTCCGCCGTCGGCGAGCATGGTCATCCCCACGAGCTTCATCCCCGTGCTGCCAAGCGGCGAGCCACTCGCGGCGGACATGGCGCTCGGCGGGGCGCTCGCGGCGGACGGCATGCTCACACTGGCGGGCCTTGCGGTCTGCGCGCTCGCGTTCGCCGCGCTCACGGCGGCGGGCGCGGCCTGGTTCGCGCGCTCCGAGGAGAGGTGATGGCCGTGACACGACTCTCCGACCCGACGCCGCGCATGACTCTCTCGCGGGCCCTGCTCTCCGAGGCCCTGCGCCTGGCGCGCTCCCCGCTCACGGCGGTGCACCTCGTCTGCGGCCTGGCAGCCGGTCTTGCCTGCGGCGAGTACTTCTCCGTTACCCGATGGGACCCGGCGCTGGGCGCGGACGCCTACGCCCAGTTCCTCGGCGCCCTCATGCCGCTCATGTCCGCCATCGTCTGCGGGCTCGCCGTGGACGAGGAGCGCGCTGCCGGGCGCCTCGCCAACCTCACGGCGGTCCCCTCGCGCGGGCGCGCCGTCGCGGCGAAGCTGCTCGCCCTTGCGGCGCTCGGCGCGGGCGCGCTGGCCGTGGCGCTCGGCGTGTTCGGGGCCGCGCTCGCCGTCGCCGGGCGCCTGCCGCTCGGGCCCGCTCCGCTTGCGGCCGCCTGGGCGGGCATCGTGCTGGGCAGCCTGCCCCTCTACGCGCTGGGGCTCGGCGTGGCCCTGCGCCTCGGCCGCAACGCCGCCATCGGCGCCGGCGCGGCGGGGATGCTCCTCGCGTTCTTCTCAGTGGGCGGACTTGCGCACGGCCTCATGACCGGCGAGCTCACCGGTGCCCTGGCGACGCCCCTGAGCTGGGTGCCGCTCGCCTGGCCCGCGCGCCTGGGGTCGCTCGGGGTGGAGGCCTTCATCGACGCCGCACGCGCGGCGGGCCCTCTCCTCACGACTGCGCTCGCTGGCCTCGTGCTCACCCTGGCAACCGCCGCCGTCCTTATCGCCTGGTTCTGCCGCTTCGAGGACGGGAGGGCAGATGCGTAGGAAGCCGCTCGCCGCCGTGCTCGCCCTCCTCTCCGCAGCGCTCGTCCTGGGCGGGAATGCCCTGCTCGACGCCGGCTGGGGATCGGCGCTGCGCTCGATCGCCGACCGCGTGCTGCCCAACCCTGAGATCGCCATGTGGGCGCCCGCGCCCGAGCCCGGCAGCCACGCGAGCTCCCACGCCGACGCCACCGGGGCGGGGGCGAACTACGTCTACCTGGTGGACGCGGCGGACGACAGGGGCAATGTCCGAGAGCTCCAGCTCATCTTCTTCGGGCGGGAGTCGGACGGCGAGGGCTGGCTCGAGATCGAGGCGCGTGGCGGCTCGGGCGTACGCTACCGCGCGTGCGACGCGGCCGAGCCGCCCTCGGCTGCCCGCGGGGCTCTGGACCGCTGAGCGCGGCGCAAGTACAATGCAACGGGAGTTTCAGGAGGTCGAATATGGCGAGGATACTGGCAGTGGATGACGAGCGGGCGATCCTCGACGTGCTCGCGCGCGTCCTCGGCCGCGACGGCCATGAGGTCGTCAAGGCAGCGGACCCGACGGCGGTCCCGGGGACGGACCTCTCGCGCTTCGACCTCGTGCTCTGCGACGTCATGATGCCGGGGCTCGACGGCTTCGAGCTCGTGCGGCAGATCCGCCCGGACTTCGACGGGCCCATCATCTTCCTGACCGCGCGCGTGGCCGAGGAGGACGCCGTGGCCGGCTACGGCCTGGGCGCCGACGACTACGTCCGCAAGCCCTTCGGGGCCGCGGAGCTGCGCGCCAAGGTCGCGGCCCATCTGCGCCGTGAGCGCCGGCCGCGCTCGCACGCCCTCTCCTTCGGGGAGGTGCGGATCGACCTCGGGGCGCGCGGCCTCGACGTGGGCGGCGAGGCCGTGTCGCTCACGCCCACCGAGTACGCCATCTGCGAGTACCTCGCCCGCCACCCCGGGCAGGTCATGAGCCGCGCGCAGATTCGCGAGGCGGTGCTCGGCTGGGAGAGCGACGCCGACGACGCGGCCATATCCATGCAGGTCAGCCGCGCCCGGAGGAAACTCTCCGAGGCCGGCGCCGATCCGATCGCGACCGTCTGGGGGATGGGGTACAAGTGGCAGCTCTGAGGACCGGGGCGCGAGGTCGCGGGGGCATGCCGCTCTCCTTCGTCATCGCGCGCTATTTCGCCTACGCGTTCGCGGCGGTCGCCACGGCGTGGCTCGCCACGTTCATGGCGCTCTCCGCGGCGATCGACGCGGGCTTCGTCTACGAGGCAAGCTGGGGGCCGGCCAATGCGCGCGAGGTCGCGGAGGGCCTGGCACGCGACGGCGTCTGCGGGCAGCAGGACGTGCCGACGGCGTACCGCTACCTCATCCTGAACAAGGACGGATACGTGCTGATGACAGACCTCGAGGGCACGCGGCTCGAGGACGCGACGGAAATGGCCCGTGCGGCACTCGCCGCGGATCCGGGCACAGTGGAGATCGAGGGCGGGGGCTCGGGCCTCACCTACGCCGCGTTCCCGCTCAAGGGCGGCGGGGCCTGCGCACTCGTCAGCGAGTACCTGCCGCAGTGGGTCTCGCGCGACCTCGCCGGCCTGCTTCCCAACCCGCAGAACCTCATGCTCGTCGGCGCCGCTGCGGGAAGCGCGCTCGCGCTCGCGCTCGTGGCGCGCCGCGCGAGCCGCGTGATCTCGCGCAAGATGGCGCCGCTCGCGGAGGCGGCGGGGCGCGTCGGCGCGGGGGAGCTCGACTTCGCGGTCGGCAGCACCAACGTGCGCGAGGTGAACGACGTCCTCGCCGCGATGGACGCCATGCGGGCCTCCCTCGCCGAGTCGCTCGAGGCCCGCTGGGCCGCGGAGCGGGGGCAGCGCGAGCAGGTGGCGTCGCTCGCCCACGACCTCAAGACGCCGCTCACCGTGCTGCGCGCCAACGCCGACTTCGTGGCGGAGGAGCTGGAAGACGAGAAAGACGCCGACCTCGCGGCCGCCGCGCGCGACATAGCCGGCAGCGTCGAAAGGCTCGACGGCTACGTGCGCCTGCTCATCGAGGCCTCGCGCGGGTCCGGCGGGGCGGAGAGGGCCCCCATGCGGCCGGCCGAGCTCTGCGAGCAGGTCCTCGCCGAGGCCGCCCAGATCGCCCGGGCGCGAGGCGTGACGCTCGACGCGACCACGGGCCCCGCTGTCGCGGGCGCGCCCGAGGCCCCACTCGACCGAACCGCCCTGGCGCGAGCCGCCGCGAACCTCGTGGCCAACGCCGCCGAGCACGCGCGCTCGCGCGTGGCGGTCTCCTGCGACGTCGCGGGCGGGCACCTCGTCATCGAGGTCGCCGATAACGGACCGGGCTTCTCTCCTGCCGCCCTCGAACGCGGCTGCGAGCGCCTCTTCACAGACGACTCATTGGATTGGCAACACCTATTTGGACGATTCCGGGAGGGACAGCCCCGCCTCCCTGAACTCGACCGGAGACATGTAGCC
>NZ_JBCOTQ010000073.1:0-8085 GCF_040920445.1 Collinsella aerofaciens | reverse complement strand
GCCTGGGGTCCCTCATATACGGCCCTCCCGTCTCCTGCGCCCCTCCCGGAACTGTCCACATCAGTGTAGCCAATCCAGGTCGATCGGCCGGGCGAGCGAGTCCTCGGGCTTCGAGGCGGCATGCGAGGCGGCGCTCAGGGTCGTCGAGGGCGGCCGCGTCCCCGACGACGCCACGGTCGACGTGCTGGCGAGGCGCATCGCGGGAGGCGGCGTCGGGGCCGGCGGGGCCGACCTGTCGGTCTACGACGGGTTCCTGAAGGGGGCGGTCGCCGATGGCCGCTAGCGAGGGGCTGGCCCGCAGGGTCGTGGAGGCCGGGCGGTCGTGCTCGCTCACCACCGCCGTCCTGGAGGAGTGGTCGAGGCTCGGCACCCCGAAACAGGTGGAGTACCTGGCGGGCTACCTCGAGGCGGAGAGGTCCAGCCGCGAGGCCTCGAAGCGCGCGACGCTGCCCAGGCGCTGCGCGCTGCCGGCGCCCAAGACCTTCGACGGCTACGACTGGTCGGCCGTGTCGTGGCCGGAGGACATGGGGCGCGAGTCGCTGCTCGCGCTCGACTTCGTCGAGCGCAGGGAGGACCTCGTGCTCATGGGCGACGTCGGCACCGGCAAGACGCACATGGCGTCGGCCCTCTGCGCGCTGGCGTGCGAGAGGAGGCTCGAGGCGCGCTTCTTCACGGCGTCCTCGCTCGCGATGCGCCTGAGGCGCGCCCGCGACGACGGGAGGCTCGACCGGGAGGCCGCGCTCATCGGCAAGGCCCGCCTGCTCGTCATCGACGAGCTCGGGTTTCTCCCGCTCGACGCGGACGGGGCGAGGCTGCTCTTCCAGATCTTCGCCGACGCATACGAGAGGCAGTCGGTGGTAATCACCACGAACCTGGAGTTCAGCAGGTGGGGGGGTCGGTGTTCGGGGACGACCAGATGGCCGCCGCCGTGATCGACCGCATCGTCCACCACGGGAGGCTCGTCCAGTTCCGCGGCGAGTCTTACCGCGTCCGCCATGCCCTCATGCAGGAGGGCTAGCCGCTCAAAAAGCGTGCGCGATTCCGATGCTGCGACTGCTCAATTTCCGATGCTCTTTTTGCTCAAATCCTCTTGACGAAACACACGAGGCGCCCGGTGGCACGGGCGAGCCGGCCGGCGGTGCCGGTCCTGCCACTGGGCAGCCCGGTGCCGGGCCCGCGACGGATCCCGCGCTGAAGCCGGCGAGCACGACGCCCAGGATAACCACGACAACCAAAGCGACAGTGACCAAGGCCACGGCGTCCAAGCCATCCAAGGCCAAGGCTGCCAGCGCCGCCGCCACGCTCCCCAAGACCACCGACGTCAACTGGATCGCAGTCTCCTTAGCGCTATTCCTGCTGGGAGCAGCGCTCCTGGGTTCCGCACGCCGCTCAACTTGCGCCTACACGCTGCCGGGCTGAGTGGATTTCAACCTTCTTCGGATGATCCGCATCTCTATCGTTCGTCGCTCTGGAAAACCTCGCCCCGCATATCTCGTAGGTTGTCTCATGTAGTTGCCAGCACTACGGAATCGGTTGGACAGGTCCGGTGCGCATCGCGTACTTCCGTAGTTTTTCTTCGGAATATCCGTATTAAAAATACGGGTAAATTGACCGATTTGCTCAGCTGCTTTACCCTGTGTCTCAAATAACCTCAGAAAGCAGAGGAACTGTACCATGCTCAAGAAGTTTTCGGTTTCAAATTTCAAGTGCTTCGATAAGCGAATTACATTTGATCTATCCGATCCCGCCAACTACTCATTTAATCAACAGGTGATTCAGGGCGGCGTTAAGGCAAAGGGCATCATATATGGTGCGAATGGCAGCGGAAAGTCCAATTTCGCCCTCGCGATATTCGACATCGTTCTGCATCTGACCGACAAGGAAAAGCTGCTCAAAAAATACTTGCCATATCGGTGCCTTGATTCAAAGAGTTCAATCACAGAGTTTCAATACGATTTTGTCTTCGACAATATCGACGTCGTATACCGCTACGGGAAAACCGACCCACAGACGCTTGTGTACGAGAGCCTGTGCATTGATGACGTGGAGGTCTTGAGCTACAGGTTCGACGCTCAAACGGGCCATGTTGACCTGCCGGGCGCCGAGTCCCTCTCGCTTTCTACCGATCTCCCCGCTGAGTCCGACAGGCTGTCGCGTGTCAAATACGTCAAGAGCAATGCAATACTGCGAGATGAGCCGTCTGCCAGGGCGTTTAGAGCCTTCACCTCCTTTGTCGACAACATGCTGATGTTCTACTCGCTCGACGAGCGCGGGTACCAGGGGCTTTCGGTTGGCACGGATAGCTTTACCCAGGGCATTATTCGCGAGGGGAAGATGGAGGACTTCCAAGAATTCTTGCGCCAGCAGGGAATCTCCCTGAACCTCGTATCCGTGGACGTGAATGGAGTTCCCGAGCTTTATTGCAGGTTCGAGGGCGGTACCGTTCCGTTTGCGTCGGTTGCCTCGACAGGCACCATGTCACTTGCTCTGTACTACTACTGGTATATCAAGATGAGCAAGGCTTCCTTGGTCTTCATCGATGAATTCGATGCTTTTTATCACTTTGAATTGTCCCGGTCGATCGTGGAGATGCTGCGGGACCTCGAGGGTGTCCAGGTTTTCATTACGACGCACAACACGGACCTTTTGACGAACGACCTCATGCGGCCCGATGTCTATTTCATTCTCAAGGAGGGGGAGATTCGCTCGCTGGAGAAACTAACGCCCAAGGAGCTCAGATTGGCCCATAACCTCCAGAAGATGTTTAAGGCCGGTGCTTTCGATGGCTAGTCCGGTCACGCTTTTCATCGTTGAAGGGGAGTCGCGTGACCTGCGCTTTGCGGAGAAGATGAAAGAGCTTTTTCTGAAAGGGAGAGATGACCTGAGGGTGATCTGTCTGCCAGCGGCGCAGAACATCTACATGCTCTACGAACGGCTTGCAGAGGAGGACTTCGATCTGGATGTTGTGGAGGTGCTAAGAGAAACGGTGCCTTCCGCTGCAAAATGTCTAGAGGGCGTGGAGCGGGATTCTGTTGACGAGGTCTTTCTCTTCTTTGACTACGACTCCCATCAAAACAATGCGCCTGGATGCGAGTCCGATGCCCTTGTGGAGGCAATGCTCCTCGCATTCGATAACGAGCACGAGAGCGGAAAGCTCTATATAAGCTACCCGATGGTCGAGGCGCTGTACGATTATCGCGCGGGGCAGTGCCAGGCGCATTCAGGCTGTTTTGTTGACAACTCGGAAATCGCTCAATATAAAAAGATGTCGGGAGAGGGAAACGTTAACGTGGGGAAGCACATGGAGCTTCCCCAATGGAAAGATGCAATCGCTGCCTTCGTATTGAGATGCAAGTGCCTGCTCGATCTCGATGAGGTTTCATTTGGGACATATCGAGAGCTGGTTACGGTCGATGCGATTTTCCGCGAGGAGAAAAGAATGCGGAGCGAGGACGGTTCGGTGTTTGTGCTGTCGGCTTTTCCAGAGTTTCTACTCGACTACTTTGACGATAAGTTCTTTAATTCCATGGCCCCGATGCGCCACCTTAAGTTCGATGATTGCCCTCGAGAAAAAGGATGAGGCGCAATTAATCTCGCGGGCACAGGTTCTCCTGCCTAAATCGTGAACTCGGCATAAGAGCCCCAACTCGCCCGTTAGCCAATTGCTCTTGACCAGAAGGCAAAGTGGACAATTGCCTCAGAGACACATCATTACGCCAATTCGTATCGCAAGGTGCGGCCTCCGCCGTGTCTTGCGATTTGCCCCTTATCCACCATCTCTTTCAATATGCGGCCGGCCGTGGACTGGCCGATCCCGAGCAACGTCTGCGCTTCCTTTCGGGTGATTGAGGGGTGCTCTGCCAAGAACCGCAGGATCTCGTCCTCTCGGGAATAGGAAGCAGCGGGCGCCTCCTTGCTGTTTGCCGTGGGCGTTTCCGCTGCCGTTGCTGCGAAGTTCGTGTTGGGCAGGACGATTTTGAATGCGTTGTTCGTGGCCATGATTTGCGGCTGAGAGGCCGCACCCGCGTAGGCCCCCATGATCTTCCTCATCCCCGTGCCGTATGCCTCGATGAGCTGCAGGCGGTAGAAGACGTTGGCGAGATGCGGGTTCCGGCAGGCGGAGACGCCCATCATCAAATCCTCCAGCTCAAAGCCGGGCAGAAGGCCACCGACTGACACGAACTCGATCCTGTCGTCGTAGACGCTGATCAGCGTGCTGGTGCGGAAGGAGTAGTCCCTGTGCACGATCGAGTTCAGCAAGGCCTCGCGCACGGCGACCTCCGGGTAGTCCCGGATGTCGACGCGCAGCAGCTTTTGGTAAGTGGCATGGGTCTGGTTGTGGAAGTCGATGTAGTCGTAGACCTCGTCGAGCTGCTGCATGAGGGACCCGGAGAACTCCCGGCGATCATTGAACACACTCGGGTCCGTCCCCTCGAAAACGGCCGCTTTTACGGTATGCGGGCACTGGTCGGACAGGAGCAGGCCGAGGTTTGTGTAGAGACCGTCCGATGAGGTTATATTCAGGGCCTGCATCTGCGGCGCGCCGAAGGGGATCTTTCGTGTCTCGAATTCCCCTTTCGTCGACTCGAAGGTGAGCGCTTGGTCGAGGGAGCGCATGTCCTCAAAGCTGTCGCCGTCAGTCTCTTTGATCATCTGCCGGATGGCAGCATCGGTCGCCGGGACGGAGGAGTACCCCTGCCGCACGTAGACACCCTCGGGGCGCAGGCCCTTCTTCGCTAGGTAGTAGGGGCGGTTCGTGCCGCGCTGGACCTTGACGGCCACGACCGCCTTCCCGTCGCAGTCGAGCGTTTTATAGCTGACAAACATGGTGACGTCTGGCTTCACGGCGTCTCGCACCATGTTGGAGACCTGCAGGGCGCACGCATCCGCGTCCTTGACGCCCGGCACGGCGCCGTCGTCGGCGACGCCAACGTAGACCGTGCCGCCGCCGCAGTTCGCAAATGCGACGATCTCCTTCTTGATGCCGTTCTGCGCAATGGCCTTCAGCTCGATTGTCTCTGTTTCCTGGAATTTCATGCTGTCCGCCTTCCGATTCTATTCTGCCCATATTCTAACCATTTTGCTAACCATGGTGGTTAGCAAAATGGTTAGAATTATGCTTCCCAAAGCAGAGGCGCACCGCCCTTTTCAAGCAATGAAACAGCAGGTAGAAACTTTGTCGATTTGAGGAGCTCGCGCATAAGCTTAGGCTCAATTGTGCTGTGCTCCTCAAGGAGACGCCGCCCGTATAGAATCAAACCATCCGCACGCCAGCTATCAATTGGATTGGACGCCACATGGAGATCCCCAGCACCCTGTGCAGCAATGTCTACGACTTTGCGTTTTGCCCCGAGCCCAGCTACGACCGCCTGGTAGACCTCGCCGATCCCGAGGACTGGGGCCCCAGCAACCGCATCCTCAAAAACTACCTGTCGTTCTCGTTTAGCCGCGCAGTATTTTTGACCGAGCGCGACGTGGACCAGACCGCGCCGTCCAACCTGCCGCTGGTGTTCGACGACGACCGATGCCTGTTCAACACCGGCCTGTACACGCGCCGCTACGAGACCATCTACGGCCTGTTTGAGCCCAACACCAAGCCCGACGCGCGCCAGCGCTGGTTTTTGAAGGGCTTCTTTAAGGAAAGCGACCCCATGCTGGTCTCGTTTGAGTACCTGCCGTGCCGTGTCCGCTTTGCCGAGGACCCCTCCGAGCTGGTCTTTGACTACCGCTTGCCAATCCGCTCCAACATCGACCACATTCTGGGCGACGAGGAAAACCTTACGCGCATTCCCGCCAGCCTGATGGGGGAGGGCAACTCGCTGCTGCTGCGCCGTGCCTTTGAGGGAGCCGTCGTCGAGGCCGCCCGCCGCGCCGCAGCCAACTACACGCTCGCGGTGCCGCAGTTCTACGGCGGCCGGATCCAGCTGCTCTTGCCGCTGTGCCTTACCGGAGACAAGCCCGAGCTAGCGCTGACCATCCAGCGCGAGGACGGCTTCTACGCCGCGCGCACCTGCCTCACACTCGATATGGCCTACAACAACGCGCGACTTATTTGCCGCCCCGAGACCTCGTGGATTAAACGATAAAGGGTGGTTAAGCTGCGGGTTTGTTGACTGACCGGGTTGAAACGGTGTGACTTGCTCCCACGAATTTAAAATCGGGGGCAAAAAGTTCTTGGTAAACCACGTGCGGCTATGTTAGTATCTCTTTTGCCGAAAGGCGACGGGCGATTGGCTCAGGGGTAGAGCATATCCTTCACACGGATGGGGTCACAAGTTCGAATCTTGTATCGCCCACCATCTAAAGTACAGGTCAGAGGTGTTAAGTCTCTGGCCTTTTTCTTTTGACACCAAGGGTGACACCAAAACTGACATCAAAATCAAATCGTAGTCGTCTAAGGCGTCGTTTTTTCGCAACTTTTTTGCTGACGTCATTGAACGTTTTGCATAAAACACATGCGTATTTTCATTGAATTCCCCATGTGATTCATGCGCAAATGTGAAGACAGGGACCACACGCCCAGAGCTCCTTCCAGCGGATTTCTATCACACGAGGGATTTTCGGCAGAACTCGTCAAGCTATTGGTCAGCGTTTGGTTAGCTTCCGGTACTCACCCGCATGATGACCCAGTAGATAATCGACCTTGCCCGAAATCCGCACGGCCCGCAGCCGAAACCAGGGGAGGCGCAAATGGACGAAATCGTCTGCGCAAACACCGCATTCCGCTACTGGCGCTGCCCGCCGCAGGTGCGCGATCTCTACCCGCGCCTGCCCAACTCCGAAGACGGCTGGCGAGCCCTATCCCAAGCCCCTTTCGTAACCGACGTCCTCAAGACCCCGATTATCGCTGTTGCTTCGCCAGGTTGTTGTAATCACCACTCGGGATTGCGCTCCACTATTCGCTGGGAAGGGGCATCGGATGCCGGCACAACAATCGACACTCATTTAGGCTTTAGTGTCACCAATCCGCTTAACACGTTATTTACTATGACACGCTTTATGTCCCAGATGGATCTTGTGCTGGCTATGTACGAACTTTGCGGTTGGTTTTCTGTTTTCGAGCCGACTCCCGCAGCCGAAATGCAATTACAAATGGCGGCAAAAGAGATTCAGCAGTCCAGTACGCAAGATCTATTCGAACTTGATGAAGGTGAAGACGAGGCTCCTTGGAAACGCGTTTATGCCCGTGTAACCGTAAGGGCCTCGGAAAACGAAGGGCAGACGAACATTCATGAGGATAGTAGAAAGGTTACGAAGCTTAAAGGAACTTCTCTCTGGATGAGAAAGCCGCTCATCGAACTGAGCGACCTGCATCGATTCGCCGCCAAGGCCAAAAGTCAAATGTGGGGAAAGCAGTTTTATGATGCCGCTCAACAGGTTATCGGCATTGCTGCTTCTCCACTCGAGGTCGCGGGGGTCCTTCTTCTAAGTCGTTCCCGACGTCTAGGTGGCTCAGGATTCAGATACGTGTACCTCAACGATTTAACCCCTCTATCCGAGGCGGCCCAAAGCATCGCAGGTCAAAAGGTTTGCTACGGCGACATTGTGATTGTAAACCCAATCCTAATGAAGGCAGTAATTATCGAAATCCAAGGTGAAGTTATCCATGGATCAGGCGCGGTACTTGACCACGATGCGGAGCGCATGACTGCGCTCCAGAGCATGGGTTTCGACGTGTTCCTGGTAACCCACGATATGCTTAACGACAAAAAGCAGCTAGACACCATAGTCAAAAGCGTCTGCAGTCGCTTGGGGATTCGATATAAAGCCAAATCCGAAGCAATGAAGTGCGCCGAGACGCGACTGCGCGCAAATGTTTTGTGCAACTGGTTGGAAATCGGAAATTAGTCGGCGACAAGGCTACAGAACGGCCCAGTTTGCCTGCTATTGAATCAGTATCATTCCAAAACTATGTCGGATTACGGGACTGGACCCGGACAGGCCATCCATCCCCGGCGTTTCGCGGAATGTTCGAGTCGTCTACCTGCGGTTTTGATTTTACCGATTACGGCATGCTCGGGGGTTCCCGGCCTGGCCCCGTAAACCGGCATGGTTTTGGAATCGTCGGGTGTGCGGGGGCGCGGT
>NZ_JBCOTQ010000072.1:0-8254 GCF_040920445.1 Collinsella aerofaciens | reverse complement strand
GGCATTACGGTTGAGCGCGTTGAATTTGGCGTGGGCGGCTACGCTGATGCACTCGAGCAAATCGACGAGCGTCTGCAGGTGGGCGAGAAGATTGATGGCTTGCTCGCCTATGCGCCGGGCGACGATCGTGCGACTGAGCTTTTGGGGCAGATCGCCGAGGCGGGCGTGACGATTGAGCTTGTCGACGGCGACCGTCCGCATTTGAATCGTTTGGGTGCGAGCTTGGCCGATTATTCGACGGCAGGCAGCCTTATGGCCGAGCAGGCGGCAAACCTGGTCCATGCTTCTGGGGCCGACGCCCGCGTGCTCCTTTTGACAGGCGACCCATATACCGATTCGCACTATCTAACCGCCCGCGCCTTCCACAATTACCTGCGCGAACGTGATATTCCATGGCAGGTTGAGGATCTTGCAGGTGCCCATGCGCAAGTCAAACAACTCGAGCATGAGCTCGAAAAGCGCTTGAGTGCGCCGGACGCCCCCGAACTTATCTGTAGCGTTTTTGCCGTTGGTTCCGAAGTGGTTGCCGACGCGCTCGTCTCGACCGGCAAGGCCGGTCGGGTCATGGTGATCGGCAACGACCTGTTTCCCGAAAGCGCCCTGGCCTTGCGCCGCGGTATCTTTACCAATATTGTCTATAAGGACCCGACGAGCCTGGCGTATCGCGGCGCTAAGACGCTGGGCGATTATCTGCTGTGGGGAAGGACCCCGACGGTGCCCGTCCAGAAGGGTGCCGTCGAGATGGTATTTGCCAGCAATGTCGACCGCTACTGCGAACTTGCGGGTATTTAGCCGATTGAGCAGGTACCCCCTCTTGCGACGTGCATTTTTGGGAGTATTCAGCATTGGCATGCCCTGAATGAGGTGCAGAACGACTGTTTTAAGTGCCCCCGATGGCGTAATTTGCCATCGGGGGCACTTTTTATGCCGATCGGGCGCTATCTGCGTTCCAAATAGGACGCTGAGGATGGCGCACGGCGCGCTCCAATGCTGAATACTCCCAAAAATGTACGTCGGGACATGACCCACCTGAGCAAAAGCGCTCAAGTTCGGTGTTCGGGGACGCCAAACAGTCCGCAATACATGCAAGTCACATCTCCAGCAACCGTTGAACGGGCAAAATCTACCGTTCACCCCGTGGTGGTTAGGTGAACGTTCACCTTTTGAGGTGCAATGGATTAGTATAGTGAACGTTCACCTAAAGGATAACGAGCGCGCCGTGCGCCCGCGTTGCCAGCAAAGGGGCTGTTTGATGAAAAACTTTATGGACGATCAGGATTTCCTGCTGAGCACTAAGACCGGCGAGGAGCTGTTCCACAACTTTGCCGAGGGCATGCCCATCGTCGACTATCACTGCCACATTTCTCCTAAGGAGATTTGGGAGGACAAGCGTTTCGAGAACATCACCGAGGTTTGGCTGGGCGGCGACCACTACAAGTGGCGCCTGATGCGTGCCAACGGCGTCGACGAGCGTTTTATCACTGGCGACGCCCCTGCTCGCGAGAAGTTCCAAAAGTGGGCCGAGACCCTGGGTCGCTGCGTTGGCAACCCCGTCTTTGAGTGGAGCCACCTGGAGCTTAAGCGCTACTTTGGCTACGAGGGCGTCCTCAACGGCAAGACTGCCCAGGAGGTCTGGGACCTTGCCAACGCCAAGCTCGCTGAGGCTAGCTTTACCTGCCGTAACCTGATCAAGCAGTCCAACGTCCGCATGATCTGCACTACCGACGACCCCGCCGACAGCTTTGAGTGGCACAAGAAGATTGCCGCCGACGACAGCTTTGACGTTCAGGTCGTTCCCGCCATGCGCCCCGATGCCGCTTTGCGCATCGAGCGCGGCCAGGAGTTTGCCGACTACTGCAAGCACCTCTCCGAGGTTGCCGGCGTTGAGGTCAGCGACTTTGAGGGCATGAAGGCTGCCATTTCCAAGCGCTACGACGTTGCTCACGAGCTGGGCTGCCGCGCATCCGACCACGCACTCGACTACGTTATGTACGTCCCGGCTACCGCCGACGAGATCGAGGCTATCTTTGCCAAGGGTCTGGCTGCCGAGCCGCTTACCGAGGAAGAGGTCCTCAAGTACAAGACTGCCTTTATGCAGTTCGTTGCCGGCGAGTATGTCCGTCTGGGCTGGGCCATGCAGCTGCACTTTGGCTGCAAGCGCGACAACAACCGCGCCATGTTCGCCAAACTCGGTCCCGACACCGGCTACGACTGCATCTCCAACTACACGCCGTCCGACCAGCTCGCCGATTTCCTCAACTCCATCCAGGAGACCTGCGGCCTGCCCAAGACCATCTTGTACAGCCTGAACCCCATCGATAACACCATGATCGATACCGTCATGGGTTGCTTCCAGGAGGCTCCGACTGCCGGTAAGATCCAGAACGGCTCCGCCTGGTGGTTCAACGACAACGAGGTCGGCATGCGCGAGCAGCTTACGGCTCTGGCTAACGAGGGCGTGTTGGGCAACTTTGTGGGCATGCTTACCGATTCCCGCTCCTTCCTGTCCTATCCGCGCCACGAGTACTTCCGTCGCGTGCTGTGCAGCGTGATCGGCGAGTGGGTCGAGCAGGGCAAGTACCCGGCCGACATGGAGCTGCTGGGCGAGGTTGTGCGTGACATCAGCTACAACAATGCGGTCCGCTACTTTGGCTTTGACCTGGACACCGACGAGGCCTAAGCCCGCATCGAATCACATCGAACCCTGGGCGCCGTTGCCACACGCGGAGCCCCGTTTTGCTTGCACGCTAACAGACATCTAAGGAGACACATAGATGGAGAACATCAGCTACGATACGCTCGAGAAGATCGGCTACGAGGGCTATCTTCTTCCCAAGGACGCGCCGGAGAAGGTCCTGCAGTTTGGCGAGGGCAACTTCCTACGCGCTTTCGTTGACCGCTTCTTTGACATGGGTAACGAGGCGACCGGCTGGAATGGCAAGATCGTCATGGTCCAGCCCATCAGCGGCGCCTTTGGCTTTGCCGACGGTATCAATGCCCAGGACGACCTGTATACCGTGCTGGTGCGCGGCAAGGAGGACGGCAACACGGTCGACGAGTCCCGCGTGATTAGCGCTTGCAGCCGCTGCATCAACCCGTACCGCGAGGACGACTACCGCGCCATGATGGAGGTCGCCGTCTCTGACGACCTGGAGATTATCGTCTCCAACACCACCGAGGCCGGTATCGCCTATGACCCGTCCTGCAAGGCCGACGACATGCCACCCGCGAGCTTCCCCGCCAAGCTTGCCCAGGTGCTCCACACCCGCTGGGCTGCCGGTAAGCCGGGCGTCATCGTCCTCGCCTGCGAGCTCATCGATCACAACGGTGAGGAGTTGCTGCGCATCATGAACCAGTATGTGAGCGACTGGGGCTGGGAGGACGAGTTTGCGCAGTGGATGGCCAACGACTGCACCGTCTGCACCACGCTCGTCGACACCATCGTACCGGGCCGTATCCGCGACGCATCCGAGGCCGCCGCGGTGGCTGAGCGTCTGGGCTACGAGGATCCCTTCCTGGCCGTGCGCGAGCCCTTCCAGATGTGGGGCATCCAGGGCGACGAGTCGCTTGCCGAGAAGCTTCCCTTTGTGAAGGCTGGTCTTCCGGGTGTCTTTGTGACTCCCGACGTCACCCCGTACAAAAAGCGCAAGGTCCGCATCCTCAACGGTGCCCACACCGCCTTTGTTCCGGGTTCCTGGGTTGCCGGCTTTGATATCGTGCGCGACTGCATGCACGACGAGACCGTCCGCGGCTTCATGAACACCATGCTCTACCACGAGGTCATCCCGACGCTTGCCGCCGATTTGGATGTCGAAGACTGCAAGGCCTTTGCCGCCGCCGTCGAGAACCGATTCGACAACCCGTTTATCGACCACGCGCTGCTCTCCATTTGCCTCAACTCCACGGCCAAGTGGCGCGCTCGCGACCTGCCCACGCTCAAGGACTATGTTGCCGAGACCGGCAGCCTGCCCAAGTGCCTGGCCACGAGCCTAGCTACGCTCATCGCCTTCTACACGCAGGAGCTTGTGTCCCGCGAGGGCGATGGCCTGCACCTGCGCCGTGCCGACGGCACCGAGTACACCGCTCAGGACGACGCCTTCGTGCTCGACTTCTACGCCGCCCACGCCGGTGCAGACGATGCCGAGCTGGTGCACGACGTGCTCACCAATGAGCAGATGTGGGGCGAGGACCTTACGCAGATCGCCGGCCTTGAGGAATTTGTCGTCAACGCGCTCACCGTCGTGCGCGCCGAGGGCGTCAAGCAGGCCTTCGCCGACGCCCAGGCGTAAATTCCCGATGCGGGCGCCAGACGGCTTGCCCGCGCCTCGACTTCTGCTCAACCTGTAGGGTTAGGACCATTTGTAATGAACACTATCCAGATCAATCCGGCCGATAACGTGATCGTCGCGCTGTCGCCGCTTGCCAAGGGCGCCGCCGTCGCGGTTCCCGGGGTGGGCGAGGTCGTTGCCGCGGAGGATATTCCGCAGGGCCACAAGATGGCCGTGCGTGCCATTGCGGCGGGGGAGGACGTCGTCAAGTACGGTCTTCCTATCGGCCACGTGACGGGCGACATCCAGCCCGGTCAGTGGCTTCATACGCATAACGTCAAGACCAACCTTTCGGGCGAGGTCGAGTACGTTTACAATCCGACGCATCCGGTCGTTGAGCCGGTTGAGCCCGAGACCTTTATGGGCTTCCGTCGTGCCGACGGCCGCGCCGCCACGCGCAACGAGCTGTGGATCATCCCCACGGTCGGCTGCGTCAACGAGGTCGCACGTGCCATGTGCGAGCAGGCACAGGATCTGGTCGAGGGTTCGCTGGAGGGCGTTTACTATTTCCCGCATCCCTTTGGCTGCTCCCAGACCGGCGCCGACCACGCTCAGACACGCCGTCTGCTGGTGGCGCTCTCGCGTCACGCAAACGCTGCGGGTGTGCTGTTCCTGTCCCTTGGTTGCGAAAACTGCACGCACCAGCAGGTGCTCGACGAGCTCGGTGACTTCGATCACGAGCGCGTTCGCTTCCTCACCTGCCAGGATGTAGCCGACGAGCAGGTCGAGGGCCACAAGATTCTGTCTGAGCTGGCCGACCTGGCCAAGCAGGCCAAGCGTGAGCCCATTCCCGCCTCCGAGCTGGTCATTGGCCTTAAGTGCGGTGGATCTGACGGTCTTTCGGGCATTACCGCCAACCCCACGATCGGTCGCGTGAGCGATATGGTCGTAGCCCGCGGTGGCACATCGGTGCTCACCGAGGTGCCCGAGATGTTTGGCGCGGAGAGCATTCTGCTCGATCGTTGCGAGAGCCAAGACGTCTTTAACGCGGCGGCCGACATGCTCAACGGCTTTAAGGACTACTTTATCAGCCACGGCGAGGTCGTCTATGAGAACCCGAGCCCCGGCAACAAGGACGGCGGCATTACCACGCTCGAGGACAAGAGCTGCGGCTGCGTGCAAAAGGGCGGATCTGCCCCCATCGTCGACGTGCTGCCGTACGCCGGTCAGGCTACCAAGCATGGTTTGAACATGTTGTGCGGTCCGGGCAACGACATGGTATCCACCACGGCCCTGACGGCTGCCGGCTGCCACGTGATCCTGTTCTCGACCGGCCGCGGCACGCCGTTTGGTGCGCCGGCGCCTACGCTCAAGGTGTTCACCAACCAGCGTCTGTGCGACCACAAGGCCAACTGGATGGACTTTAACGCCGGTGTGGTCGCCACCGGCGAGCGCACGCTCGACGAGGCTGCCCATGACCTGTACCAGCTGGTGCTGGACACGGCGAGCGGCAAGCTTACCAGCGCCGAGCGTCGCGGCTGTCACGAGATCAGCATCTGGAAGGACGGCGTCTGCCTGTAGCGATGACACGTTGAGCGCGTGATCGGGCAAGCTGTTGCAAAGACCGGACGACCCCGCTGAGGACATTCTCGGCGGGGTCGTTTTTTCGTTTCTCGTTGCGTTGTCGTGCACGGCTTTTTTGGGGAAGGGTGCCCGGCACCTCCCTCATCTCCAGAGAACAATGAACGTTCACCTAGTGGTTGCGTGGTGCTGAATCGACTTAATAATCAAAAATGCAGGGATATTTTCATTTTCAGGTCCGTTCAACGGCAAAAAACGACCGTTCAAGGATAATATACAAGTGAACGTTCACCTATTATAAGCAAATCGCGCATAATCTAGCTAAACGTTCACCCTGAACGGCATGCAGACAGACGTCGGTATGGACTCCAATGTCTTGTTCCAAGACAATCGAGAAAAGAGAGGGAGCTCGATGACTAACAAGATCGGTAAAAAGCGCAAGATCACATTCTGGACGCGCTTGGGCTTTGGTATGGGCGGTATGCTCAATTCCGGTGCCCTGACCTTTACGCACAGCTACATGGTGCTGTTCCTGTCCACGGAGTGTGGCCTGTCCGCAGGCGAGGCTGCACTGATCAGCTCGTTTGCCATCTATGTCAACGCCATTCTTTGCCCGCTGATGGGCTTTGTGGCCGATAACTTCTATGCCACCAAGATTGGCCGCATCTTTGGTCGTCGTCGTTTCTGGATCTTGCTGGCCATCCCGATGATGATCGCCGAGCCGCTCATCTTCGTGGCTACGCCGTTTGGCTTCCCGTACTACTTTGTGCTGTACCTGATCTACAACGTCGCGTACACGTTCTGCACCGCCAACCTGTCGCCGCTTACCATCGAGATGACCGACGACTTTAAGGAGCGTACGTACCTCACCGGCTACAAGCATCTCTTTGGTAACGCCGCCGGCTTCCTGATGGCTGCACTTGTGGGCTTCGGCTTTGGCACCTTCGGCGAGACCAACCCGTTCAGCTACTTCATCATCGCTACGGTCAACGCTTCGGTCATGGCAATCTCGCTGCTTTGTGTGTACCTGTCCACGTGGGAGCACACCCCCGAGGAGGTCGCTCAGGAGAAGATCGAGAGCGTCGGCGAGGGTATCAAGAAGTTCTTCATCGACGTTATCTCCACCTTCCGCAACAAGTCCTTCCGCAAGGTCCTGTACGCACAGGTCTCCACGAAGCTCGCTGCTGCCTGCTGGTCTGCCTGCCTGTCCTTCTTCATCGTCTACTGCCTGCAGATTCCTAAGTCCTACGAGTCCGTGATGGAGATGCCTGGCAAGGTCGTCGCTATCGTCTGCACCGCCATCTGGGTCGCCCTCATGGCCAAGAAGGGCTTCCACAAGTCTTGGTACCTCGCAAATGTCGGTTGCGCTGCGTGCATCATTGCCTACAACTACTTCGCCTTTGGTCAGATTAACGGCACCTCCACGGTCGCCATCGCCATGATCGCCTACCCCATCATCTTCGCCATCTGGAAGTTCTTCTACGTCGGCTTCCAGTACCTGCCCGATGTTCTGCTCAACTACATCCCCGATGTCGATGAGCTCATCACCCTGCGTCGTCGCGAGGGCATCTACAGCTCCGCGCAGCAGCTCTGCCAGCAGATCGCCCAGGCTATCGCCGTCAACGTGTGGGCTATCGTCCTTGCTGCCTCCGGCTTCATTCAGACCGCCGGCAATAGCGACGCCGTGACCCAGCCCGCTACCGTGCCTCTGTATATCTGCGGCTACATGATCATCGGCTGCGCCGGCTTCTTCCTGCTTGCGGCCGTCCTTGCCCGCGGCATCAAGATCGACAAGGAGCAGTGCGACGTCCTTTGCGACGAGATTCACCGAGTCAAGTAGGGTGGCAAGATGGCCGACGTCAAGCCCGAGGTCAAGGCGCTTTGCGAGGAGCTCTCCGGCTTTAAGTACGAGGACTGCTTTGCCCACAACAACGTTGGCTTCCAGGACGGTAGCGTAACTCCCGCCGAGTAAGGCCGACATATCGTCCAAATCACAGGGCCGTGCCACCGGAATTCCGCCGGCAGGCACGGCCCTTTTTCAACAGCGTACAATTTGCCTTTAGAGCATCTTTTTGAGGGAGAAACCCATGGAGACGAACGTTATCTGGCGCAACGCGCGCGCGGCGGTTATCGAGCTTGACGACGGCGGTTACTTTACCTGCGCCGATACGTGGGAGATCTTTGTCAACGACGAGCCCGCCGGTACCACGAATACGGTCGAGACCTATGTCGACGGCCTGACCCCCGGCAAGCGCAACCTGGTCCGTTTTGTCTGTGGCGAGCGTGAGCTGAGCGTAGGTGTCACCACGCCGGCTGAGCCCTTTACCATCAACGTTCGCGACTGTGGCGCCAAGGGCGATGCCGAGCATGATGACACCACCAACATCCAGGCTGCCATCATGGCC
>NZ_JBCOTQ010000071.1:0-8577 GCF_040920445.1 Collinsella aerofaciens | reverse complement strand
GTCGCAGCCCCGACCCGCGGTCACGAGTGGGGGCTCCTGTCGTTTCCGTGCCCTCGGATTGGGTCATAGTGTCTGACTTATGCTCAACCAGCGGCGCCTTAGACGTTGGGAACGTTCCTTTTCTGCCGGCAGTTGGGGACAGTCCTAGTCGTTGGGGGGCGTTCTTGAATGACCAGTCATTTAAGTGCGTCCCCAATGACTACCCAATGAGTATGTGGGGAGCAGATTTTTCCGCTCGCCGATTTGTGTCTTGAAAAATGTATATAACGACTATAACGTAGTGTGAAACATATTGGAAACAATACCGAGGAGGCTGCGTTGAAGAAAAGCAATCTGGGCTATGTGCTGGTGCTGATCGCCGCGCTTATGTGGGGCAGCATCGGAATCTTTGTAAACGGCATCTCGGCCATGGGCGTTTCGTCCCAGAGCATGGCTGCCTTTCGCTTGTTGGTCGGAGCGCTTATCTTGGCGCCGGTCCTGATGTTTATGGGCTGCCGTCCGGGTGAGGGGTCCACCGTGGCTCAGGGTCCGCTGGCCCTGTTCAAGGCAAGCCCTAAAGAGCTTGTTCCCTGCGCGCTTGTCGGTATCGTCGGTCTGGCCGCCGCCAACACCTGTTATTACGAGTGCATGGGCGAGGTGGGCATGTCCACGGCCTCGGTGCTGCTCTACACCTCACCGGTGTTTGGCGTCATGCTCGGCCGCGTGCTTTATCGCGAGGACGTGACCCCCAACAAGCTCGTTGCCATTGTCTTTAACATCGTTGGCTGCGTGCTTGCAGTGACCAATGGCGACCTTTCCGGTTTTCATTTTTCGGTTTGGGGCGTCACATCGGGCGTGATTGCAGGCCTTTGCGGTGCGTCGCTCGCGGTGTTTAGCCGGATAGCAACCAAGACGGTCCACCCGCTTGCTGTCACGTTTTGGGGCTTTGTATTTGGCGGTGCGGTTATGGCAGCTATCGCGGCTCCGTGGCCGGATGTCGCCGCGGCAATGTCGCCACAGCTGCTGCTGTTGTTCCTTGGCTTTGGACTCATCCCCACAGCCGTGGCTTACATCTTATATATGCAGGGTCTGTCCATGGGGCTCGAGACATCGAAAGTTCCCGTCGTAATGTCTTTCGAGACGGTCGTCACCGTACTGGTGGGCATTGGTGTCTATGCCGAGCCCGCCGGTGCGATCAAGGTTCTGGGCATTGTGCTGGTGCTCGCGTCCATCCTGATCATGAACACCGACTTCTCCAAGCTGCGCAACAGTGTGTTTGTCGGTCATGTCATTGAGAGCATGACCTTTAAGCCCAATGCGTGGTGGACCGAAAAATCGCAGGACATGGATCTGTTTAAGGAGCGCACCGGCATCGCGCTGGAGCCCACCGTGCAGGAAAGCCCCTGGTACTTTGTGCGATAGGGGATGAGCGGGGCGCTTGATCGGGCACCGCCAAGCCAGCGCTGACCTGTCCTGCACCAACGTTTCGAGTACGTTAAACCCGTCAACGGTCGATTTTCACCCGCGAACGGTCTTTATACTAATTAGCAATATCCGCAACGTATAAGACGTTATAATGACCATAACGAAAAGGAGGAGGCAAGATGAATCAGATCATTCTCGCATCTCATGGCGGCCTGGCCGCAGGCGCCAAAGACACACTCGAGATGGTTCTCGGCGACCTGTCGAACGTCCACGTCGTGTCGCTTGCTCGTGACGACAAGGAGCCCATCACCAATAAGGTGGACGCCATGATCGCCACGTTCAACGCGGACGACACCGTCTATGTGCTGACCGATATGCTCGGCAGCTCGGTCAACAACAACATGGTCGAGCTTTCCAAGAACGGCACGAAGTTCACGGTTGTCAGCGGTTTCAACATCCCGCTGGCGCTCACGCTTGCTATGAGCCCCGTCCCCGTCAAGGGTGCCGAGCTCGCAGCCCTCATCAACGAGGCCCGCACCGGTCTGACCAACCCCAACGCACCGGTCGAGGCCGCCGCGGCTCCTGCCAAGAAGACCAAGGCATCCCGTCACAGCTCCGGTCCCGCCAAGATCGTCCTCGCACGTCTTGACTACCGTCTGCTGCACGGCCAGGTCGTCTTTACCTGGACCACCAAGGTTCAGGCCGAGCGCATCATCGTCGTCGACAACGCTGCCGCCAACGATGACATCAAGAAGGGCGCTCTTAAGCTGGCCAAGCCCCAGGGCGTGCGCCTGAACGTCTTCACCGTCGAGCGTGCCCTCGCCAAGATGGACAAGCTCAACACCCTCGGTGAGCGTGTCATGTTCGTCTTTGGCAACACGGCCGAGATGCTGCAGTTCTGCCAGGGCTACAAGCTCGACGCCATCAACCTGGGCGCCACCGCCAACCACGACGGTGCCGATCAGATTGGCGGCAAGGACAGCTCCGTCTTCCTCGACGCCACCCAGAAGGCCGACGTCAACCAGCTGCTCGACATGGGCATCAAGCTCTATGTCCAGCAGACCCCTACGTATCAGAGCGTCGACATCGACGCCAAGCTGTAATCAACCAGGCTTTTGCCTGACTGAAAGGAGAAGGGTATGAATACGTTCATCAGTGCGGTGCTCGTCGGCCTCGTCGGCGTGTTCTGCATGTGGGACTCCCGCCTGCTCGGTCGTCTTAACTTCGAGCAGCCCCTCGTTGGCGCTACGCTCGTCGGTCTGCTGCTGGGCGATGTGCCCACCGGTCTTGCCGTCGGTGCCGCCGTCGAGCTCGTGTCCATGGGCCTGGTGCAGGTCGGCGCCGCCGTTCCGCCCGATATGGTCCTGGGCGGCATCGTGGCCGCTGCCTTTGCGTGCCTGACCGATGCTTCCGCCGAGACCGCCATGACGATCGCCATCCCGGTCGCCGTCCTGGGTCAGCTCCTCGGCATCGTGTTCCGCTCCATCATCGCCGCCCTCACCCATGTGGCAGATAACGCGATCGATAACGGAAAGTTCAAGACCGCCTACCGTATGCACATCTGCGCCGGCTCCGGTCTGTACGCCGTCATGTACTTCCTGCCGATCTTCCTTGCCGTCTTTGTCGGCACCGACCTGGTTCAGGCCATCGTCAACATGGTTCCCGAGTGGCTGTCCACTGGTCTTAACGTTTCGACCAAGATCATGACCGCCTACGGCTTGGCCCTGCTGCTCACCATGATGATCAAGAAGGGTATGACTCCGTTCCTGTTCATCGGTTTCCTGCTCGCCGCTTACCTCAACCTGTCCGTCATCGCGGTCGCTCTGATCGGTGTGTGCCTGGCTGTCGTCTTCATGGGCTTCAAGTTCAACGGTTCCCATGCAGCCGCCGGTGTCGATTCCGACTACGATCCGCTCGAAGACGACGAAGACTAAGGAGGAACACACTATGGCAACCGCAACCAAGGACGTGTCCCTGAACAAGAAGGTCAGCCAGTTCTTCTGGCGCTCCTGGGCCATCCAGGCCTCTTGGAACTACGAGCGTCAGATGAACATGGGCTTCCTCTACGGCATGGTTCCCACGCTCGATCGTCTCTATCCGGACGAGTCCGACCCCAAGCAGCTCGCTGCTAAGAAAGAGGCTTACCACCGTCATATGGCGTTCTACAACTGCACCCCGCAGACGAGCGCCTTTATCCTAGGCCTCTCCGCCTCCATGGAGGAGGAGTACGCCAAGGATCCCGAGAACTTCGATCCCGATTCGATCAACGCGGTCAAGACCTCCCTCATGGGTCCGCTTTCCGGCATCGGTGACTCCTTCTTCCAGGGCACCATCCGCGTTATCGCCTTTGGTCTGGGCGTTCAGCTGGCTCAGCAGGGCTCCATCATGGGCCCGATCCTGGCCATGCTCATCTCCATCGTCCCCTCTGTGCTGATCACTTGGTTCGCAGCCAAGATGGGCTATCAGGGCGGCCACGAGTACCTGAGCAAGCTTCAGGGCGGCGACCTCATGGAGAAGCTCATGTATGTCTGCGGCATCGTGGGTCTTATGTCCGTGGGCGGCATGATCGCCACGCTGATCGGCGCCACCACCCCGCTGCAGTTCGCTGAGGGCACCGTCGTTATCCAGGACATCCTGGATGGCATGATGCCCCAGATGATCTCCCTTGGCCTCACTGGCCTTATGTACTGGCTCATCAAGAAGAACGTCAACACCGGTTGGCTTCTCGTGATCGCCATCGTGGGCGGCATCGCCCTCTCCGCGGCCGGCATCCTGGCCTAGTCGCGACCAAGCGTCTAACCGCTTTCCCCGGGGAGCCTGCCTGACATCCCATACCCCAGGCAGGCTTCCATCCCTAAATGTGTCAATGGGACAGCTCCTTTGTCGCATCCTCAACGGGCCGGTGACTCGGTCCAAATCACGGTAACCCTGCGTGCGTCCGGCAAAGTGGCGCCGCAAAAATCGAAAGGAATGTGTCAGATGTACGAGATCGACCTTAACCTCCCTAAGCAGATCGTCGCTGACGTCCTGTCCAACCACGAGATCCACAGCGTCGCCTTCGTCGGCTGCGGCGCTTCCATGTCCGACCTTTACCCCGCCAAGTACTTCCTGGCCAACAACACGGACAAGCTGAACGTTCAGATCTTCACCGCTAACGAGTTCAACTACGACACGCCTTCCTGGGTCAACGAGCACACCTTCGTGATCACCTGCTCCCTCGGTGGCTCCACGCCCGAGACCGTCGAGGCCAACAAGACCGCCAAGAAGCACAACTGCCCGGTCGTCTCCCTCACCAACAAGGCTGGCTCCGCTCTGACCGTCGACGCCGACCACGTTATCGTTCACGGCTTCCACGCCAACTACGCTGCCAAGTGCGAGAAGCCCGGCTATGCCATCGCTCTTGCTCTCGAGATCCTTCAGCAGACCGAGGGCTATGACCACTACGAGGACATGATCACCGGCCTCACCAACGTCTTCGAGCTCTGCGAGAACGCCGCTCAGCACTGCAAGAAGCTCGCCAAGAAGTTCGCCGAGGACTTCAAGGACGACAAGATGATCTACTTCATGGCTTCCGGTGCCTCCGAGAAGATGGCTTACTCTAACGCCGCCTTCCTGTTCACCGAGATGCAGTGGATCGACGCCGCTGCCTACAACACCGGCGAGTACTTCCATGGCCCGTTCGAGGTTTCCACCGAGGGTAAGCCCTACGTCTTCCTCATGTCCGATGGCGCTACCCGTCCGATGGACGCCCGCGCCCTCACCTTCCTTGAGCGCATGGGCGCCAAGGTCGCTCTGATCGACTCCAAGGACTACGGCCTGGCTGACGCCGTGCCCGCGAGCGTCGTCACCTACTTCAACCCGCTGCTGCACCTCGCCGTTATGCGCGAGTACGGCAACCAGATCGCCGAGGCCCGTCAGCACCCGCTGACCATGCGTCGCTACATGTGGAAGCTTTCCTACTAATCACAAGTAAGTAGACCTTACGGGTTGATTGAGAGGGGATGGGGTTTGCGCCCCGTCCCCTTTTTTGCTCTGGGGGGCGTGTCTGTCGCGTCGCAAATCCCAGATAAAACCTACCAAAATAAACCTGTCCCTTTTTGGCAGGTGGGAGGAGATGCGTATGATCAAGGCAGTGCTGTTTGACATGGACGGCGTGCTGGTCGATACCGAGTGGTTCTACAACCGCCGCCGCGTGGCGTTTATGGAAGAGAAGGGCTTTCACTTTGACGAGATTCCCGATCTTTCGGGGTCTAACGAGCCGGCCATTTGGGAGGCGCTGGTGCCCGACGATGTTGAGCTGCGCGAGCGTCTGCGCGTGGAGTACAAGCAGGTCTATAGCCCGGACCATCCCGTTCCGTATGCCGAGCTGCTCAATGAGCAGACGGAGCCGGTGATGCGCGCACTGCACGAGCGCGGCGTGAAGTGTGCCATCGCGAGCTCGTCTTATCGTGAGCTCATTGACGAGCTGGTAGAGATTGCCGGTATCGCCGATGTGCTGGACTACACCATCAGCGGTCACGAGTGCAGTGCGTTTAAGCCCGACCCCGAGATCTACCTGCGTGCCATGGAGGCGCTGGGGGTGGAGCCTGCCGAATGCCTGGTTATCGAGGACTCGCCTTTGGGCATCGAGGCCGGCAAGCGCTCCGGCGCCCGCGTCCTGGCGCTGCGTCCGCACGAGGGCGTCAACCTCGATCAATCGCGAGCCGATGCCGTTATCGATAATCTGACCGACATTTTGGCCGCTTTGTAGTGTCAATCCGCCGCGAGAAGCACGGGTTCAAACGTTTTTTGCGGTGGACTGGCTCAATTTGGTTTCGATTTTGATCCGTTTGGCTTCGATTCGGGCTAAGTGAGTAGACTCTTTGGCGCAGGCCGAGCACAAAGTGCATCTGCTTTAGTAAAACCGCAGGTCACAGGGGTGGCGGTTTTGGGTGTGCTCTGCAGGTCGCGTAAAGTCTACTCACTTGTAATTTGGGTCTTTGGTCGTGGGGGCTGCTGGCCCCGTTTTGGTTGTCGAGGGAGAGTGGATTGAAGCGCCCCCGTACGCTCCATGCTACAATCGCGGGCATGCCCCACAACTACATCTGCCTTCGAAAGGAGCCTACGTGGCGAACGCCATCGATCAGCTCACGGACCGCGTGCTCGTGCTCGGCCGCCTTACCATCGTCCGCCGCGCTATTACCGCCGTGGCGGTCACAATTTCTGCCGTTCTCCAGACATTTCTGATCCAGGCGTTCATTCAGCCCGCCGACCTGCTTCCGAGCGGTCTCACCGGTGTCGCGGTCCTGCTTGATCGCGTTACCTCGCTCGGCGGCGTTCACATCGACATCTCGCTCGGTATGCTCGCGCTCAACATTCCCGTGGCGCTCCTATGCTGGAGCGGCATTAGCAAGCGCTTCGTCATCTTCTCGATGATGCAGGTCGTGCTCTCATCGCTGTTCCTCAACGTCTTTCACTTCGCACCGTTTTTGGGCGACAAGATTATGCTCATCATTTTTGGCGGCGTGGTCTCGGGTCTGGGCGCTGCCATCGCGCTTAAGTCCGGCGCATCCACCGGCGGTACCGACTTTATCGCGCTGTGGGTTTCCAACCACACGGGCAAGACCATCTGGGGCGTCATCTTTGGTTTCAACTGCTTTATCCTGGCGATCTTTGGCTTTATGTTTGGCTGGGACAAGGCGGCGTACTCCATCGTGTTCCAGTTTATTTCGACCAAGACCATCGACAGCTTCTATCGTCGCTACGACCGCGTGACGCTGCAGATCACGACGCGCAAGGCGGACGAGGTCATGACCGCCTATGTTGACCATTTTCAGCATGGCATTAGCTGCGCCGAGGTCATTGGCGGATACAGCCGCGAGAAGATGTACCTGCTGCACGCCGTTGTATCGACCTACGAGAGCCAGGACATTATCAAGCTGGTGTGCGACATTGATCCCGGGGCCGTGATCAACGTGTTCCACACGCTCAACTTTGTGGGCGGCTGGTGGGGCGGTCATGTCGACGAGCCCATGCCCACGGCCGTTCCCGATCCCGACAAGCCCGCACGCATGGCCAGCAGGCAGGCGCGCCTCAGCGAGCAGGACAGCCTGCAGCAGGACGACGGCAAGTAGGGTTTTGGCATTTTGCCGGCCTGGCCAATCCTGTCCGCTTGAGCCTCCCGAAAGCCTCGCTGCTTTCGGGAGGCTCTCGTTTGCCAAGATAAAACCTACCAAAAAGAAGCTGTCGCTTTTTGGTAGGGAGGGTGTATCGTTTTATCAATATGAGGTAACATGAAACTAGACGTTATATACGTATTAGTTATTTCGATATTCCGATAAGAGTGATTAGATATGCCTGCGCCCAAAAATGCACCGCTTTACCAGCAGATTTACGACGAAATCAAGGACGCGATCGAGAAAGGTGTTTATGCACCCAAGGAGCGTATTCCGTCCGAGCTTGAGCTAGCCGAGCAGTACGACGTGAGCCGCATTACGGTGCGCCGCGCCGTCGAGGAGCTGTGCTCCGATGGCTACCTGGTTAAGCAGCAGGGCCGTGGCACCTTTGTCTCCACGCCGCACATCAACCGCCAGTTCCACGCTTCGACGCTGCAGACGTTTACCGCGCTGTGTGCCGATAATGGCATGAAGGCGGGCGCACATGTGGTCGATCGCCAGATTGTGCCGGCACGTCAAAACGAGATGGAGTTCTTTGGCCTGCAGAAGGACGCGCTGCTGCTGCACATCAAGCGCGTGCGTACAGCCGACGGCGAGCCCATCTTTGAGGAGAACATCTTTGTGCCGTTTGACGCCTACCGTGAGCTGTTGACGGCCGATCTTGAGGACAAGTCGATTTTTGCCGAGGTCGAGCGTGTTGGCGGAACGCCGATTGTCTCGGTTGGCTACCGCACGGTCGAGGCCGTTCGTGCCAATACCGAGCAGGCGGCCGAGTTGGGCATTGCCCCGCACGATCCACTGCTCAATCTGCGTGCCAGCTTTACCGGTCCCAATGGCGAGCCGGTCCTGATGGGTAAGCAGTACTACGTGGGATCGCGCTACGTTATGGTTATGTAGGGTTGGTTCGGGCTGGTTCCGCCGTTCTGACGAACGACGGACCTGTCGACGCTGCAAACGCCCCTAAGCGGCAATCTGACGTTCAATCGTCGGTCGCGTACCGAAGTACGCTTCCCTCCTC
>NZ_JBCOTQ010000070.1:0-8608 GCF_040920445.1 Collinsella aerofaciens | reverse complement strand
TATTACGAGCTCCTGTGCGAATTGGAGAGAACGCTCCCGCAAACTGCCTCTTGACAACTTATAGGAGCGTCGGTTTTGTTTTCACGGTTTTCGGTATGGCCGAGGCTGTCCGTGTTAACGTAGTAGATGGGCCACTTTTGTGGCAAGGGGGCCGATCTGCGGGCCAGGGTAGCTAAAAGAGCCCCGTCCCAAAAAGACTGATTGGGAGCTGGGGCGTGTCGATGCGATAGTATTGCATGGTGGTATTCGACTAACCGAGGGTTTATCCGAGGGCTTTATGGAACAGCACCAGCATTATCAGAGCCTGCAAGATCAGGCATACAACGCATTACGCTCCAAGATTATCTATGCCGAGCTCAAGCCCGGCACGCGCCTTTCGGCGATTGGTCTGGAAAAGGAGACGGGAATCGGGCGCACGCCCATTCGCGAGTCCTTTGTGCGCCTGCGTGAGCAGGAGCTGGTGGAAACGCGTCCCAAAAGCGGCACCTATGTCTCAAAAATCAGCATGGAGCGCGCCGAGAACGCCTGTTTCTTGCGCGAGAAGCTCGAGAGAAGCGTGCTTATTAAATGCTGTTCGGCTGCTACGCCCGAGCAAAAGCAGCGGCTCGAGCAGATTCTTGCCGAGTCCGAGTCGCTCGACCATAGCGAAACGCGTCGCTTTTTCGATCTGGACAACCTGTTCCATGAGACGTGTTTTGAGATTGCCGGCCGTCACATGTTGTGGGATTGGATGAAGAGCGTCAACACACATTTTGAGCGATACAACTGGTTGCGTATGGTGTCGCAGGACCTGGATTGGGAGCCGATTCGTCGGCAGCATCGCCGGATTCTCGAGGCAATTAAGAGGGGCGATACCGATGCGGCGAGCTATCTGGCAGAGACGCACTTGCACCTGATGCCCGAGGAGCAGGGCCCGGTTATCGCCTTGCATCCCGACTATTTTGAGCTGTCCAAAGACTCGGCCATCTAATCAATCCCCATATAAGTTGCGGTGAAATAGGGACTGTTTTGCGGCCTAGGTGGCGCAAACAGTCCCTATTTCACCGCAACTGCGTTGGGGCGTAACCGGGGCACAAAGCTGCGGCGCCGCTTGGAGGAAAAGACCGGAAGCAAGGGTCCATTCCTCCAGACGGCGCCGCAGCTGTTTTGGTGGCTCGGCTTTTGTCGAGGTGGCTTAGTTGAGCGCGACGGCCAGCCGAGTAGGCAAAGCGGCTTGGAGGCGTGTCGCTTCCGTCACGTTCTATCAGCATACAAGACGGTTTTGGTTCTTGTTCGTGACGGAAACGGCGCGCTTCCGAGCCGCTTTAAAAGAAAGGGGGCGAGGTCTAGGGCACGCCCCCCTTCACGATAGAGAGCTAAACCTAGCCGCGGACCTTCTTGACGACGTCCATGGCCTCGTGGGCGATCTGCTCGACCTTGGAGAAGTCGCCGTCGGCAAACAGGGCCGGCTTGACCATCCAGGTGCCACCGCAGGCGATGATGGCGGAGGAGCTCAGGTACTCCTCGACGTTGGCGGTGCTCACGCCGCCGGTAGGCATAAAGCGGTGACCGACAAACGGAGCGGCGAGGGCCTTGATGGTGTTCAGGCCGCCATACTGGGACGCGGGGAAGAACTTGGTGACCTTGAGGCCCAGGTTCTCGGCTGCGGTGACCTCGGAGGGGGTCACGGTGCCGGGAAGGACGGGCAGGTCGATGTCGATGCAGTGCTTCACGACGTCCTCGTTGTAACCCGGGGAGACGATGAACTTGGCACCGGCTGCGCGGGCCTGCTCAACCTGCTCGACGGTCAGGACAGTGCCGGCGCCAACGCACATCTCGGGCTCGGCCTCGGCCATAGCGGCGATGCACTCGGCGGCGCAGGCGGTGCGGAAGGTGACCTCGGCGGACTTCATGCCAGCTGCCATAAGGGCGTGGGCGAGCGGAGTGGCGTCCTCGACCTTGTCGAGCACAACGACCGGCACGATGCCCAGGGACTCAAGCGTGGTGTAGAACTGATCGAACATGATGTTCCTTTCGATGTGTGGCGCGCATGGGCGCGTGATTGCCAAATGTGCTGGTCAGGAGCCGATTTTGGATTGGTTATCGGAGGCACTGCTTGGGGTTCAAGCAATTCCAAAACCGGCTGCTCGACCAGTCATGTAGGGAATGCCAGGCAAAACCGGAATGGGACTGGTGGTTTTGCCCGGCCGGAGGAATCGGGGAGCGGGCCGCAGGGGTATGGGATTGGAAAGCTGCGGCCCGCGGAATGGGGAACGAATTAACGGGCGACGCGGGTGCCACCGTCGGCGGCGGATGCCGCGGCTGCGATCTCGTCTGCGGTCACCAAGTTGGAATCGCCCTTGATAGTGAGCTTGAGGATCGAGGCTGCAATCGCGTAGTTGACAGCGTCCTGCGGGTCAAAGTCGTTGATGAGGGCATGGACGAGGCCGGCGTTGAAAGCGTCGCCGGCGGCAACGCCCTCGAGTACGTGCACGTCGTGAGCAGGGGAGAACCAGTGCTCGCCGCTCTCGGCCTCAAAGAGCATTCCCATCCAGATGGAGCGCTCGACGCAGGAGATGTTGCGGACGACCGAGGCGACCTTCTTGCAGCCGTACTCGGCGCAGATCTGACGGGCCATCTCGACATAGGTGTCGCGCTCCTCTATGCCGTGGGCAAGGGAGCCAGAGACGCAGGTCATACCGAGGCCAGCAGGCGCATCCTCGTCGTTGGCGATGCAGATGTCGACGAGCGGCAGGAGTTCCCTCATGGTGGCCTGCGACTTCTCGGGCGACCACATCTTGCCGCGATAGTTCACGTCACACACGGTGGTGATGCCCTTGGCGCGGCAGGCGGCGAGCGCATCCTTGCAGGCGGCGGCCATCTCATCGGAGACGGCGGGGGTCACGCCGGAGAAATAGAAGACATCGATGCCCTTGAGGATCTCGTCCCAGTCAAAGACGTCGCGCTTGGCCATGTTGATGGCAGAGTACTTGCGGTCGTAGACGCAACCGTTGCCGCGCTGCGAGGCACCGACCTCAAACACATAGGAGCCAAGGCGGTCGCCCTGACGCACGACGCGCGTGGTGTCGACGCCGTAGGCCTTCAGCGAACGCAGGGCGCACTCGCCCAGACGGTTGGCCGGGACAACGGAGACGTAAGCGGCCTTGTCGCCCTGGTAGGCCAGGGAAAGCGCAGTGTTGGCCTCGGCGCCGCCGTAGCGGACGTCAAACTCGGTTGCCTGCTCAATACGCAGGTGGTCTTTGGGTGAGAGTCTCATCATGATCTCGCCGAAGGTAAGAACCGTTTTACCCATGGTCGCGCAGCTCCTTTTACTCGTGCGTACACCTTTGATATGGCGTTGGCACGCAGGTGCCAAGACGGTAGGGTGCGTCTTTGCACCTGTGTGCCAACGCTCGCCGAAATCGGTTTACGAAATCGGTTTCGTTTCGAGTTGTAGTATACTCACCTACAGCGTTTTGCAACCGAGATTTTTAAAAAATGCCTAAAATGGCTCAGACTGCCGACATTGGGAAACGGGGTGCGCTATGGCGCAGATGAGAATCAAGGACATTGCCGCCGAGGCGGGCGTGAGCCCGGCCACGGTCTCGCGCTATCTCAACAACCGCCCCGGGCAAATGACCGAGGAGACCCGTGCTCGCATCGCGGCAGTTATCGAGCGCACTGGCTATCGCCCACGTGCCGCCGCGCGCAATCTGCGCAGCTCGCGTACGAACCTCATCGGTGTGATTCTGGCTGACATCGCCAACCCGTTCTCGAGCGCCATGCTCGAGGGCCTTTCCGCCAGCGCCGCGGCGCGCGGCTGCTCGCTCATGACGGCCATTAGCGGCAACGACCCCGCTAAGGAAGCGGAGTCGCTCACCAGACTTATCGATGCCGGCGTGGACGGCCTGGTCGTCAACACCTGCGGAGGCAACGACAAGGCGATCGCCGCGGCAGCGGGACGTCTGCCCGTCGTGCTGCTCGACCGCGACGTTGCCGACGGCGGTGTTGACCTGGTGACATCTAACAACCGTGAGCTGGTCGCCGGCTTGGTAGACGCCTTGGCAGCTGCGGGCAGCGAGCGTCTGTGCCTGCTCACCGAGGCAAGCGACGACAGTCCCGTGCGTCGAGAGCGCGCCGAGGCCTTTGCCGACGAGCTTTCGCGACGCGGCCTTGCGGGCGAGGTCGTCACCCTGGCCGACGGTGGCGCCGCGGGCGTTGGCCGTTTGGACGAGACCATCCGCGGCTATGCGGGCAAAAAACTCGGCCTCATTGCCGTCAACGGCCTGGTTTTCCTGCGTCTGACCGAGGCGCTGGCGCAGCTTGGTCCCTCGCTGCCGGCGGGGCTCAAGATCGCGACGTTTGACGACTACCCCTGGAACCATGTGCTCTTTGGCGGCGTCACCACGGCAGCGCAAGACACCCTCACCATTGCCGAGCGCGTGGTCGAGCGTCTCTCCGAGCGTATCGACGTTGTTACCACCACCGTGGGCGAGGCCGCGAAGCTGGCGCCTAAACGCATCGAGATCCCCGGTCACATCGAACATCGCGCATCAACTTCGCGCTAGCCGCTCGTTCGTAACTGCCTGTTCGCACACGTTTTTTGAGCGCTTGATACGCTTTAACCCTGCGGAAACATTTTTCTGCGATAGTATCTGCGATATAGACCAGTCGAAACCCGCCCGAAAGAAAGGGGAGCGACATGAACCAGCAGAACATCGATTACGTACTCCGCTCCGTAGAGCAGCGTGACATCCGCTTTGTGCGTCTGTGGTTTGTCGACATTCTCGGCCGCCTCAAGAATTTTGCCATTAGCCCCGAGGACCTCGAGGTCGCTTTTGAGGAGGGTATTGGCTTTGACGGCTCCGCCATCGAGGGCTTTGCCACGCCCGAGGAAGCCGACATGCTGGCGTTTCCCGATGCTTCGACCTTCCAGATTCTGCCGTGGCGCCCGAGCCACAACGGCGTCGCCCGTGTGTTCTGCGACGTGTGCACTCCCGATCGCAAGCCGTTTGCCGGCGACCCGCGCGATGCCCTGCGCCGCATGTTCCGCAAGGCCGAGAAGGCTGGCTACCTGCTCAACGTGGGCGCCGAGCTGGAGTACTACTACTTCCCCGACGAGCATACGCCCGAGCCGCTCGACAACGTGGGTTACTTCGATCTTTCGGTGAGTGACGCCGCCCGCGACCTGCGCCGCAACACGGTCCTCACGCTCGAGAAGATGTCCGTGCCCGTGGAGTACACCTTCCACGCCGCCGGCCGCTCGCAGCACGGCATGAGCCTGCGCCACGCCGAGGCCCTGAGCATGTCCGACGCCATCACCACGGCCAAACTCATCATTAAGCAGCAGGCCTACGAGAGCGGTTGCCACGCCTCCTTTATGCCTAAGCCGTTGGCGGGCGAGGACGGCAGCGCCATGTTTTTGCATCAGTCGCTGTTCGACCACGACGGCAACAACGTCTTTTGGGGCGAGGACGACGAGAAGTACCATCTCTCCGATATTGCCAAGCACTACATGGCCGGCATTCTGGCACACGCGCGCGAGATCAGCGCCATCACCAACCCCACGGTCAACTCGTACAAGCGCATCACCACGGGCGGCGATTCCGTGCCGCAGTACGCCACGTGGGGCCTGCGCAACCGCGCGAGCATGGTCCGCATCCCGGTCTACAAGCCCGGCAAGCAGCTGTCCACGCGCATCGAGCTGCGCAGCCCCGACCCCATGGCCAATCCGTACCTGGTCAACGCCGTCACGCTGGCGGCTGGTCTGGACGGCATCGAGCGCAAGCTGGAGCTCCCGCCCGAGGCCACGGCCGAGACGCTCAAGCTCACCGACCGTCAGATGGTTGAGGCCGGCTACACGCCGCTGCCGCGCTCGCTCAAAGAGGCGCTCGACGTGTTTGAGGACTCGCAGTTTATGAAGGATGCCCTCGGCGAGCACATCCACAGCTTCTTCCTCAAAAAGAAACGCGACGAGTGGCATAAGTTTGAGTCTACGATCACCGAGTGGGAGATCAAGCACTACCTGGCGAACTCCTAATCGTGCTGGCTTGTTCCAGTACGATTGAGCTCATTTCTTTGGAGGCCGATATGTCCGAAAAGAGTGCCCTGTTCATGGCGCGCACGACGCGCTTCCACGAGTTTGCCCGCAGCTTGACGACCACTCTGGGTGTCGAGGTGAGCTTGGCAACCCCCGATTCGCCGACTGCGGCGCACGACTTTGACCTGCTGATCCTCGATTCCGATGGCATCCGCAGCGACCGCATCGATCAGATTGCCAAGTGGCTTGACGATCGCGGCGGCGTCCCCATGTTGGTGATCGTCGACGACGAGGCGCTCGGCACCCTGCGCCTGCCCAATCACGCGCATGCCGACTTTGTATGCCCCACGGCGACGCCCAACGAGCTCAAGGCTCGCGCGCAGCGCCTGATGGGCGAGGAGGAGACCGTCGCCGCCGACGATGTGCTCAACATCGACAACCTCGAGATTAACCTGGCTACCTACCAGGTGACGCTCGATGACGAACCCATCGACCTGACGCTGATGGAGTACTCGCTGCTGAGCTTTTTGGCGACGCATCCCAACCGTGCCTACAGCCGCGAGGTGCTGCTGCACCGCGTGTGGGGCTTTGAGTACTGCGGCGGCACGCGCACCGTCGACGTGCACATCCGACGCATCCGCTCCAAGGTGGGCCCGCAGATCGCGGCACACATCACCACCGTCCGCGGCGTGGGCTATCTGTTTAAGGACTAGATTCTCACCACAACGGGGACAGGCACCTCTGTGGTGGTTATGCCGCATGCGTGGATCCCTTTCGAGTTTGCAGCAGAACTTAAGCCTTCCTAAAAGATTGCGTTCTCATACACGTTCGCCCGCATATTGGGGTACAACTCAACGTGAACAATGATGGCCCGCCACATGTTTGGCGGGCCTTTGGTTATTTGACGAAAGGATCGCAGCCATGAGCGAGTACGATTCCCAGCGTCCCCAGGATGCGGGCAACGCCGGCGAGACGCAGCAGCAGCCGCGTGTGCAGGTGGAGTCGACGCCTGCCGACAGCAACATTCCCTACGTGCAGGCCTACGACACACAGACCGGCAAGCCGCTGGGCGGTGCGCAGGTCGTGAACAAGCACACAGTGGTCAAGACCAAGACCAAAAAGCTGCCGATCTTTATTACGGCACTCGCCGGCTGTGCCTGCGGCGCCCTGCTGGTCATCGCGCTCATTATGAGCGGTACGCTCGATATCGGTGGCGGCAAGAATGCCGTGACGGCGGGTGCTTCGGGTTCGTCGACGCAAAAGATTACGATTGATTCCGAGGACACCACGCTGGCCGAGGCCGTTTCTGCCAAGGCATTGCCCTCCGTGGTTTCCATTACCGCCACTTCGAGCGGCGGCCAGAATGGCTCGCTTTCGCAGTCTGCCGACGAGTCGGATAACTCGGGCAGCGTCGGTTCGGGCGTGGTGCTCGATACCGAGGGCCACATCCTAACCAACAACCATGTGGTCGATGGCTATGACCAGTACGTGGTGACCATGGACGACGGCACCACCTACGAGGCCGAGTTCGTGGGCAACGACGCCTCGAGCGACCTGGCCGTCATCAAGCTCAAGGACGCCGACGCCTCCAAGCTCACGCCGATCGAGATCGGCGACTCCTCCAAGCTCAACGTGGGCGAGTGGGTCATGGCGATTGGCTCGCCGTTCGGCAACGAGCAGTCTGTCTCCACGGGTATTGTGTCGGCGCTGTACCGCTCCACGGCCATGAGCTCTACCAGTGGTAACACCATCTATGCCAACATGATCCAGACCGATGCCGCCATCAACCCGGGCAACTCCGGTGGCGCGCTCGTCAACGACAACGGTGAGCTCGTGGGCATCAACTCGCTCATCGAGAGCTACTCGGGCTCCAGCTCGGGCGTGGGCTTTGCCATTCCCGTTAACTACGCCAAGAACATTGCCGACCAGATCATCGACGGCAAGACGCCGGTACATCCGTACATGGGCGCTACGCTTTCGAGCGTCAATGCGCTTAACGCCCGCACCAACAAGCTGAGCACCGATAGCGGCGCGTATGTGGCGAGCGTCGTTGAGGACGGCCCCGCCGCCAAGGCCGGCATTCAGGAGGGTGACGTCATCACCAAGCTGGGCGACGACGAGATCACGAGCGCCGATGGCCTGATCATCGCACTGCGCAGCCACGAGGTGGGCGAGAAGGTTGAGATCACGCTCATGCGCGGCAAGGAAGAGAAGAAGGTCACCGTCGAGCTGGGCTCCGATGAAGAGCTGCAGAACCAACAGCAGGACGACAGTTCGACCGACACCGGCAACGGCGGTATTACCGATGAGCAGCTGCGCCAGTACCTGGAGGAGCTGCTGGGCCAGCAGGGCCAGGGTCAAGGCTACGGTCAGGGTTTCTAACGAGCCGTATCGCACATATCGAAGTCAGAGGGGCTGTCCCATCAACGCGGGACAGCCCCTCTTTTCTTATTGATCCGTTGGGGACGGAGGAAAACGGATCATTTGGAAATGGCAAGGGCATGGTTTGATTGCGCGACCCACCCCGGTCTGGCGGCTGCCGATTCGGTGCGGTTGGAAAGGGCGATTTGGCTCCATCGCGACCGGTGG
>NZ_JBCOTQ010000069.1:0-8860 GCF_040920445.1 Collinsella aerofaciens | reverse complement strand
CGGCAGCATAGTACGCGCCCGACTTAACGCCCTCGATAGCCTTTTCGCGATTGTTGAGCACAACCCAATCGAAGCTCTCGTTGCCGCGTAGGGTGGCGGTCACGTTTTCGCCCACGTTAACCTCGACGGGGATCAAATCGCTCTCGTAACCCTCATCGGTGTTGACCACGGCGATCTTAAGATTGCCGGTGTTGCCGTACGGATCCCAGCTGCCGGCGATGTTAAACCACGCGTACAGACACGGTACGATAATGAGGCCCATCACGACAACCAAGCCGATCACGGAGCGAGACACGTTTTGGACATCGCGCTTAAACAGATGCAGGATGTTCTTCATTTATGCCTCACCTCCTTTGGAGTGCTTGCCAAGCGCGGTGGTATCTCCATCATTTGTGGCTGTGCTGTCGCTGCCCTGAGATTTATGGTGCGAGCCGATATGCGGCAAGCGGCCCGTGGACTGATCGCCGCCCTTGGCACCACGCTCGCTGGCGTTGAGGCCAAACATGTGGCGGGCGGCAGGAATGGCGGCCGTGTGTTCGCGCATCTCGCGACGCAGGTCCTCATCCGAAAGCGCCGAGATGCGCATCTGGGTATTGAGGCTCGCTCGGATATATTCGATATTGATAAGCCAGCCGCAGATGGCAATAACCGAGATGATCCAAATGACAAGCAGGATGATCTTGCCGTTATTGTCGATATCGAGAACCGTCGACAGGACAAAGAGCAGGACCTGAACGCCCACCACGGCGGCAAAACCGCCCTTGATGTAGTACGGGTAGCGATGTTCAAAGGCGACCGCATGATCGAGCAGTTCGCGACGGTACGAATCGGAATCGAGCATGACGCGCATGGCCGTGCGCAGCGAGTAGCGCTGGCGCGGCAGGTCGTTGGACTCGCAAATCATCATACCGGTCGTGGAGAGCTGTTTATCAAAGAGCAGGTTAAGGTTGAGCAGCAGCGGACGCAGCTGCAGGCCGATAAAGAGCGCCACGATCAAGAACACGCCCAGAATGCACAGGTTAAACAGGTAGTTGAACGAATACATGCCGCCGACCGTCTCGCGCAGCAGATTGATGCCGTAGGTAAAGGGCAGCAGCGGGTGCAGCCACTGGAAGAAGCCGGGCATCATCTCGATGGGGTACATGCCCGACGAACCCGGGATCTGCACGATGACGAGAATGACGCCGATAGCCTTGCCGATATGCTTAAACGTGGTGGACAGCGCATAGATGATATTGACGTAGGTGAACGAAATGGCGATGCCGCCCAGCACGAACAGCAGCGGGCTGACGCACTGCACGCCAATCACCAGATCGCCTACCGTAACGATGATGGCCTGCAACGCGCCCAGGATCACCATGAGCAACCAGCGGCCAAAGTAGCCTTGGCGCGCCGTAAAGCTGCCAACACCTTCACGGTCGACCTCGAGCTTGTAAATGGCGATGAGCACATAGCCGCCCACCCAAAGCGCCAGATTGGTGTAGAAGGGAGCGATGCCCGAGCCAAAGCTCTTGACCGGATAGATTGACTTGGACGTCAACTCAACCGGAGACGCCATGAAATCTGCCACGTCATTGACATCGACGCCCATCAGATCGGCCAGCTCGCCCATGGACTCGGAGGTCTGCAGCGCCGCGATGTCATTGGCGGCGGTTGCAAGCTTGTCCTGGACCTTGGCAAGCGAGGAATCGGTCTGGGACAGCGTGGTCTTGGCCTGGCCGAGCGTAGCGCTAAGCTGCGCCAACGTGCCGCGCGCATTTGCAAGTGTAGGTGTCATACCCGAGACGATACCGGTCAGGTCGCCCGAAACGGCAGCAAAAGAGTCGAGCGCGCTCGAGGCCTTCGGCAGCGCGTTTTGGCCCAAGTCCGTCTGGGCTTGGCCAAGGTTGGTCGCACCGGTATGAATTGCGTTATTGATAGCGTCGCTGGCACCCGAAACAGCCGCTGCGTCATTCGCCATGGCGCTCGACTGCGCGGACAGACCGTCCTTGATGCTCTGAAGCTTTTCATTCTGCTCTCGAAGCAAATCGATGGTCGATACAATGCGCGCGTCAATTTCCTCGGAACCTGTCGACGTGTCATTGGCGAGAATCTCCAAGTGCCCGATAACGGCCTTATTGTGGTCGATCGTCGCTTGAAGAGACTCGAGCGAGTTGTCGATACGGGTGGTCGTAGATGTGACCGCGCCCGTCAGCTTGCCGATGGCAGCGTTCGCAGAGGCCGACGTCTTGGTGAGCGCAAGGCTGCCTTCCGAGAGCGCCTTGGAGAGCGAGGTGATGGAGTTGCCCGCCGTGGTGCGAGCTTCGCTCAGCAGGTCGTTGCCCTGGGAGATCGCCTGCGTCAGCGACGGTGCCTGGCCTTGCAAGCCGGCAAGTGCCGCATCAGCCGAGGCGATAGCGCCACTCGTCTTATCGATGGCAGCATTCATATCGCCAATCGAATCGCGCACCTCGCCCAAGGTGTCGGACGCCTCGGACACCGAACTTGCCAGCGAGTCCTGAGTCTGGGTTGCCTTGTCCTTTAAATCGACACCAGCATCCTTGGCGATACCGGCAACAGTCTTGCCTACCGTAGAGACAAATTCCGAGTTGATCTGCTCCTCGATGGTGTTTGCACCGGTATCGGTAACCTTGGGCGCAATGGCGCTCTTCTTCTCATTGACGTAGTACGTGAGCTTGGGCTGATGGTAGTTGCCGTCGAGCATCGAAACCAGGTTATCCGAGAAGTTCTTGGGAATCACGATAGCGGCATAGTACTCGCCGCTCTCGACGCCCTCCTTGGCATCGGCCGTCGAGTCGACGAACGTCCAGCCCAACTGATGATTCTCCTTGAGCTGGTCGACCACTTTGTCGCCAGCGTTGAGCTCACCCACCAAGTCGTTTTGGGTGCCTCGATCGTTGTTGGCGATAGCAATCTTGATGCCTTGGGTGTTTCCATACGGATCCCAGTTTGCCACGATGTTATACCAGGCATACAGCGAGGGAATAACGCACACGCCTAGGGTAACCACCAGGGCGACGGGGTTCACAAGCAGTCGCTTAATGTCGCGCTTAAATATCGCAAAGGACACCTTTGCATTGGATAGTTTGCTGCCGAGACTCACGCTTGGACCATCCATCCTGTCGTTAAATCGAATCGTACTATCGACAACCATTGTAGTAGGCGCTTTAACGTCTCAAAGCACAATGGTGTTGAGTTTTGCGGGTAGCAATATACTACGAAGATGAGTTAACGTACAGATGTACAGTATCCTAAATTTCAGCAGGTCACAAAACCACAACCCGCACAAATTAGCAATTCAAATAGTCATCGGGGACGTTCTTAAACGACTAGTCAAACAAAAACGTCCCCAATGACTACTTAGGACCACGGCAACGTCGATGTTTTGGCAATGCCAGCGAGCGGGCGCCAGAGCGAACAAATTGGCATGAAAAGAGGACGGCATAGACCTTCTGGTCATGCCGTCCTCTTTGAATGACAAGTTGTCGCTCTGGCGCCCGCGCAGCGTCGACTGGTCCGCCGTTCGTTAGAACGGCGGACCTGAGGGCAGCGTCGAGCCGTTACGCGGTTTGGTAAAACCGCGTAAATACCTAACTACATCAAGTTGCAAACAGCTGCTGCGAAGGCAACGGGGTCCTCGGGCAGAATGCCCTCGACCAGCAGGGCCTGGTCATAGAGCAAACCGGAGTACTGCTTGATCTTGTCGGCGTCGCCCGCCTTCTGAGCGGCGACGAGCTTGGAAAAGACCGGGTGCTTGGCGTTGAGCTCGAGCACGCGCTGGCTCTTGGGCATACCGTCGGGCGCGCCCTCGGGACCCTTCTGGAGCACCTTCTCCATCTCGAGCGAAAGCGGGCCCTCGGTGGTGATGCACGCGGGAGCATCGGTCAGGCGCGCAGAGACGGCAACCTTCTCGACCTTGTCGCCGAGTGCCTCCTTCATGGCGTTAAAGAGGTCCTCGTTCTCCTTGGTGGCGTCCTCGGCCTCCTTTTTCTCGTCCTCGGTCGCCAGGTCAAGATCACCGGTTGCGACGTTCTTGAGCTCCAGGTGACGATCCTCAACCTCGGGCTCGGCACCATCGGCCACGGCCTTTTCGGCAGCCTCGCGGGCGGCATCGTCCTCGTAGATCTTGGGCATATCGGCGGCAACGTACTCACGCATAGCCTGGAAGGTGAACTCATCCACGTCCTGCGTCAGCAGCAGCACGTCATAGCCGCGGTCGAGCACGCCCTTTACCACGGGCATCTTGGCCAAGCGCTCACGCGAGTCGCCGGCGGCGTAGTAGATGGCCTTCTGATCCTCGGGCATGCCCTTGGCATACTCGGCCAGGGTAATCATCTTCTGTTCCTTGGCAGACCAGAACAGCAACAGATCGGCGAGCTCATCGGCCTTCATGCCATAGCTCGAGTAGATGCCGTACTTAAGACCGCGGCCAAAGTTCTCAAAGAACTTCTCGTAGGCCTCGCGGTCGTTGTCACGCATATCCTCAAGGTCGGCGGTGATCTTCTTTTCCACACGCTTGGCGATGGCCTTGAGCTGACGGTTCTGCTGCAGCGTCTCACGCGAGATGTTGAGCGACACGTCGGCGGAATCCACGACGCCGCGGACAAAGTTGTAGTAGTCGGGCAGCAGGTCGTCGCACTTCTCCATGATCAGGACGTTGGAGCTGTAGAGCGCCAGACCCTTCTCGTAGTCCTTGCTGTACAGATCGAACGGCGCGCGTCCCGGCACAAACAGCAGGGCGTCATACTCGAGCGTGCCCTCGGCGTGGAAGCTGATGGTGCGCGCAGGATCGTCAAAGTCGTGGAACGTGGACTTGTAGAACTCGTCGTAGTCCTTCTGCTCGACATCGGAGCTGTGCTTCTTCCAGATCGGTGTCATGGAATTGACGGTCTCGAGCTCCTGGTAGTCCTCGTACTCGGGCTTGTAATCGTCGCCGGCGTCCTCGGGCTTGGGTTTCTGGCGGCTCTTGGACACCATCATCTGGATCGGGTAACGCACATAGTTACTGTACTGCTGAATCAGGCTCTTGAGACCCCACTCGGTCAGGAAGCGATCGTAGGTCTCGGCCTCGCCGTCGGCATCGAGCTTCTCGTTCTCGCGCAGCGTCAGGATGACATCGGTACCGTGCTCGGCGCGCTCGCCGTCCTCGATGGTGTAGCCCTCAAGACCGTCGGATTCCCACACATGGGCGACATCCTCGCCGTAGGCGCGGCTGACGACCTTCACATGGCTGGCGACCATAAAAGCCGAGTAGAAGCCCACGCCAAACTGACCGATGATGTCGACATCGGAGCCCTGCTGCTCGGCGTTCTCGGTCTTAAACTCCTCGGAGCCGGAATGGGCGATGGTGCCCAGATTGCGCTCCAGCTCCTCGGCGGTCATGCCAATGCCGTTATCCGAGATGGTAATGGTGCGGGCGTCTTTATCAAAGGAGACGCGAATGGCCAGGTCGCCCTGGTCGATCTTGACGCTCGGGTCCTGCAGGCTCTTAAAGTTGAGCTTGTCGACGGCGTCGCTCGCGTTAGAGATAAGCTCGCGCAGGAAGATTTCTTTATTGGTGTAGATGGAGTTGATCATGAGGTCGAGCAGTTTTTTGCTCTCGGTCTTAAATTGACGCATGTGCAGTCCTTTCGCGCTACCCCTGTCCGCAAAAACGGCTCGGTCGCCCGAGCCGCATCGCAGACCTGCTATGTTCAGACTTAGATTTTATAACCCATTAACGCGCATATATACATACGGAATCGAAAAACTGTATGTCCGAGCGCTCTGATGCGCCAATTGCCAAGGAGTGTCCCAAACTGCCGGCAGGAAAGGAACGTTCCTATCTGCCATCTACGCGCTTGGCCATCCAGGCATGAGGCTGGCCCTCGTCTTCGTAGTCCACCGGGGCAATCTGCGTGTAGCCCGCCTTGGCATAGAGCGGCAGCACGTATTCCTGAGCATGCAGCTTAATGAGCTTGGCGCCGGCATCACGCGCGCACGTATCACTGGCCTCGACAATCTTGCTCGCCAAACCGCGACGGCGCATGCTCGGCAGCACGGCCACGCGCCCCATAATGTAGGTCTCCCCCGCCGCGACACCTTCGTCCAAGTCGCACGCCGGCGACACCGGAGCCTCTGCGTCAGCCGCGCGCTCAAGCTCTTCGGGAAACACGCGCGAGCAACCGGCAAGCTCGCCGTCTACATAGAGCGTCACATGAATGCAGTTCGGATCCTCGTCGATAGCGTCGAACTCATTCTCGTAGCCCTGCTCGTCCATAAAAATGACGCGGCGCACCAACGCCGCGTCATCAAAGCATCCCGTCTTAAGTTGGATATCCATGGCTGCCCTTTCATTCAATGCGAACGTTAGGGACAGATTTTAGCGAAAATGAGCTCCGCGCACGCTAAACTTCGCGCGAGCCTTCGCCAGGCAATCGTAATGACCCACGTTATGGGCATCGCTCGCGATGAAGCTGTACAGGTTCTGATCGAACAGGCGCTGTGCCGGCTTTTTCTCGCGACCAAAGCGACCGCCGGCAATAAAGTCCGCCGAAGCCTGCAGCTTGCAGCCCATATCGACCAGGCGCTCCGCCACGCTTACATCCTTTTGAACCGCACGATAGCGCTCAGGATGAGCGATGATCACCTGGTAGCCACGGCACTGCAAATCGTAAATCGTGTTCTCGTACTCTCTAAACGCATACGCATCGGCATGCGTCGAAAGCTCGAGCAGAAACTCGTTGGTCCCATCGAAATGCAAGTGCTCCGCGGCATCGATACCAAGCTCAACGAGCTTTCGATGGTTGACCTCGAAACCCATCTGGAGCGGAAAACCGTCAGCGTTATCGCGCAGCAGCTCAAAGGCATCCCACATCTTGTCGTAATCAAAATAGGGATCACGGCAGTGAGGAGTGCAAACAATTCTGGTTACACCAGCCCGCTTGGCAGCCTCGAGCATCGCCAAGCTCTCATCGAGATCGGCGGCGCCGTCGTCTACACCCGGCAAGATATGGCAATGAATGTCACGCATAGGTCAGCCTTAATCAACTAAACGTTTGCTCGGTTGGTGAAGATGCCCTTTTTGGAAGTCCCCTGATCGTCGGAGCCCTTCTTCACCTTCTTACCGTCCTTGGTGTAGTAGGAGTAGTAGTACTCGCTGGTCTCGGTCTCGCAGTAGTTCATAACGGTACCGATGAGCTTGACCTTCTCGGACTTTTTAAGCTGACCGATGGCGTTGAGCGCCTCCTCGCGCTTGGTGAAATCCTCACGCACCACGAACAGCGTGCCGTCGGTCAGGCTGGCAATCTCGGCAGCATCGATGAAGGTGCCGACCGGGGGAGCATCAAAGATGACGTACTGGAACTTGGCGGACAGCGCCTTTACCAGCTTGGCAAAGCGGTGAGAGACGATGATGTCGGCAGGATTGGGAATATGCGGCTCGGCATCGAGGAAGTAGAAGTTCTTCTGACCCGTCTCGACAATTGCCTGGTCAATGGAGATCTGCTCGGAAAGGACCGCATAGAGTCCGCCGCGCGAACGAACGCCGAGCATATCGGAAAGGGACCTGCGGCGCATATCGGCCTCGACCAGAAGCACGGACTTGCCGCTCGTGGCGATTGCCTGAGCAAGGTTAATGGAAACCGTAGACTTGCCCTCGTTGGGAATCGAGGAGGTAATGGTGATGGTGCGGATGGGGTCGTCCACGCTCGCAAAGCGGATGTTGGCCAGAAGGGTCTTGGCGGCATTCTGTACAACGAGCTTGTCGGTGTTCTTTGCCTTAGCCATGCCTATTTACCACCTTTCATAGCCGGAATTCGGCCAACAACGGGAATGCCCAGGAGCTCTTCTGCCTCTTCGGCACCGCGGATGCGGGTATTGAGCATGTCTGCCAAAACGACATAGGCGACTGCGATAAAGATACCGGCGAGGAACGCGACGGCAATATACAGCGTGCGCTTGGGGCCGCTGGGGGCTTCGGGGGTCTTAGCCTCGTCGATAACGTTGATGCTCTGGGCAGCGCCGACGTTCTGAGCGACCGTACTCACCGAGCTGGCCATGGCCTTTGCGACCTTAGCCGTCTCCTTGGCATCGGTGCCGGTAACCGAAAGCGTAATGACACGCGTGGTGGTCTCGGAGGAAACAGACACCTTGTAGTCATCCAGATCGGTGAGGCCCAGTTCATTGGCTGCGCCGCTCTTAACGCTATCGCTATCCAGCAGCGTGGCGATATCGTTGGAAAGCATCTGACTCGCCGAGAGATCGTTGTAGCTCATCTGACCGCTATCGTCGGTCTTGGCGAGAATGTACATGCTCGTCGTCGCGGTGTAGGTGTTGTCCATCATGGTGAAGGACACGATGCCCATGGCGACCGCGCAAATCACCGGAAGGGCGATGACCAGCTTGAGGTGCTTTTTAAGCAGCTGGAACAGTTCGAGAAGGGTCATGCAGCTTGCCTTTCATTTCCCTAGTTCATATCGACAAAACTGCTCGTATCATATCGCATCTTTCTGCCAAGTCCGAACTCTATACATAAGATACAGCACATACGGCAATGTTGCGCAATAATAACGCCGCATCGGCAACCCCGGTGCGGCGTCAAAACAACACGTTTGCTGCATTGCTACGCAAATGATTCGTCCTGCTGTACGGGAAACGTCACCGTGATGGTAGTCCCCACACCCAGCTCACTCGATAGGTCGAGCGAAGCATGGTGATACACGGCGGCATGCTTAACGATGGCCAGACCCAAGCCTGTTCCGCCACGTGCCTTGGAGCGGCTCTTGTCCACGCGATAGAAGCGCTCGAACACCTTGCCCTGCTCCTCGGGCGCGATGCCGATACCCGTATCGGCAACCGTCAGGTACGGATGGCCCTCATC
>NZ_JBCOTQ010000068.1:0-9054 GCF_040920445.1 Collinsella aerofaciens | reverse complement strand
ATCGTCGCCCCGTCATGCTGGCCGAACTGTTGCTCGTTGCCGCCGTGACACCGCCGGTGGTTTTTGCCATGGGCTCGGCGTGGACCACGGTCCTTATCGCAGAGGGAGCGTTTTTCCTGTTCTGCTCCATTGCGGCGCTCTTGATGGATGTCCGCAACCGCCAGGAGGATATCACCGCGTTCTCGACGATCGAAACCATCAACGTGATTCCCGTGGGCATCCTGTATCTGGACCCGAGGGGCCGTCCGCTGCTCATGAACCGCTGCATGCGAAAAAACCTGGTGGAGCTTCATATGCCCACCGACCTAGGCGATATGAGCGGTACATGGAACGACCTGCGCAAACTCAGCATGCAAATGCCCGAAAGCAGCCAGAACCGCGTGCGGATTAATCTGGACCGCTTTGGTGAGGCGCGCGTTGTGGTCGAGGTTTCTCCCGCCGAGATTCGCTTGTTCGTGCACGATGACGTTATGGTTTCGGGCCGCCTCTTCGAGCGCATTATCGGTCTGGATGTAACAGAGTATGCGCATGCCCATGATCGCCTAGCGCAAGCCAACCACCTGCTTGAGCTTGCGGGCCAAGAGCTCCAAGCCCAGATCGAAGAAGTCAAAAAAGTTGCTGACAATGCGGCCTATCTGCGTATGCGCGCTCGCGTGCACGACGTGATCGGGCAGCGCCTGTCCATTCTCCATCGCTATTTGGAGGAGGGGCGCCTGGACGACGAGTCGCTCGAGCAGATCGACCCGCTGCTGCGCTCAATCGCTGCCGATCTGCGCAGCGGGGGCGACGCCGAACCGGCAGAGCAACTGGGCGATATCGTCCATGCTTTTGGCTTGGTGAGTGTGCAGATCGATGTCGAGGGTGCGCTGCCTGAGGACGCGCGTGTCGCCGCCGCATTTTTGCAGATTATTCGCGAGGCCTCGACCAATGCCACCAAGCATGCGCAGGCGCATCGGGTCCATGTGCGCCTGTGGCAGGAGGGGGCGGATGCTGACGGCATCGCGCACATGACGATTTCTAACGACGGGTCCCCGGCCTCCGTATCGTATCGCGAGGGAACGGGTATCCCAGGTATGAGGCATGTCGCACAAGATCTGGGTGGCAGCCTAGAGGTCCATGCTGCCCAGCCCTTTACGCTTGCGGTGTCCATCCCGCTCAACGCCAGCGCCACAGCTCAAAGGAGAAGCTCATGATCCGCGTCCTTATAGTCGAAGACCAGGCCATCCTGCGCGAGAGCCTCGCGCGCTCCGTCGGTGACCAGCCCGACATGACGGTTGTTGCCGCGATCGCCGACGCCTCGGATGCCTTGGACGTTGTGCTTAAGGAGCGCCCGGACATGATACTGATGGACGTGTGCACCGAGCACGATTCCAACGGCATCGTGGCGGCGGCGCGCATCAAAGAACAACTGCCCGAGTGCCGCGTCATTATCATGACGGGTATGCCCGAAATCACCTTTGTGGACCAGGCACGCGAGGCGGGCGTCGACAGCTTTGTGTACAAGAACGTCGGTATCGACGAGCTTTTCGCCGTGATGCGCTCCACGCTGGCGGGTTACTGCACGTTTCCCAAGCCGCCCGAGAGCATCTTCTCGGGCACGGCGGCCCTCGACGATGTCGAGCTGTCGATCTTGCGCCTTGCCTGCGAGGGTAAAAGCCGCCGCGAGATCGCGGCCGAGCTGTTTATGAGCGAGGGCACCATCAAACGCCGCATCTCGGAGATTCTCAATAAGACCGGCTACGACAACATCATGCGCTTGGCCGTGCGCGCAGTAACGGAGGGCAGCATCGTTCCCAACATGGAGCGCTAGCGCTCGTTACGCATCGGCATAAAGCGGCGAGGCCGCAGGATCAACTCCTGCGGCCCCGTCTGGCATGTGCGCGGATGTGTCCGCCAATCCGCGGCCGATGTTACGTGCCGTTACGCGATGGTCGCGGTGTAGGAAGCGACGTCCTCGTAGGAATCGGTCAGGTAGGCGTCGATGCCGATGGTCGTGTTGATCAGGTCGTCAAGGCTGTCAAGCTCGCCGTTCGAGAACGTGAATTCCTCGGTGGCGTTGGTGCCGGGCATCAGGTGAGCCGAGAACCAGGGTTCCTTCATGGTGCCGTTGACGTTTGTCTTGCCGGAAGGAGCGTAGAAGGTCAGGTCCTTGTCGCTCTTGTTGGTGATGTTGACGACAAAGCCGATGTCGCCCCAGTCGTCCTTGAATTTCTCGGTGATGGTGATGGTGCACAGATCGTCATCGGCGACGGTGACGGCGGGGGAGATTTCGACACTCTGGACGTCGTCGTCTTCGACGGCCTCATCGACCTCTTCTTCCTTCTCGGCCGCCTCGCGATCCTTCTTCACCGTGCCGGACAGATCCTTGTCGGACTTGGTGAAGATAAGCTTGTCGCCTTCCACCTCAAGGACGAGCTTGTCGTCCTTGAGCTTCAGGTCGTGCGACTCATCTTCGGCGGTGATCGTTACGGTGGTGGCGTCCTTGGCTTCCCATTTCAGGTCGGCGACCTCAAGGAACATATCGAGGACGCCTGTGCCGTCCTCGTCGAGGATCAGGACGCAGTTGAGGCCCCACTCCTTGAGCATATCCATGTACTCATCGGTGAGCTCTTCGCCATCCAAGGTTCCACCCGAGTACTGCCAGCTGCCGACGAAGTTGGCCTTGGGGTCCTTGCCGCCGCCGCTGCAGCCCGTCAGGGCAAAGGCGAGCGCCAGGACGCATGTCAGAAATGCGAGTACGGACTTTTTGAACGTTGTCTTCATGGTGTCCTCCTTCATCGAACGAAACCCATAGAAGCAAATGCGGGGGTGGCGGATCCCCCGCCAATTACCAGATAGAGGGGCTAGGGCCGGGGCGTTCCGCAGTTGCTGCAGAACTTGCCGCCGTTTTCGCTGCCGCAGTTGGGGCAGAACCACTTTGCCGGTGCCGGGGCGGGTGCGGGACTGCCGCACTCGGAGCAGAACTTGCCGGTGTTGGTGGCGCCGCAGCTGCAAGTCCACGTGCCGGCCGCAGGTGCGGCGGCGGGAGCCGGTGCGGGGGCGGGAGCCGGAGCCGGCTGCGGGGCGGCCTGCTGCTGTGCCTGGCCGGCGGCGAACAGCTGGCTGGCGTTCATGCCGCCCATGCCACCTGCCATGCCCATGCCCATAAAGCCTGCCATCGCGCCGTTGGGGTTGGCGGCTGCCGCGCGCATCGCATCGCTCTGGGCGCTGGCGATGTTGGCTGCCGCCATGGTGGGATCGCGCATGACCGCGGCTTTCTGCAGGTCCTTGATCATCTGCTCGTCTTCTTGCGAGGCGGCGATGGAGTTGACGCCAAAGCTTACGATCTCAACGCCGCGCAGGTCACGCCAGTCGGCAGAGAGGACCTCGTTGAGCGCGCGGGCGAGCTCGGTGGTGTGGCCGGGGATGGCGCTGTAGCGGATGCCCATCTCCGAGATCTTGGCAAAGGCGGGCTGCAGGGCGGTGAGCAGCTCGGACTTAAGCTGGCTGTCGATCTTGTCGCGCGTGTAGCTATCGGTCACGTTGCCGCATACGTTGGTGTAGAACAGCAGCGGGTTGGTGATGCGGTACGAATACTCGCCGTTGCAGCGCACGGAGATGTCGACGTCCAGACCGATGTTGTTGTCGACCACGCGGAAGGGCACGGGCGAGGCGGTGCCGTACTTGTTGCCGATGATCTCCTTGGTGTTGATGAAGTAGACGCGCTGGTCTTTGCCCGCGTCGCCGCCAAAGGTAAAGCGGCTGCCGATATTGGCAAAGGTTTCCTTGATGGAGTCGCCCAGGTTGCCGCTAAAGACGCTCGGCTCGCTGCCGGTATCGAAGACGAACTCACCGGGCTCCAGCGCGACTTCGATGATCTTGCCGTTTTGCACCACGAGCATGCCCTGGCCGTCGTTGACGGCGATGACCGAGCCGTTGGAGATGACGTTGTCCTCGCCGCGCGTGTTGGAGCTGCGGCCGCCGGTGCGCTTGCTGCCCTTGCAGGCCAAGACGTCAGCGGGCATCGATTCGCAGTAGATAAATTCCTTCCACTGGTCGGCCATGACGCCGCCGGCAGCACCCAATCCAGCTTTCAAGAGTCCCATGGTGATCTTCCTTTCTCGTCAAAGGCCGGGTGGTATTGGTCAGGATGGTTAATCGTCCTTGTCGTCCTTCATGACAACGGTGGTCTCGGTGTGGCTGAAGGTGTCGTGCTTCTCGGTCAGGTCGAGCTCGCCACAGTAGCAATCGGCGTGGGTGGCCTCGTTGGCCGTCTTGAGCTGGCCCACCAGCAGCACGTCTGCGATGACCACGATGATCAGCGGCGCGACGATGTTGATGAGGATGCCCTCGATATCAAAGGTGAGGTAATCCGGATCGAAGGCGTTCTCACCCATGAAGAGGATCTGGGAGAGGACAAATCCGATCACAAAGAACAGCACCGAGGCGATAGCGAGCTTGGGCTTGGAGCAAGGAAGCTCGCCGACCATACGGCCGGTTTGGCCGTTCATGGCAAACAGGTAGCTCTTGCCGTTCCACGAGGTGGAAAGCATCCACACGGGGAACAGGGCATAGTCGCTGTCTTCCCAGGTGTAGTCGAGCTGCTTGCTTTCGACCGTGGCATCGTCATATTCGTCGACGACGGTTTCGCGCAGGGCCGAGATCGTGCTTTCCTCCATGCGGCGTTCGGCGCGCGCCTTGCAGGTTTCGCAGTCCTCGTCGTAGCGGTTGGCGATGTAGCCGGGCATATACGCGACCGAAAACGGGCGCAGGGCATCGTAGTCAAACGGCTCGATGGCGTCCATGTGGCCGTCGGGCATCTTGGACGATCCGTCGACGGGCACGCGCTTAAACGAGATGTTTCCCTTGCGGTAGGCGTCGTAGTGGTCGGTGGTCGTGACGGTGCGGTCGGATTCCTCGGTCACGGTCTCGTTGGTCGCATCGAAGCACACTTCGCCGTCCACGCGGGCGCCGTAAAGCCAAAACGGCACGTAAACGCCTTGGACTTCGTCGATGTGGTTGCCGGTGACAAAGCTCTTGGGCAGCAGGATCTTGCCCTTGTAGTGCTCTTTGAGCGCGGCCATAACGTCGTCGCGGCCGAGCTTAAACGGAATTACCAGGTCGGGCGAGAAGTCGCCAGAGAGCTGGCCGGGCGCCACGGCGGAGTTGCCGCAGTACGGGCAGGTGGTGACGGCGACGGTGCCGTCGGACACGAGCTCGGCGCCGCACGACGAGCAGATGTAGCCGGCGTTTTGGGCGAGCTCCTGCACGGCATCGTCGACAGCAGGCTTGGGCGTTGCGGCTGCCGCATCGGCTTTGGCATCGGCCTTGTCCTGGCGCTCGCGATAGAGGGCCTCGACTTCTTCGACTTCAAAGCGCGAGTCACAGTAGTCGCAGACGAGCTTTTGCTCGGCGCTTGCAAAATGCAAGGGGCCACCGCAGGCAGGGCACTGATAGTTAACGCTCTCGAAGGCCATGATCGGTCCTTTCCGTGCCGGGGGCTATGCGCCGATGGCGCCGCCGCAGTATTCGCAGCGCCCGCTGGCATCGGGAATGGTGGTGGCTCCGCAGAAGGGGCAGGTCACCGCGGTCTTGGGGGCCTTGGCGGCCACGACGCTGTCGCGCGTCTCCTGGCGCAGCTGCACCAGCGCATCGCGGACTTCGGTTGCCTGGCGCTTGGCCTCGCGGTATTCGATGGAGCCGCGCTGATCGATGGTGGAGTCGTTCACGCGCAGGTTGATCTCGGTAAAGTACGGCGTGTTGACGTGGATGGTCAGATTAAAGTCGTAATCCAGGTCGTAGCGCGGCGGGTTGTAGCTCTCGCGCTCGCCGTCCTTGGTCTCGCGATAGATCTCGGTGCGCTGCTCGTCGATATCCATATCGCAGCCGAGTACCTGCGAGAACTCGATGATGTCGGGATTGGCGTCGCGCCAGCGGCTCTGCGAAGTGATGATCAGCAGGCCCGCGTCCTCATCGAGCATAATATTGGTGCGCCCGGCAGAAAGCGTGCGCGTGGGGTTGAACGAAGACAGGCGCTCGGCGTTGGCCTCGCGGTAGGCGAGTTGCTCACGGATATCGTCCGCGGTGCTGGAGCGATAGCCGTGAAAGTAGGGGGAGAGCTTGCCGGCGCACTCTTTGCACAGGTAGCCTTCATTGATTTTTGTCTTACCTAGAAGTCCCAGCTCGGTACCGCAAATCGCGCACTCTTTCTTCTCGAACATCTTGTCAAAGAAGCCCATGGCTGCCTCCCATCAACTGGTAGCGTGTGTCACTTTTGATGATGGGGGAGTGCGCGATCCTTCGCGATACCCAGACGGCTCAAGGAGTCTCCACAGCTGGGACACATGGCCCATTTTTGACTAGTCGCCGGGGACGTTCTTAAACGACTAGTCGCTGGGCGCCACTCATTGGGGACGTACTTAAATGAGTGGTAGTTGGAGACACTCCTTGCCGAGCTTGAGGCCGCGCGTGTCCCTTCTGGTCCATGAGGCTCAAAACCGCGGTGTGACGTGAACGGCTGGGGTCAAATTTGCAGCATTTCGAGCTCGGCTTCGATATTGAGACTGGTTCTTTATTAAAATAGATTTCCAGACAATTGAGCGGCTGGGGGTTAACCATGAGGGACATGGGAGACACAACCGCATATTTGCGTCGAGGCATTCGGGAGATTATATGCCTGGCGCTGTTCTTCTTCACGTTTTTGGCGTGCGAGTATCTTTTTGATGTGCGCATGGCCGAGTTCGTGTCTCCGAACGAGGTCGTTATTTATGAGAGCCTTGTCATCGGCGCGAGCGTGATTGGCTTTTTTGTGCGTCCTATTCTGTACTATCGCCGTCCCCATGCCATTGAAGCAACGAGTGACGTTACGGGCGTTTTGCTGGTGGCGGCATTGCTGCTGTTGATTATGGCGGTTCAGGTTGAGGTGGTAATTGCCGGCGGTTTGGTGGCGTGCTGCGCGCTGGGCTACTGCGGATCGACTGCCCATGCAAACTTTGCGCGGCGCTTTGCACGGACGCCCTGCTTGGCGCGTGCGGCTGCACTTTCCTACGCCATGGGCGTTCTGGTGCAGGTGCTCAACCACATGGTGATGCCTGCCGGCATTCCTCAGCAGGCTGTTCTGGTCGTCTGCGCGATCGCGCAGGTGGCGTTGCTCCACGGTGCCCGACGCGCCAAGCTGCGCGACGAGTCCAATCCCAACTTTGAACCCAGTGCTGCCGGGCTTTCGGTAGATGCTCTGGAATATGGCGCCAAGTGGCATGACGATCCCGAGGCAAAGGCGGCATTCCGTCGCGCCGTAGTTCGCGTGACCGTGGCGACGGCGTATCTTTCCGGCGTATTCGCCGCTCTCAACGCAGGCTTCACGACCCTGCATGCTGTCGGAGCCGTCGATTTGGGCGATTGGCCGCGCCTGCTGCTTGTCGTGAGCTCGTTGGTCGCTGGCGCACTATTTGACCTGCACGGCCGCTCGTATATGAATATCGGCATGACATGTGCCGCCATACTGTCCACGCTTTCGTTCTTTGTGCTCATCGTCGATGGCAATGGCGGCAACGAGCTCGCTGCCACGATCATCTTTTATCTGGGCTCGGGCTTTTTCGTGGTGTTCTTTACCACAAAATATGCCGCCGTCTCGCTCTATGCGCGCTGGTCATATTTTTGGCCGTGCATGGGTCGCGTCGTCAACAACGTGTGCTCGATGCTCGTGACGGCGCCGGCGGTGGCGATCATCTCGAGTCAAAACGTGCTGGCTGCGGTCGGTGCGGCGCTCGTGATGTTTGTGGGCATTGCGATTACGCTGCTGGGGCAGTTGGGGCAACGAGCCGATGATGCCGTGATGCAGGATGGCCTGCCGCTTGCCACCGACGATCTTGGTGGGGATCTTGCGCCCACATGCTCCGACTCCGAGCCCGTGGAAGCAGCGGAGCTCACGTCCGATGAACGCCTTGATGCCTTCGTCGCCACCTTTGGGCTTACAGAGCGCGAGCGCGATATTCTTGAGGTCTTGGTCGTTTCGGACCAGAGCGTTCAGGACATCGCCACAACGCTCTTTCTTTCGCGTTCCACGCTCTATCGTCACATTTCCTCGATCAACAAGAAGACCGGCACCGCCTCGCGCGTGGCCCTTATCAACTTCTTCTGGTCCTGGACGCCCAAGGACTAGCGTATGAGCCGCCGCCCAGTTCCTTACTCTAACGGGGGGATGTGGCCTCAAAGCACGCCCACATCGACGCCTCGCCTGCGCTAAACTGAAGAGCACGTACGCAATTACGAGAGGAGCCCGCATGGAGGCTTACAAGCAAGAGTTCATCAAGTTTATGGTCGAGTCCGACGTCCTTAAGTTCGGCAGCTTTACGCTCAAGAGCGGCCGTCAGTCCCCGTTCTTTATGAACGCCGGCGCTTACGTGACGGGCTATCAGCTCAAGAAGCTGGGCGAGTATTACGCTCAGGCCATCCACGATAACTTTGGCGACGACTTTGATGTGCTGTTTGGACCGGCCTACAAGGGTATTCCGCTGGCCGTCGTGACCGCAATTGCCTACCACGAGCTGTACGGCAAGGAGGTCAAGTACTGCTGCGACCGCAAGGAGGCCAAGGACCACGGTGCCGATAAGGGCAACCTGCTGGGTTATGAGCCCAAGGACGGCGACCGTGTGGTCATGGTCGAGGACGTTACCACCAGCGGAAAGTCCATCGACGAGACCTATCCCAAGGTCAAGGCTGCTGCCGATGTCGAGATCAAGGGCCTGATCGTGTCCCTCAACCGCATGGAGGTCGGCAAGGGCGGTGTGACCACCGCGCAGAAGGAGATCGAGGCCAAGTACGGTTTCCCCGTCGCGAGCATCGTCTCCATGGCTGAGGTCGTCGAGACCCTCTACAACCACGAGATCGACGGCAAGGTTGTCATCGATGACGAGCTCAAGACCGCCATCGACGCCTACTACGAGCAGTACGGAGCACGGGAGTAGTAGTTACGCGGGTTTACCAACCCGCGTAACGGCTCGACGCTGCGCGGGCCGCATTTGGACAATCTGACGTTCAACTTCAAGGGCGCGACCAGAAGGTCAGCGCCCTTTC
>NZ_JBCOTQ010000067.1:0-10167 GCF_040920445.1 Collinsella aerofaciens | reverse complement strand
TCAAGACGCCGGCGCCCGACGGGGAGACGGCGAGTTAGCCGGCAGGTCGGCATGTCAATCCTGGTCTAACAGAGCCTAAGATTTTGGTGCCAAAAATCTTTCAAAAGGTAGATAGTCCTCATGACTCGACCCATCTGGATAGCATGCGGCGAGAAACCAGCCATATATGATCGTCGCCAAAGCCCAATCGTCGTGCAAAAGCATCAACAAAGGCAGCGAAAGCCGGCTATGGCCTTATGCATCAATCTTTGGCTGCTGAAAACTCCGTTTTTTGCACGTCGCCCCAAGCACCACCCTCACCCAGCGGCTGATCCGCCGAAGACCGGACATCGCAGGGCCCGCCATTAGTCTACTTTTAGGCACACTCCGCAGGACGCAAGAAGCCCTCGCCGCACTCCGCATTGGACGAGAAGCGCACTTTAATCCCTTCAGCCCCAATCCCTGAAGACCGAGGACAAAGGGACCCGACGGGTTTCACTCTGAATGCATTCCGCAGCACGAAGCCCTTTCCAAACGCGCGAAGCGCGCCATTAATTCCCCCAGCAGTAATCCACTGAAGACCGGACATCGCAGGGCCCGCCATTAGTTTACTTTTAGGCACGTCCTCGGACATGCAAGAAGCCCTCGCTGCGCACTTCGTGCGGCGAGGGCTTCTTGCGTCCTGCGGAGTGTGCCTAAAAGTAAACTAATGGCGGGCCCGGACGACTACAGGGCTATCGATTACCCCGTGTTCTGCAAACCTGCCGAGACGCCGGTCACAGTCGAAAGAATCAGGCTCATGTACTCGGCCTTCTTCTCCTCGGCCATCTCGTCCTGGTTCATACGCACCTCGCGAAGGGCGCGGACCTGGGCGATGGACAGGGCGTCGACGTAGGGGTTACGCACGCGAACAGCACAGCCGAGCACGCGGCGGCGCTGCAGCGGCCACTCATCACCGACGATGGCAAGGACCCACTTACGGGTGAGCTGCATCTCGGTAAAGACCTTCTTGGACAGATCATCACGGTCGCCCAGATGCAGATACATCTTGGCGATGCGCTGATCGGTCTTAGCAATCGACATCTCGATGTTGTCGATAAAGGTGCGGAAGAACGGCCACTCCTGGTAGGCAGCCTTGAGCTGGTCAAGATCGCCAAGCTGCTCGCAGGCGGTGCCCAGGCCGTACCAAGCGGCCAGGTTAATGCGCGCCTGGCTCCAGCTGAAGATCCACGGAATGGTACGCAGGTCGTCGAGCGACTTGGCACCCAAGCCGCGCTTGGCGGGACGCGAGCCGATCGGCAGCAGACCGACCTCGGTCAGCGGCGTCACGGTCGAGAACCACGGTGTAAAGTCCTCGGTGTTCAGCAGGTCCAGATAGCGCTCGTGGCTTGCGGTGTTGAGCTTCTCGGCCATACCCCAGAACTTCTGCGTGGTCTCGGTGTTGGTCTTCTCGACACTCGGGGCCGACTGCAAAAGCGTTGCGGCGGCAACGGACTCAACATGGCGCTGAGCCAGCGTGCGGTTGCCGTAACGGGCAAAGATGACCTCGCCCTGCTCGGTGAGCTTAAAGAAGCAGTTGACCGAACCCTTGGGCTGCGCCAGCACGGCCTTGTTGGCCGGGCCGCCGCCACGGCCCACGGCACCGCCGCGACCGTGCATGAGCACCAGGTCGATATTGTTCTTCTCGGCCCACTTGGCGATGCGCTCCTGCGCGGAGTGCAGCGCGAGCATGGCCGTGGTAGGACCGGCGTCCTTGGAGGAATCGGAGTAGCCCAGCATAACCTCCATGCGGCGGTTGGTCTGGGCAAGGCGCTTCTGCACCACGGGCAGCGTAAGCATCTGGTCGAGCACGTCAACGCAGCCCTCGAGGTCCTCGAGCTGCTCGAACAGCGGGATCACGTCGAGCTCGGGGACATCCTCCTCGTGCGCAAAGGACAGGTGGGCCAGCTCAAAGACGTCAGCCACATGCTGGGCGCTCTTGGTGAACGAGATGATGTAGCGGTGCGCCATCTTCTTGCCGTAGCGCTTTTGGATGGAACCGATAGCGCGGAAGGTATCGATGACCTCGCGCGTCATGGGCTGCAGGTCGCCATGGATACCGTTCTCGTGGATATCCTTGAGGGCGCGGGCGTGCACCACGGAGTGCTGACGGAACTCCATCTCGACCATATGGAAGCCGAAGGACTCGACCTGCCAGATGATGGTTTGGACCGGACCGTAGGCGGCACGGACGGCACCGCAGGCAGCAAGCGAACGCTGGACGACGCGCAAGTCATCCAGGAACTCGTCGGCGCTGTGGTACATGGTGTCGGTGATACGACGGACGGTGGCGTTCAGGCGGTCGGCCATGACGAGCATGACGGCGCGATGCGGCTCGTGCTCGGAGATCAGCTCGGCGCGGGCCGTGTAACGAGGGCTCATCTCGACCTGATGGTTCCACAGGTTAATGAGCTCGGCCGACGGCTTGCTGTAGGTAGCCTCGAGCGTGAGGTTGCGGCCGATGTGGCGGCACTTGTCCTCGAGCTTGAGCACCATGTGCGTAAAGTACTTGGCGGCGACCTCACGGCTCACCTTGGCGGTGACGTTGGGGTTACCGTCGCGGTCGGAACCGATCCAGCTGCCGGGATGGAAGAACGCCGGGCACAGCGGCGGCACAGTACCGGCCTTGTCGCCCAGCACCCAATCGTCAAAACGACGATAGATAACGGGGATAACGTCGAACAGCGTGTTATCGAAGATGTCGATGATGGTATCGGCTTCCTCGACCGGCGTGGGCTTCTTGAGCGCGATGGGACTCGTACGCACCAGGGCGTCGATCTCCTGCAGCATATGGCGCTCGTTCTCCACCAGGTCGGAGCCGCCCAGACGCGGACGCTCCTCCAGCAGGTTGGAGATACGGCGGATCTTGCCCTCGACGGCCTTACGACGGGCCTCGGTGGGATGTGCGGTAAAGACAGGGTGGAACTCGAGCTTGTCGAGCAGCTCGTTGGCACCCTCGACACCCAGCTCATTCACCAGCTGGTGATAGGCAACGGTAAGCTCGTTGGCAGGATCGACCTCGGTATCGGTCGACGCACCGGCCTCGCGCTCGCGCAGCTGCGCCACACGGTAGTTCTCCTCCGACAGGTTTGCCAGGTGGAAGAAGCTCGTAAAGGCGCGAACGATGACCTGCTGCTTATCGAGCGGCAGGCTGTCGATCAAATCGACGACCTCACGAAATGCCACGGCAGTGGGCTCGTCGGCGGTGGGCACGCCCTGCTCGTCGACGGCTTCGTCGGCAGCGCAGGTACCGGGGTTGCCGGCATTGACCACAATCTCGGCTGTCAAAATCTTGTCGAACAGGTCCGCGATCTCGGGATCATACTCGCTAAGCACACGGCGCTCCAGGCGCAGGAACAGCGCCAGATTGTCGCGCAGCTCCTCGGGGATCTCGATCTCGGCGAGACGCTCCCTGGACTCGGCATTCGAGCCGATTCGGTTAACGAGGCGGTTGACCACGGCAGCGACGCGCGCCGCGGCTTCGGGTACAGACTGGTTGCTTAGGTTCTCAGCCACGTTTCCTCCCATTCCTCCTTCTATGCACGTAACATGCGGTATTCATTATAGGCGCTTGAGAAATACTTTCGACACTGATTGCGCTTTACCACACAAAAGTATTTTCTGCATTGCAAAGGTTTTTGCCCTAAATGGTCGTATTTCTCGGTGGGCGGCATACGTAAACGGGGGCATTCCGCATAAAAGCGAAACACCCCCGTAACAATCGCTCGCAATGAGCTGAGCGTTTTAGCGAGTCCACAGCTCAAAAATCATGCGCTACAGGCGCTCGCGAACCGCCTCGACCACGTTGGCCAGATCGACGAGAACTTCGTCGTGACTCTGCATGTCGCGCACCTTAACCTTGCCGGCGGCAAGTTCGTCGCCACCCAGGACCAGGATGAGCTTAGCGCCCACCTTGTCGGCCTGCTTAAATTGAGCCTTGAGCGAACGACCCTGATAGTCCGCCTCGGTCACGATACCTGCGGCGCGAAGCTCCTGCGTAATGGCGAAGACACTCTGGCGCAACTCCTTGCCGGCGTTGGCGACGTAGACGCACGGGGCCTCCTCGGCACCCAGGTCGCTGCCAAAGGCCTGCAGGGCCAGCAGGGCGCGCTCAAAACCGACAGCGAAGCCGACGCCTGCCGTGGGCTTGCCGCCCTCGAGCTCAACGAGCCCATCGTAGCGGCCGCCGCCACCGATGGAGCCGACACCGGCGCCGGGGGCTTCGACCTCAAAGACAGTACGGGTGTAGTAGTCCAGGCCGCGCACCAAGGTGGGATCCTCGACATACTCGATACCCGCCGCATCCAAATAGCGCTTGACCTGCTCGTAGTGCTCGCGGCACTCGTCGCACAGGTTGTCGCCCATCAGCGGGGCGTCGGCCATGATCTCGCGGCAATGGTCGTTCTTGCAGTCGAAGGCGCGCAGCGGGTTGAGCTCGGCGCGCTCGCGGCACTCGTCGCACATCTCGTCGGCGTGATCGAGGATAAACTGCTTGACCTGCTCGCGGTATGCCGGACGGCACTGCGCATCGCCCATTGAGTTAATAAGCAGACGAAGCTTGGAAAGATCGAAGCCCAGGCGCTTGTAGAACTCCATGAGCATAATGATGCACTCGGCGTCTGCCGCCGGATCGGGAGCGCCGAGCCATTCGATGCCCACCTGGTGGAACTGGCGCAGGCGACCCTTCTGGGGACGCTCGCCACGGAACATGGCCTCGGCGTAATAGGCCTTAAACGGCGTGGAGCCCTGGGGCACCAGGTTGTTCTCCACGACGGCGCGCACCACACCGGCCGTGCCCTCGGGGCGAAGCGCCAAGCGCTGCTTGGGCTTGAGCTTGGTATCAGTACCCTCGGTAAAGACGCGCTCCAGGTTGGCGCCGCTAAACACGCGGAACATCTCCTTGCGCACGACGTCGGTCGACTGGCCGATACCGTGGACAAACACGTCCACCTGCTCGATCGCGGGCGTCTCGATGGGCTTAAAGCCAAACGGCTCGAATACGCCGGCCGCAATCTGCTGCATCTTCTGCCAGGCGCGCATCTCGGCGCCGATAAGGTCGCGGGTTCCCTCCGCCTTCTGTGCCTGCATGGGCAAACACCTTTCTTTTGTATCGCGTCATAGGTAGTGGTCATTATACGGCACAAAAACAAAACGCGGCGGCGCGTCTGACCGAACGAGGGTATGGGGGCTCGTTCGGCCAGACGCACCGCCGCTGTTTGGGATCCGTTTTCCTCCGTCTCTTTCGAATCACGTGATCTGTTGAGGACGGAGGAAAACGGATCATTTCGTAGGCCCGTGGCCGCCTTGGAAACCGAATGATGGTACGAGCATCCATTCGGCTTCCAGGGCGGCCACGGACAGAACGGGGCGAACAGAAAAGAGCGACGGGCGTCTACTCCCCCGCCACGCTCGTGCGCAGCTTGGCGGCGATGGGCTCGGATGCCAGCAGGAACACGAGCATGACCACGGAGCACGCCAGGCACACAATCCAGGTGCTCGCAAAGGAGCCCGTGGCATCAAACAGCACGCCCGAGACGATGGCGCCGGTAGTGCCCAAGATTGCCTTGAAAGACAAGGACATAGGCCTTATGGCCATACCCGCAGGCTTGAAAGGCAAGGTTGGGTGCTACCGGTGGTCGGCGATATAGCCCAAAGCGACGGCGGTATAGGCCGCGGCGCCGAGAGGAAGCTCGGCATCGTTAAAACGTGCCTTGGGATGGTGCTGGGCAAAGTGTTCGTCCGTGTCGGTTACGGCCGCGCCCACGGTAAAGTACGCACTTGGGATCTTGCTCGAGATAAGCGCGAAGTCCTCACTCGCCATGGCATGGAAAAGCGGCAAGAAAGCCGTCTTGGGCAGCACTGCGCCCACGTAGCCAAGCGACGCCTGAGTCATATCGCTGTCGAGTACAAGCGGCGGAACATCCGAAAGCGTCTCGATGGTCGCCGGCGTACGATAGGTCGTAGCAACGCCGTTAACGACCTCCGCGATGCGGGTCTTTAGGTGAGCCATGAGCTCAACATCAAAGCCGCGCAGCGTTCCCTCGAGCACGCAGGTGTCGGGGATGACGTTGGCCGCCAAGCCGCCGGCGAACTTACCAACGGTAAGTGCGACTTCCTTGGCCGCCGGCACCTCGCGGGAGATAAGCTCCTGGAGCGCCAGGTGCACGTGGATGCCGGCCGTGATGGGGTCGATGCAGATCTCGGGGCTGGAACCGTGGCCGCCCTTGCCCTGGAGCGTGATGCGGAAACCGTACACACCCGAGAGCGCCGGGCTGCCGTAGAGCACCAGGCCAAGCGGCGACTGGCTGTTGACATGCATGGCAAAGGCCGCCTGAGGGCGCGGGTTCTCGAGCAAGCCGTCGGCGATGGCAGCGCGTGCTCCCTCAAAGGTCTCCTCGCCCGGCTGGAACAGCAACTTGACGGTAGCGTTGGCCTCCACAAGCTCGGCCTCGCGGGCCTTGAGCAGGCGCGCCGCACCAAGCAGGGCCGTCGCGTGCATATCGTGACCGCAAGCATGCATGCAGCCATTGGTGGATGCAAAGGGCTCGCCGGATTCCTCGACAACGGGAAGGGCATCCATATCGCCTCGGAGCATGACGACCGTTCCGGCCTGCTCGTCCTTGCACGTGCCATTGCCCTGAGCGGCCGCACCGGCACCGATCAGGCCAACGACGCAGGAACCGTCGACTAGCGTGGTATGGGGGATGTCCATCTCGTCCAGACGTGCCTGGATATAGGCAGACGTCTGCGGAAGATTGTTACCCAGCTCGGGCATCTGGTGTAGATCGTGTCGCCATGCAGCGAGCTCGTCTGCAAAAGCCTGAGCTTCTGCGACAAGACCGTCACCGATAGCGGCCTGCGCCGCCGCGGTGGCCTGGGGCGCTGGTTGCGGTTGAAAATCGGACAGAGCTGATGCCATAGAAGCCCTCCAGTAACGTTTTTGCAGCACGCACTTTGATAGCGTAAAGTGCAAGGTACAACTGTAAGGGCATGACATAAAAATGCCGCCCTGGGAGGGCGGCGCAACAAGTTGTTTACAATTGCGGGTGTGATTTTCGGCGCAAGAAATCGAAATGCGTCTCGCTCAAGATAATCGAAAGAAAGATGAGCGCGAAGCCGGCGAGCAGGCGCGAGGTGAGCGCCTCCCCCATCAGCAGCACCGAGAACAGCACGCCCGAAGGCGACTCCATCGAAAGGAGCAGTGAGCCCGTCGAGGCCGAGACATGCGCCAAGCCGACGTTTTGGATGAGCAGAGCCGCGCATGTGCAACCAACCGAGAGAAACGCCATCGCGCTGATAAAGCTCGGCGTCCACACGGACAGAGGCGCTTGGGTCTCGAATAGCAGCGACGTTGCCAGGCTCAGCACGCCGTTGCCCACAAACATCCAAAACGTGATGACGTTGATGTCCATTTTGCGACCGTACTTGGCAGTCACCGCCATCTGGATGGCGAAAAAGACCGCACCCGCCAGCGTAATGACATCACCGATGTTGAATTCAACGCTATCGAGCGCCACCAAGCCAATGCCCGCCAAGCACAGCAGCGCCGCGCCCAGGTTATAGCGGGTGAGTTTTTCGCCGCTCAGAAAATAGCTCGCGAACGGCACAACGATGCAATACGTGCCCGTCAAAAAAGCATTCTTGCCCGCCGTGGTGTGCGCCAGACCGACTGTCTGCAGGGCGTAGGCGGCCCACATAAGTGCGCCCATGCCAAGTCCGACGATAAGGTTGCGGGCGTTGAGGTGCGCGATGATGCGCTTGTGGAAGATGAAAAACATGACCAACGCCGCAGGCAGAAAGCGCACGTAGAGCAGTTCGAACACCGGAATGGTGTCGAGCGCGTCCTTCATGGTCGTAAAGGAGTAGCCCCAGACGACTGCCACCGAAAGCAGCAGGACTTTCCAGAACAGCGGCGAGCGAGCGCCGGCGCCGCGGGAGGTGCCGCCCGCGCCCAGGTCCTCGCGAGCAACAGGGCTATCGGGCATCATTTCGATATTGTCAGTGGCATGCTGGGCCATAGGGCATCCTCGCACTCAATCTGGGCGTGGTGTCCGCACGCGTATGGCTGCGTGCCGCCTCATGGTCAAATAAAAACAGGGCGCACCGGACCCCCGGCACGCCCCGCTACTGTAGCAACAACCAAGCAGCCCGTGCAATTCACTACGCTAAAGCATCGGGTTGGAAGATCTCGATGTTCCGACGGCGTTTACGTTGCTGCATTAAATCAATTTGGTTGACTCCAGTTTTTCGATGATCCAGTCGTTGGCTTTGATGACCGGGCGGCGGAAGACGACGCCCAGTGCCAGCGACGGAATCAGATAGCTCGCCAGAATGCCTAGCTCAATCCAGTACTCCATGTGGTACGCACCGGCCATGGCGGCATGCATGGCGTTGATGCCGTGGGTGAACGGCAGGAACGGATAGATCGCCTGGAACACGGGGCCGGTCATCTCGATGGGGAACGTGCCGCCCGAACCGCCGACCTGCATGACCAGCAGCACGACGGCCAAAGCCTTGCCGATATCGCCAAACGACACCGTAAGCGTGTAGACGATATTGGAGAACACGAGACTCGCGACCCAGCCCGCCAGCACAAACTGCAGTGGGTTGTCGCACTGGATGCCAAAGAACAGGATGTCGCCCGCGCATACGAGCGTTGCCTGCAGTAGAGCCAGACCGCCAAAGAACAGGTAGCGGCCCAGGTAGATCTCGTGCAGGCGCACGGGGATGAGCTCGTTGATAAGCTCATCGTCAACCGAGACCTTCATCATGGCCGCCAGCACAATCGAGCCCACCCAGAGCGACAGAATCGTGTAGAACGGTGCCATGGCCGAACCGTAGTTGCGGATCGGATAGACCGGCTTGCGATCGAGCGCGACGGGGCCGGAAAGCGACACGGCCAGACCCTCGGGATCATTGCCGATCATCGTCTTGATCGTAGCGAGGTCATCCGACATCAAGGCGCCGTCGAGCTCGTCCTTAAACGCACTGATCTTGTCCGACGCCTCGCCCAGCTGATCAGAAGCCTTGTTGACCAGCTTTGCAGCCTTGGAGAGGCCCTTTGCCAGCGAACCGGATGCGTCGGTCAGGCCAGCAACAGCACTATCCAGATCGTTCGAAATACCGTTCAGCGAATCCAAAACGCCCGAGATGGTCTTCTTGAGCTCCTTTGCCTTGGCCGAAAACGTAGAGTCGTAGTCAGTCTTGGCGCCCGAGATACCAGCCTTGGCATCCGCGATTGCCTGATCGACCTCGGCACGCGACTTATTAACCTCTGCCATGCTGTCAGAGAGAGACTTCGCGGTGGCCGTCAAGTCCTTGGCGTTGTTGCGATACTCCACAGCAATCCTGCTCAGCGATGTTGCCACAGACTTGAGGCTGTCCTGGAGTTTTTCGTCAGTCACCTGATCGGCAAAGCTGCGGAGCTGGTCGGCCGTGGCGTCGATATCGTCGGCACGCGTGTTGAGCGCTGCCGCGGCATCGTTGAGCTGGGACACTGTAAGGTCGACATGTTGATTCGCGGCATCAAATGCCTTCGCAAGCTCGGCGGACACGTTGTCAAACGAGCCCGCGCTTCCGTCAATCGCGGCATTGATGGCGTCGTTGGCGTCCTTCAGCGCTTCCTTGGAATCGCTAATACCGCTCTTGACATGCTCCATCAGCTGCTTCGTTGACTCATCGACCGTGCCCGTCTGCTTGAGCATGCCGCTCGCCGACGTCAGCGAATCGGACGTGGAGCTCAAAATGCCCGCCAGCGACGAAGCATTTGCCCGAACGTCTCGCAGGTCCTCAATCGAATCGCCGAGCGTCGAGGACAGGTTGGCGATAAAGTTACCCACCTGGTCGGTGCTCATGTAATCGAGCAGGCTGGACACCGTCTTAAGACCGATCGTCGTAATGGTCTCGGTAAAAGTTTTGTTAACCTGGCTCTGGACGGCGCTCGAACCCTTCTCGGTCACGATCTGCGCAATGGCGTTGGCCTTCTGATTCTCGTAGAACTCGATATCGGCATGCTTCACGTCGGTCGAGAAAAGCGTCATCATGTCAGCGCTAAACGTTTTGGGGATAACGACGGCAGCATAGTACGCGCCCGACTTAACGCCCTCGATAGCCTTTTCGCGATTGTTGAGCACAACCCAATCGAAGCTC
>NZ_JBCOTQ010000066.1:2070-10125 GCF_040920445.1 Collinsella aerofaciens | reverse complement strand
CCCATCATCGCGGTCTACGGGGTCAACGATATGGCACCGTGGGGACACATGTATGTCAATCCTGGTCTAACAGAGCCATAGGTAAAGTTTCTATTGGGGTATATTCTTTTTGAATAGTCGACCGTTTTCCATATCAGCGGCTCGTTAATCATGGGTTCCCCACCAAAAAAGACGATCGCAAGCGTTTCGTTTTCCGATGAACTTGCGACGAGGTAGTCGACCGCCTTGAAGGCTATCTCGTCTGTCATCAGCAGAGGAGACGTTCCATAATCTCCTTTACCGGCAAAACAGTAACTACAACCAAGGTTGCATGCATGTGAAACGTGGAGTTCGATGGATCTAAGTTTTCGAGGCGTGTCTTTTGTTAAGAAAGTCCGCTCAGACAATCGTTGATACTCATCAATGTCGTCTTCAAGTTCTGCTATGGTCGTTTGGTCGTAGCCTTTCGCAGCAAGTGACTTTGTTAGCAACTTCGAGTTGACCGTTCTTCCCGATGCTTCAAATATGCGAAGCGCATCTTCTGATGCTTGGTCAACCTGAAAGCAATTGCGAGTGACCTCATCGAAGCAGTAACGACGATCACTTACTGAGAAAAAATGCATACGTTCCTCAATTTCATGCTGGACTGGCACTAACCTTGTTTATTGTCGCGCAGCTATAAAAAACCACCAGCGGGGATTCGGTGTGCGGCCCAATCGGACTCCCAAAAGGTTCTATTTGAGACTGGCAAGCTTTGTGTTGTTGGCACTTCGACAGCGCTCTTTATTCCAACATGGAGCCTCGCAGTTTGAGTCGACTTGCCTCTGGAAGGTCCGATCTTAACTTGATTTAGGATGAAAACAGATTACAGGCGCGCTCCTCTAGAAAGAAAGGAAACCAATCGCCGCCTTTCACCAGGAAAGTTTTCATAGCCCACCTCGAGCAAAATGAAAGATGCGAGAGCGATTGGGGAACAACGCGAATCTCCCCTTTTGGGTGGGAGCGAGCCTTCAGCCACCGGCGAACGACTCGCCCTGGTCAGAATCTGGAAGTGGTGCCGGGCCGCTTGGGCCTCCCCGGTGACTTCGTGGGGCTTACCTGCCTGACGTCGAGGAGTACATCCGCAAGATTCGTTCCCTATGCCGTTTGCTCTCACGCCCGCCTTAGTTCCAAGTCGGGCGAGCCGCCGCGCTCATGCGACCCGTGGCGGCGACACGTCGACGCCGCGCTCGCTGAGCACATCTTCGGTCGCGGGCGAGCACGAGGTCGCGCCGGCGCATCCGCTGGGACTGCTGTGCGTGCAAAACGGCTACGTGGTGAGCGTCCCGCGCTGGATTCAGCCGAGTGAGGAAGGCGTTGAGATCGGCGCGCTGGCAACGGGGGAGGGCGGCATCACCGACGACGTCTCGGCCCGCCATGCCCATATCTGGTGCGACGAGTCTGGCGCATGGTTTGTCGAGGACCTGTCGTCCACTAACGGCACCGTGGTGGTAAACGGGGCCACGAGTGTGTGTATTCAAGTAGAGCCCGGCCGCTCCGCCCAGCTCAACCCCGGCGACGAGCTCAAACTCGGCGAATCCACCACCTACGCCATCCTGCTCGGCGCCCTCTAGCCGGCAGTTAGGGACGTTCCTTTCCTGCCGGTACTTGGGGACACTCCTTGGCGCGTCAGAGCCAGTCGTCCGGGGATGGAGGGACCATTCTGGCCTTTGGCGGTCACCCGAGGTAAACCGTTACCGCCCGCCTATATTTGTCGAAATTACACTTAACGGCGGGGTACAATAAACCCGCATGCGGATTTCCGTTGCGGGCGCTTCCCATCGCCGGGGCGTGCCCGGGAGCATCCGGCATGCGGCCTTTGCGGCGCTCGGTCATGTGCAAGACGGGCGGTCGGGTCTGTGGGGCGCATCAGCTGTCCCTCGCCTCGGCATGTCTTCTCTCCACGCCACGTACCTGCTGCTGAGCCTGCCTGCCAGATGATTGGAAGCAACAGCGTAAATCCCATCACGCCAACATCCCGGCGATCGCCGGGGCCTGTATACCTATATGAGAGGAGAGGGGTATATGGCGCGTAAGTTTAAGTCTATGGACGGCAACGAGGCGGCCGCATATGTTTCGTATGCGTACACCGAGGTAGCGGGAATTTATCCCATTACGCCGTCCAGCCCGATGGCCGACCATGTCGACCAGTGGGCGGCCCAGGGTCGCAAGAACATCTTCGGCACCCCGGTCAAGGTCGTCGAGATGGAGTCCGAGGCAGGTGCAGCCGGTACCGTTCACGGTTCGCTGGGCGCCGGTGCTCTGACCACCACCTACACGGCTTCCCAGGGCCTGCTCCTGATGATCCCGAACATGTACAAGATCGCGGGCGAGCAGCTCCCGGGCGTCTTCCACGTCTCCGCGCGTTGCGTCGCTTCGCACGCCCTGAACATCTTTGGTGATCACTCCGACGTCATGGCCTGCCGCCAGACCGGTTTCGCCATGCTCGCCGAGGGCAACGTCCAGGAGGTCATGGACCTCTCGCCGGTGGCTCACCTTGCCGCCATCGAGGGCAAGACCCCGTTCCTTAACTTCTTCGACGGCTTCCGCACCAGCCACGAGATCCAGAAGGTCGCCATGTGGGACTACAAGGATCTGGCCGAGATGTGCGACATGGACGCCGTCCAGGCTTTCCGCGATCACGCGCTCAACCCTGAGCACCCGCATACCCGCGGTAGCCACGAGAACGGCGACATCTTCTTCCAGAACCGCGAGGCCTGCAACAAGGTCTACGACGAGCTTCCCGCCGTCGTCGAGGGCTACATGAAGAAGATCAACGAGAAGCTCGGCACCGATTACGGCCTGTTCAACTACTACGGCGCTCCCGATGCCGACCGCGTCGTCGTGTGCATGGGCTCCTTCTGCGACGTGCTCGAGGAAGTCATCGACTACCTCAACGCTCACGGCGAGAAGGTCGGCCTGGTCAAGGTTCGTCTGTTCCGTCCGTTCTCCATCAAGCACTTCGTCGACGTTCTCCCCGAGACCGTCCAGAAGATCGCCGTCATGGACCGTACCAAGGAGCCGGGTTCCATCGGCGAGCCGCTCTACCAGGACGTCGTCTCCGCTCTCTACGAGGCCGGCAAGACGGGCATCAAGGTCGTCGGCGGCCGTTATGGCCTGGGCAGCAAGGACACGCCTCCTGCGTCCGCGTTCGCTGTCTTCGAGGAGCTCAAGAAGGACGAGCCCAAGCGCGAGTTCACCATCGGCATTGTCGATGACGTGACCAACCTGAGCCTGCCCGAGGCCGAGGATGCGCCCAACACCGCAGCCCCCGGCACCATCGAGTGCAAGTTCTGGGGTCTGGGTGGCGACGGTACCGTCGGCGCCAACAAGAACTCGATCAAGATCATCGGCGACCACACCGACAAGTACGTTCAGGCCTACTTCCAGTACGACTCCAAGAAGACCGGCGGCGTCACCGTCTCGCACCTGCGCTTTGGTGATTCCCCGATCCGTTCGCCGTACTACGTGACCAAGGCCGACTTTGTCGCCTGCCACAACCCCAGCTACATCGTCAAGGGCTTCAAGATGGTCCGCGACGTCAAGCCGGGCGGCACCTTCCTGGTCAACTGCCAGTGGAGCGACGAGGAGTTCGCCGAGCACATGCCCGCCGTGGCTAAGCGCTACATCGCGAACAACAACGTCAACGTCTACCTGATCGACGCTATCGACCTGGCTGCCAAGGTCGGCATGGGCAAGCGCACCAACACGGTGCTCCAGTCCGCCTTCTTCGCGCTGGCCAAGGTCCTGCCCGCCGAGGACGCCCTGCAGTACATGAAGGACGCGGCTACCAAGTCCTACATGAAGAAGGGCCAGGCCATCGTCGACGCCAACCACAAGGCCATCGATGCCGGCGCTACCGCCTTCCGTAAGTTCGAGGTTCCGGCCGACTGGGCTACCGCCGAGGATGCCGCTCCCGTCGAGCTCTCCGAGGAGACCAAGTCCGCTATCGCCCAGCAGGTCAAGAACCTGCTCGAGCCCATCGATCGCATGGACGGCGACAGCCTGCCTGTTTCCGCCTTCGTCGATTGCGCTGACGGCCAGTTTGAGCTGGGCGCCTCCGCATACGAGAAGCGCGGCGTCGCCGTGGTCGTTCCCCACTGGGACGAGACCAAGTGCATCCAGTGCAACCAGTGCGCCTATGTGTGCCCGCATGCCACCATCCGTCCGTTCGCGATGACCGAGGACGAGGCTGCCGCCGCGCCCGAGGCTACCCGCACGCTCGACGCCATGGGCCCCAAGGCCAAGGGCATGAAGTTCACCATGGCCGTGTCCCCGCTCGACTGCATGGGCTGCACCAACTGCGTCAAGGTCTGCCCCAAGGGTGCTCTCGAGATGGTTCCCACCGAGCAGGAGATGGACCAGCAGCCTGTTTGGGACTACATGGTCGAGAACGTCTCCGAGAAGAAGGAGCTTATCGCGGCCAACGTCAAGGGCAGCCAGTTTAAGCAGCCCTACCTGGAGTTCTCCGGCTCCTGCGCCGGCTGCGCCGAGACCGCCTATGCACGTCTGGTGACTCAGGTTGCCGGCGACCGCATGTTCATCTCCAACGCCACCGGCTGCTCCTCCATTTGGGGCAACCCCGCTGCCACCGCTCCTTACTGCAAGGACAAGGACGGTCACGGCCCGGCGTGGAATAACTCCCTGTTCGAGGACAATGCCGAGCACGGTCTGGGCATGGCCGTTGGCTATGAGGCCGTTCAGCACAAGCTGATCGCCGCTACCCAGGACATCATCGCTGCCGATGGTCCGTCCGATGAGCTCAAGGCCGCCGGCCAGGCTTGGATCGACTCCGTCAACGACGCCGAGGCCTCCAAGACCGCTGCCGCTGCCTACGTTGCCGAGCTCGAGAAGTGCGGTTGCGACGCTTCCAAGGCGATCCTCGCCGACAAGGCTTACCTCACCAAGAAGTCCTTCTGGATCTTCGGTGGCGACGGCTGGGCCTACGACATCGGCTTCGGTGGCCTGGACCACGTCCTGGCTTCCGGCCACAACGTCAACGTCTTCGTCTTCGACACCGAGGTTTACTCCAACACCGGTGGTCAGGCCTCCAAGGCCTCGAACCTGGGCCAGGTCGCTCAGTTCGCCGCTGCCGGTAAGGTGACCAAGAAGAAGTCCCTGGCCGAGATTGCCATGAGCTACGGCTACGTCTACGTGGCGCAGGTCGCCATGGGTGCCAACCCAGCTCAGACCCTCAAGGCCATCCACGAGGCCGAGGCCTACGACGGCCCGTCCCTCATCATCGGCTACAGCCCCTGCGAGATGCACTCCATCAAGAAGGGCGGCATGCAGAACTGCCAGGCCGAGATGAAGAAGGCTGTCGAGTGCGGTTACTGGAACCTCTTCCGCTTCAACCCCGAGGCTGCTGCCGGCAAGAAGTTCTCGCTCGATTCCAAGGAGCCCGCGGGCGGTTATCAGGAGTTCCTGATGAACGAGGCCCGTTACGCTTCGCTGACGCGTTCTTTCCCCGAGCGCGCCGAGGAGCTCTTCAAGGAGAACGAGCAGGCCGCTATGGACCGCTACGCTCACCTGCTGAAGCTCAAGACGGTGTACAACGAGGCCTAGGTCTCTCACCGCAGGATCTGAGGGCTGACCTTCGCGGACGTCCTCGGACATGAAAGAACCCCCGCTGCGCACTACGTGCGGCGGGGGTTCTTTCGTCCTGCGGAGTGTCCGCGAAGGTTAGCCCTCAGATCCTGCTACGACTACGTCCTCGGATTGTGTGGCTGAATGGATGACGTGGCTGTGGGGGCCTTTTGTCCCCTTCGCTGTTTCGCGGCTTTGCCGCGAAACCACGCGTCACTTTGGGGATGGATGGAGGGCGTGGCTGGATTGCAGATTCAAATGGCTAGAGAGATATGGGCGCGAACGAGAAATCGTTATTGGGGTCATCCTTTTCCATAAACTCATCGAGACAAAACGTCATGTAGATTGGAACGTACAGAACCTTGCCCTCTTTGCTGAGATTCTCGTGGCTTAGTACAACGGCCTCGGGAATTTTGTACTCGCCCACACTCATCAGACGATCGAGGGCCGCGTGCGCTCGAACTTTCTTGCCCGATTTGACCTCGATTGGGACAACATGCCCGTGGGCGCCTTCGATTACAAAGTCAACTTCACCGACCTCACGCGTTTGGTAGTACCATGCATCCGCCCCGAGGGCAACGAGTTCCTGCGCGACCACGTTCTCATAGAGACCACCAAGGTTGGGAGTTTTCATATCAAGATAGACAGCGCGTGCAGTGCTGCCGGGGTATCGCGATGCGAGCATGCCTGTATCAGACTCGTATAGTTTGAAGGCTGTCGTTTTCTCCGTCCTCTTGAGAGGACTCCGTGGCTCCGTCACCCTGGCGACCATCAATCCAACACCTGCGTTAACAAGCCACAGGAAATCCTGCTCATATTTTTTAAGGCGAGCTCCCTCACCCAGAGACGAAACAACAAAGCGATGAGACTCCGCCTCAAGCTGAACGGGAATTTGCTCAAAAATCGACCGAACGTTAAACGCTCGAGTCGATGCATATTTTGAGATATCGCTTTTGTACTGATCGACCAGCTGAGTTTGAAGCTCACGTGTGCTCACGAGCGAATAACCCGAATCAATATAATTCTGAACGACCTCCGGCATGCCGCCGCAAACGATATAGGCTCTATAGTTCTTGAGCATCGCCTCATGAATATAGTTTTCGACAGGATGTTTCTCGACAAGGCAGCTGCGAATGCCTGCAAGCACATTCTCGCTTACGCTGTTTGCCCAACAAAACTCTTCAAAATCCATCGGGCGCATAACAATGTGCTCTACATACCCCACCGGAAAAGAAGAGATCCCCTTAAACTCAGTCCCAAGCATAGACCCCGAGAAGACATAGCTAAAGCGCCCATCCTCGACCAACGCCTTCATGAGTGTAACGATCTGCGGATACTCCTGAATCTCATCGACAAAGACAAGCGTATCGCCCTCAACAAGCGGCGCATCCGCAAGAAGGGCTACGCGGTTGATAAAGTCAACGGAGTTCTTTGCGCCAACAAGTGCATTCCTTGCTTCGACATCGAGTAGTAAATTGACCTCAAAATACGAAGCGTAGTTGCTTTTTCCAAACGCGCGAATCGCATAGCTCTTGCCAATCTGACGCGCACCAGTAACGAGTAATGCCTTATTGGAGTTATTCTTCCAGCTCAAAAGCCTATCAGTGACCTTACGGCGTAGCATTAAACCCCCAAATGACAAAAATTGACAGATAGAATCGCCTAAAATCATACAAAAATTGGCAGATAATATTGTCGTAAATATACAAAAATTGGGAGATAGAAAAGGTTCGAATAGGCCTCAAAGCCACTGAAACAGTGCTCTACTTTGCGAAGGGGCTGGGGACGCTGTTGGGTGCGTCTCCAGCCCTCTGATTCTTACTTTGGATCCCGATGGTGGGGTGTTGTCGGTGCTGCTTGCTTGGTTACCTTGTCTCGCCGGACTCCGTGCGTAGGCGGTAGCCGTGGACGAGGTCGCTAATGGCCGGCCAGGGAATCTGGCGGTCGACCCAAAATTGGAGCTGGACCAGATAGCGCTCGGTGGCGCGGGTGAGGGCTGCAAACTGTTCGTGAGTCTCTACCTGGGCGTAGAGGTCGCGGCTGTGGGCGAGGATTGCCGTGGTGTCATCCATTTTGCCGGTGACGTCGAAGGCGCCCGAGAACCAGTCGCACAGGCGCGCGGCGCTGTTGTTGATCGTTGCGAGGTCGGCGGTGCCGTCGTTGGCGTTTTCGTTGGCCTGGGCTCGCAGGAGGGAGAGGGCGTCGGCGGCGTTCATGCAGTAGCCGACGGTGAAGTTCCAGACGGCGAATTCGCGGCCTGTGTCGAGCTTGCGGCGGCGCATGTAGTCGATATCGCGTGGTTCCTCAAGCATCATCTGGTCGGCGAGGGCCTCAAGTGCAGTGGTGTACTCGGCAAGGTCGAGTGCGAGCAGGGTGTTGATATCCATCATCTTTAGGCCTCCGCTTCGATCTCGACGATTTCGTTTTTGATGTGCATGCCCTGGTTGTCCC
>NZ_JBCOTQ010000066.1:0-1918 GCF_040920445.1 Collinsella aerofaciens | reverse complement strand
GCGCCCGCCGGCTCGTGAAAGACGGGGTTCTCGATGTGCTCGTAATTGGCGATGGGGCCCGATACGGGATAGGTTACCTCGGCATCGCAGATCTTGGCCGAAAAGATACGTGACTCGACCGGACAGGACGATTCGAACAGCTTGCATGCCTCGGGAGCCTTGTCCCAGAGCATGTCGGCGAGAAACGTCTCGCCATTCAGCGTGATCTTGAGCATTTTTGTCATAGTAAGGACCTCCTCAATCCGTCGCTCAAGGGGCTCGCTGGCGGATAAGGAGAAGACAGCGGCGGGGTCGCCGAACCCAAACTTCACGACAGATCTCTGTCGCCCAAGCCCGCGCTGTTCTTCGCTAAAGTACCATGCCGCAATTGCGCGCGCAATATCAGTTTTTGATTTTCTGGAAGCGGCGATCGACGAGACGGCTCGCCGGCTGCCGGCCGACGCGCGGCAAAGGCACTCGTCTATTCCTTAAGTTGGATGAAAAACGCCATGTTATTGCAGGGCTGCATACTCGTCCAATAAGTGCATAGAATCTCGTATAGTGCGAGTAAGATTTTGCGCTGCCTATTTTATGTTTAGCAAAGATATAGTTTGCATAATCTGGTCTAATCCCTGCTCTATTAAAATAAAGTTGCACGTAAATGACGTAGATATGCTTGAGCTGGGTTTCTTTACGCTGAGCGGGTAAAAGCGACCGTTCACCGTTCAACTATTTTCAAAATGAATAAAATGAGCGATAAAGAGAATATAAACCTTAATAAACTCGCGTATCGCACGGGCGCGGGTTATTAATGGGTTGTAGGCCTTTTACAGAAAGGATTCCAGCAATGTCTAAGCCTCTTGGCAAGCCCGATCGTATCGTCGTCGCCCTTGGCGGCAACGCCCTCGGCAACAACCCCGTTGAGCAGATCGAGGCCGTGAGTAACACCGCTCACGCTCTCCTCGGCCTGATCGAGCAGGGCAACGAGATCATCATCACCCACGGCAACGGCCCGCAGGTTGGCATGATCCAGAACGCCTTCGCCGCTGCCCACGACGCCATCGGCACCCCCGAGATGCCGCTGCCCGAGTGCGGCGCCATGTCCCAGGGCTACATTGGTTATCACCTGCAGCAGGGCATTGGCCGCGAGATGCACAAGCGCTATAAGCGTTGGCACGCCGCCACCGTCGTCACCCAGATCGAGTGCGACCCGGACGATCCCGCGTTCAAGAACCCGACCAAGCCGATCGGTCCCTTCTACACCGAGGAGCAGGCCAAGGAGTTCATGGCCGAGGATCCCTCCAAGGTCTTCGTCGAGGATTCCGGTCGCGGCTGGCGTCGCGTCGTCGCTTCCCCCGATCCCAAGAAGATCGTCGAGGCCGACTCCATCCTCAATCTGCTCGACAACGAGTTCATCGTCATCGCCTGCGGTGGCGGCGGCATTCCCGTCGTCCGCGACTATGAGAACAAGGGCTGCTACAAGGGCGTCCCCGCCGTCATCGACAAAGACCTGGGCGGCGAGCTGCTGGCCGAGGACTGCGACGCCGACGTTCTGTTCCTGCTGACCGCCGTTGAGCATGTCGCCATCAACTTTGGCAAGCCCAACCAGGAGGAGCTCGAGGACCTCACCGCCGACGAGGCCGAGCGCCTGGCCGACGAGGGCCAGTTCGGCAAGGGTTCCATGGAGCCCAAGGTCCGCGCTGCCATCAAGTTCGCTCGTTCCCGCAAGGGCCGCACCTGCATCATCGGCGCTCTGGACAAGGCTGCCGAGACCATGGCCGGCCTCTCCGGCACCCGCATCCACGAGTAGTCTCTACTCTGTTGCCTCTCTCGTGGGCGCCAGGCAAGACGCCCACAAACTAGCCTCTCTTCATGAGCCCCGCAGTCCGCTCCGACTGCGGGGCTTTTGCTATTCACCTAGTCCCCGATGGGTGAGTAG
>NZ_JBCOTQ010000065.1:0-10265 GCF_040920445.1 Collinsella aerofaciens | reverse complement strand
GCGCGACCCACCCCGGTCTGGCGGCTGCCGATTCGGTGCGGTTGGAAAGGGCGATTTGGCTCCATCGCGACCGGTGGTACTCTTGTATCCGTTTGAAATCGAGCGAAGGAGTGCCGCTATGGAGCAATCGAGCCTGTTTGGTGACGGCGTGGACATCGATACCGAAACGCCCGCGAGTGCGGATGCCGCCGCGCCGACCGACGCCCATGCCCAGGCGGCAGCGCGTGCGGCCGAGCTGCGCCACGAGCTCGATTACCACGCCTATCGCTACTACATGCTCGATGCGCCCGAGATCACGGACACCGCCTTTGACAAAATGCTCGTTGAGCTGCAGGAAATCGAGGCCACCTACCCCGACCTGGTGACGCCCGACAGCTATACCCAGCGCGTGGGCGGCTACGTGAGCGAGCAGTTTACGCCGGTCACGCACATGGCACGCATGTATTCCATGGATGATGCCATGGATCTGGACGAGCTCGACGCGTGGCTCCAACGAACCGAGGATGCGCTCGGCGCAGGTAGCGTCACCTATACCTGCGAGCTTAAGATTGACGGTCTGGGCGTGGCGCTTACCTACCAAAACGGCACTTTCGTGCGCGCGGCCACGCGCGGCGATGGCACCACGGGCGAGGACGTATCGCTCAATGTGCGTACCATCAAGGATGTGCCCATGCACCTGTCCGAGCCGGCGCTCGCCCACATGGGCGCCGACCGCGAGCGCACCATCGAGGTACGCGGCGAGGTCTATATGCCCAAGGGTAGCTTTGTCCGCCTGAATGAAGAGGCCGATGCCGAGGGACGCGACCCCTTCGCCAACCCGCGCAACGCCGCCGCCGGCAGCCTGCGCCAAAAAGACCCCAAGATCACGGCGCGCCGCGATCTCGCTACCTTTATCTATGCCATCGCCGATACTGACCCACTGCATGTCCACAGCCAGCGCGAGTTTCTTGACTGGCTGCGCAGCGCCGGTTTTAGCGTCAACCCCAATGTGGCACGCTGCGCCACGCCGGCCGAGGTTCACGAGTTCTGCGCCCAGGCGCTCGAGCACCGCGGCGATCTGGACTATGACATCGACGGCGTGGTCGTAAAGGTCGACAGCTTTCAGCAGCAGCTCGACCTGGGCTTTACCGCCCGCGCACCGCGCTGGGCCATCGCCTTTAAGTTTCCGCCCGAGGAAAAGCAGACCATCCTGCGCGAAATTCGCATCCAGGTGGGCCGCACCGGTGTGCTCACGCCGGTCGCCGAGTTCGACCCGGTGACGGTCGCCGGCTCCACCATCGCGCGCGCCACGCTGCACAACATCGACGAGATCCGCCGAAAAAACGTGCGCGAGGGCGACACTATCATCGTGCACAAGGCAGGCGACGTAATCCCCGAGGTCGTGGGCCCGGTGCTCGACAAGCGCCCGGCCGATTCGGTCGACTGGCAGATGCCCGAGGTCTGCCCCGTGTGCGGCAGCCCCGTGGTCCACGAGGATGGCGAGGTGGCCTACCGTTGCGTCTCCATCGACTGCCCCGCGCAGCTCAAGGAGCGCCTGCTTCACTGGGTGAGCCGCGGCTGCATGGACGTCGACGGCCTAGGCGACGAGATCGTCGACAAGATGATCGCCGCCGGGCTGATCCACGATGTCGCAGACTTCTACCAGCTCACGGTCGACGACATCGCCGGCCTGGACACGGGCCGCACCTATGCCAGCTCCAACAGCAAAAAGGGCGTCAAGAAGGGCGACCCCATTCCGGTAGGCCTCAAGACGGCCGAGAAAATCATCGCCGAGCTCAACAAGTCCAAGAGCCAGCCGCTCGGTCGCGTGCTGTTTGCCCTGGGCATCCGCCACGTGGGCAAGAGTGTGGGTGAGGTCATCGCCGAGCGATTCCTGTCGATTGACAAGCTCATCTTGGCGAGCGAAGAGGACATCGCCGAGTGCGAGGGCATTGGTCCCAAGATTGCGGCGAGCGTCAAGCAGTTCCTGGCCGTATCCGAAAACCTTGCCGTACTGGAGCGCCTGCGTCAGGCGGGCCTGTCGCTCGAGGTCGACTTGGGCGCCGCGCACGCGCAAGCTGCAGCCGACGCTGGCGTGGCGGGCGAGCTCGCCGACGCACAGCCACTCGCGGGTCTGACCTTCGTGCTCACCGGCACGCTCGTCAACCGCACCCGCGACGAGGCGGGCGCGGCGCTCAAGGTGCTCGGCGCCAAGGTCTCGGGTAGTGTGTCAAAGAAGACGAGCTATCTGGTCGCCGGCCCCAAAGCGGGCTCCAAGCTCACCAAGGCCGAGCAGCTGGGTGTGCCCGTGCTGGACGAGGCGGCACTTGAACAGATTTTGGCGACGGGTAGGGTCCCGGAGGCATAATGATTTGTTGAGGAACTGCGCAGAGGCTCAGTTCCTCAACATCTCCTTATAGTGTTTGCCTGTTCAATTTCGATATCGTTTCCCTCGTATGATCCAGATGCGTCTACCGACTCAAAGCGTGAGTAGGAAACTCTTGTCCCAACTTTGATTTGGGAAAGCTTGTCTTTGATTCGGCCAGATGAGGGGAATGTAATCCGGGTTTGCTTTCCAGCGTCGGTGTAGCGGGGACTGTTGTCTGTTTGGATTACGAGTTCCGTTCCCTCAATAGAATGAACGCTGCCGACTCCAAAGACAAGGTAATCATCTCCTCCGCTATAGCGGGCTCTATCTGTGCATGAAGAAACGGATGCAAACATAGCGAAAATCACCAATATCGTAACCAGGGCAAAGGCCGTGGTGCCATAGCATTTTGATGGTGCCATCCGGTTTACCAAAAGACTGTTCCGTTCAATTTGACCATATTGGGCGTTGCATAGTTAATCGCTCGGGGATAAGTGTTCCATCCGTCGAATACTTCGAGCCACTGCAGTTCGATGCCAGAGCTTCCATTATGCCCAGTAAAATAGCCAGTTACCGTGACTGTATGACCTGATAGCTCGACGGATCCTTCACTGTTTCGGCTGTTGATCCACATATGATACAAGCCGATATTCCCTTGATCGATAGTTGCTCTGTACTGAGCGAATTGAGGCTGATAACCGAAAAATTGAGTATTAAGTGCTCTACCCTTTTGAGCGGCAAGACTTTTAAACGGAACAATTCCATCTGGGATGATCGTGCTTCCGTACTCGACGCCCTGATCATTGGTCTTATACGTTGTTGTGCCAGTGACGTTCCATATTTCTTTATAATAATCGGGATTAAATTGATTAGCGTTTGAACTGGTGAGACCGTAATGCATTGATACAGCGTACAAGGCAGAAACGACGCATGCATACTTATTAGTGCGGGCTTCAACTAATGATTCCGAGACTCCTCGGAACGGTATTCCGTTTAAATCGTCTATTTGGAAATGCAACATCAAGTCATCTTCATTGATAATGACTGCATTCCATGAAGTTGGGTTATTGCTTTGAGGTGTTATACCCTTTTCGGTGGCAATCGGGACAGACCGTATATTGTTATAGTTGGTTACACAGTCTCTAGTTCCTGGCACCAAAGTTCCATATTCAATATCGTTGTACGAAATTAGTACGGTTGGGTTTGTGGCCTGTTGGCCGGAATAAGTTGAAATGGCGTTTGATAGAGAAGCTGAAATCGGAAGAATGGTATCGCCGAGGGTTATCTCCTTCAGAAGCCCGGGATATGATGCGTCAAGTACTAAATAACCGTAAGGGCTTCCTTCCCTTGTGACACTGATTTCATAGCCACAGATAAGGCCGATTTGTTGGCATACGGGAACGATTCGCTCGATCTCTAAGTTCGCGGATCCGTCGACGATGGGCAACAGGGAAAGCGCGTAGTCTTGTGCTAGGTCTGATGTAAAAGCGACGGATGAGTTTGAGTCGGCAGCGAATACTCTTGTTGGGCGTGACGCGGATAAGCCGATGATCGAGGCTAGGCCGAGAAGAAACGAGCGACGTGATTGAACTCTGGGCATAATGTCTCCTGCCTATGGGGGGGCAATATGCTGTCATTTTATTTGCTACATAATACAATCTAATTCGGATTAAGGTAAATGGATGGAATTGCTCGATAAATGGTAGTGATTAGCGGACCGGTATCGCGATCCTCGTCACATACGCCCCCGGGTCGTCGCTGATGATGTCGTCGATGGGGGCGATTTCGCGCGAGGGACCGGCGGGGGACAGGTCGCGCTCGTGCATGTAATCGAGTAAGCGCTCATAGCGCGGGGCCGCCTGACCGTGCGTGCCGCGGAAGCTGACCGTCAGACACCGCGCGGCGGGACGTACTTCGACATCGCCCAGGTAATCGTCCGTGCCATCCAGCAGCAGAAAGACCTCGTCGTAGCCATCAAAGTCGCCGGCGGCAAGGCGTTCGGCGCTAATCCCAACGCCCAAGTTGCCCAGGAAGACAAAGGTCTCGTGCTGGCCCTTCTGCAATTGACGAATCTGCCACTCCAGCGCATAGGCGTCGGTAGGGTTGACGCGTTCGCGCAACACGGCGCAGCGAAGCTCGGGCGCATCGATTGTGCAAATGGTATCGAGCTCGGTGTTCAAGGCATCGTGCAGTAGAGCAAGCCGGTTATCGATCTTGCGCGACACGCGCTCCAGCTCGCGGCGCTTGCGCTCGATGAGCTCCTGTTGCTGAGCCAGCTGCCGCTGCATAAGGTCCACGTCGCGCGTGGTCACAAACTCACGGATTTGCGCCAACGGCAAGTCGAGAACACGCAGGTGGCTGATGGTATTGAGGGTGGAGAGCTGCCGCGATCCGTAGTAGCGGTACCCACTCGCCGGATCGATGTGTGCCGGGTCCAGCAAGCCCATTTGCTCGTAATGGCGCAACGTGCCCACGCTCAGGTTAAACAAGCGCGCCACCTCGCCAATGCGGAGCAGGCCCTCGGTATGTTCGGTTGGCGAGTCGGTCATGGGTCCGCTCCTTTCAATAGGGTCGGGGAGGGACGCCAGGCCTACGTCGCCCCGCTACGCCACCAACCTGTCAAAAGCCCCGCGCCGGTTGAGCACGGTAAACGCGACAACACAGATGACCGCCGACAAAATCGATCCGCACGGCGAGGCGATGCCCATGGGAAACAACGTATCGGAATAGGCGTTCGACAGCAGCCACGCGCCCGGCACGCGAATGAGCGCCACGGCTAGCACGTTGTGCGCAAAGCCGATGTAGCTCTTGCCATACGCAGCGAAAAAGCCGCTAAAGCAAATGTGGATGCCGGCAAAAATCGCGTCGAAAATATAACTGCGCATATAGCCGGTGCCGGCGGTGACCACTGCAGCGTTCTTGGCAAAAAAGCCAATAAACGCCGGTGCCACCAGCCACATCAGCACCGTGATCAGGCAGCCGTACACTACCGAGATGGTCATGGCGTCCTTGAGCACCTGACGCGCACGATCGCCCTTGCCGGCGCCGGCGTTTTGCGCCGTGAGCGCGCTGACGGTGGCGCCCATGGAACTCGGCACAATGAACAAAAAGCTGATCATCTTCTCGACCAGGCCCACGGCGGCGGCGTCGACGAGCCCTCGGTGGTTGGCGATGACGGTGATAAACATAAACGCCACCTGGATACAGCCGTCCTGCACGGCCACGGGCACGCCGATCTTAAGAATGCTGCCGAGCACCTCGGGTTGGGGGCGCAGGTCGCTACGCTTAACGTGGATGTTCGTGCGACGGCTCTTGAGCCACACGAGCGCGAGGGCAACGCTTGCCGTCTGGGCGGTTACCGTGCCGAGCGCCGCGCCCACGGGGCCGAGCCCCATGTGCCCGATAAACAGAAAGTCGAGCGCGATATTGATGATGCATGCCACGCCGATCACGTACATGGGCGAGCGCGAATCGGCCAGCCCGCGAAAGATGGCCGAAAGAATGTTGTACGCGGCAATAAACGGAATGCCGACAAAGCAAATGCGCAGGTAGGCGGCGGTGCCTTCGACCGCCTCGGCCGGCGTGCCAATGAGTGCCACGATTTGCGGGCACAGTGCGAGCAGGACAGCGGCCAGCACCACCGAGACGCCCATAAAGAGCGTGATGGTGTTGCCGATGGCGGTCTCGGCGCGATCGAAGCGACGCGAACCCACGGCGTGGCCGACGATGACCGTCGTTCCCATGGCCAGGCCCACGAGCGCCACGGTAATCATATAGAGCGTCTGCGCGCCATTTGCCACGGCGGTGATGCCGGCAGCGCCGCTAAACTGCCCCATCATGTACAGGTCGGCCATGCCGTAGAGCATCTGCAAAAAGTACGAGAGCATATAGGGCAGGGCAAAGACCGCGATGGTCTTGAGGACATTGCCACGTGTGAGGTCGTGTTCCATGAGCGGGGCTTTCTGGCTGGGTTCGTTTAGCTACCAGTGTAGTGAAAACCCTACAACGATTGTAGAGTCAAGGTTTGTGATGACGCCGGAGCGAAAAAGTCTCGCGCACCATTATTCCGAGTGAATATGGACACACATCACGAGAACTCGCCGCCGGCGCTAACCTTGCAGAAAACGATTTCGGAATACTTGACACCATTATTCGGCGCGCAATAATACGTGCGTTTGCGAACAACGTTTGATGGGGGTTGAACCTGCGTGCGCAATCTCAAAATACTGTTTTCCTATCTAGGGGCATACCGTCGCGATGCCATCCTCGGCGTGTTCTTTGTGTCGGTCGAGACGGTGCTCGAGCTGTTTATCCCGGTCATCATGGCCAACATCATCGATGTGGGCGTGCCTGCGGGTGATATCAACTACATGCTGCTACAGGGTGCGTACATGTTGGTGTGCGCTGCGCTTTCGCTGGTACTGGGCTTGGGTTATGCCCGCACGTCCGCCCGCGTTGCCTCGGGCCTAGGCGCTAACCTGCGCGAGGCCGAGTACAAAAAGATTCAAACGCTCGCCTTTGGCAACCTGGACAACTACGACGCCAGCTCGCTCGTCACCCGCATGACCACGGACATCACCGTTATCCAAAATGCTGTGGGCAACGGCTTTCGCCCTATGGTGCGCGGCCCGGTGACGCTTATCGTCGGCCTTATCTACGCGCTGATGCTGTCGCGCCCGCTCGCCACCGTCTTTGCGATCATCTTGCCCGTGCTGGCAATCGTGCTGGGCGTCATCACCTATCGCGTGAGCCCGCTCTACCGCCAACTCCAGACCTCGATGGACCACCTCAACGGCGTGGTACAGGAAGACCTCACCGCCGTGCGTGCCGTCAAGGCCTACGTTCGTACCGAGCACGAGGAGGCCAAGTTCGACACCGTCAATACCGAGCTCGCGCGCACTGCGACAAAGACCTTTGGCAGCGCGGTGCTCAACCTGCCGGTGTTTCAGCTGTCGATGTACGTGGCTGCGCTCTCCATCCTGTGGATTGGCGGCCGCATGATTCTCGCCGGCAAGCTGGGCGTGGGCTCGCTCACGGGCTTTATGAGCTACGTGCTGCTGATCATGAATTCGCTCATGATGATTTCCAACGTGTTTTTGCTGCTCACGCGCGCTCTTACGAGTGTGGGCCGTATCGCCGAGGTGCTCGATGAGGAGCCCTTTATCGCCAACCCCGCGGGAGACCTCGCGATTGCGGCGCCAGCGGACGGCAGTATCGAGTTTCGCGACGTTTCCTTTAAATACCGCACGGATGCAGCCGAGGATGTGCTCGAGCATATCGACCTTCGCATCGAGAGCGGCTCGACGGTGGGCATCCTCGGCGGCACGGGCTCGGGCAAGAGCTCACTTGTGCAGCTGATTGCGCGCCTGTACGACGCTACCGAGGGCGCCGTGCTTGTGGGCGGACGTGACGTGCGTGACTACGACCTCGCGACCCTACGCGACGCCGTGGGCATTGTGCTGCAAAAGAACGTGCTGTTTACGGGCACCGTGCGCGAGAATCTGCAGTGGGGCAATCCGCAGGCGTCGGACGATGAGCTCCTCGCGGCTTGCCGCGCGGCGTGCGTGGACGAGTTCCTTGATCGCATCGGCGGGCTGGACGGCGAGTTGGGCCAAGGCGGCGCCGGTGTCTCGGGTGGCCAGAAGCAACGCCTGTGCATCGCGCGCACGCTGCTCAAGCATCCGCGCGTGCTCATTTTTGATGACTCCACCAGCGCGGTCGATATGGCGACCGACGCAAAGATTCGCGAGCACATCGCTCGGATTCCCGATGCGACCGTGCTCATCATCGCCCAGCGCATCGCGAGTGTCATGGATGCCGATCGCATTGTGGTATTGGACGACGGTCGTGTCCACGGCGTGGGCACGCACGAGGAACTGCTAGCGGGCGACAACATATACCAGGAGATTTATGCCTCGCAGATGGAGTTTGCGAGGAACGCGGACGCCGGCGACGGCAGCGACGATGGTTGCGCGAATGATCCGTTTTCCTCCGTCGTATGCGGATCACCCTTGGAAGGGGGTGAGCGCCATGCCTAAGACCGCAGCCCAAGCACGCCCGGCCGACCTCAAGCGCACTGTGCGTCGCTTGCTCTCCTACATGGGGCATGCCAAGTTCTCGTTGCTCGCGGTGGGCGTGCTCGCCTCCGTCGCCGCCATCGCGAGCCTCGCCGGCACCTACATGGTGCGTCCCATCGTTAACGGTTTGGCCACGGGCGGGGAGGAACTGCTTGCCAGGCAGGTCATCCTGACGGCGATCATCTACGCTGCGGGCGTGCTTTCGGCCCTGGGCTACTCACAGATCATGGTGCGTGCGGCCCAACGCGTGGTGTCCGATATTCGCCGCGACCTGTTCGCGCACATCCAGACGCTGCCGCTCAGTTATTTTGACAGCACGCGCTCGGGCGACATCATGAGTTTTTTCACCAACGACGTCGACACCGTCTCCGAGGCGCTCAACAACAGCTTTGCTAACGTGATTCAGGCCGCCATTCAGGTTGTGGGCACCACGGCCATGCTCATCATCCTTAACTGGCAGCTCACGATTATCACACTCGTGTGCGATGCGGCCATTGTGCTGTATGCGCGCTACTCGGGCGCGCGCTCTAAGCGTTTCTTTGCTGCCCAGCAGGCATCGCTTGGCGACCTGGACGGATATATCGAAGAGATGGTCTCGGGTCAAAAGGTCATCAAGGTCTTTAACCGTGAGGCGGCGAATGTCGCCGGCTTTGCCTGCCGCAACGACGAGCTTCGCCGCACCGGCACCGCCGCCGTGAGCTATGCCAACTCCATGGTGCCCATGACTGTCGTGATTGGCTACGTCAACTATGCCATCGTCGCCGTGGCGGGCGGCATGCTCTGCATCAAGGGGCTCGCCGACGTAGGTGCGCTCGCGAGCTACCTGGTCTTTGTGCGCCAGGCCGCCATGCCCATCAACCAGTTTACGCAGCTCGGCAACTTCTTGCTCAACGCGTTGGCCGGTGCCGAGCGCCTGTTTGCGGCTATGGACCTTGAGCCCGAGGTGGACGAGGGCTGCGTGGAGCTGGTGCAGACGGGCGATGCCGCATGGGCGTGGAAAATTCCCGAGGGCCAGGGCGTGGGCGTCTACGGGCACCTGCATGACGTGGCAGCCGTTGATGAGTCGGGCCGCGCGGTGGCCGCCGACGGCATCGAGCTCACGTGCGGCTTGGTCCCGCTTGCCGGTGACGTGCGCTTCCATGCCGTGGACTTTTCCTACGTGCCGGGCGCCCGCGTGCTCACGGACCTCAACCTGTTTGCCAAGCCGGGGCAAAAGATTGCGTTTGTGGGCTCCACGGGCGCCGGCAAGACGACTATTACCAACCTCATCAACCGCTTCTACGAGGTCGATGACGGCGAGATCACGTACGACGGCATCGACGTCAAGCACATTGCCAAGACCAGCCTGCGCGGGTCGCTCGGCATTGTGCTGCAGGACACGCACCTGTTTAGCGGCACCATTGCGCAGAACATCCGCTTTGGCAAGCTCGACGCGACCGACGAGGAGGTGCGCGCCGCTGCCGAGGCCGCCTGCGCGGATTCGTTTATCCGCCGCCTGCCGCGGGGCTACGACACACCGGTCACGGCCGATGGCGCCAACCTGTCGCAGGGCCAGCGCCAGCTGCTCGCCATCGCGCGCGTGGCCGTCGCCGACCCGCCGGTGCTCATCCTGGACGAAGCCACTTCGAGCATCGACACGCGTACCGAAAAGCTCATCGAACGCGGTATGGACCGCATCATGCGCGGACGCACCACGTTTATGATCGCGCACCGCCTGTCCACTGTCCGCGACGCCGACGCCATCATGGTCCTCGAACACGGCCGCATCATCGAGCGCGGCACGCACGAAGAGCTGCTCGCCCAGCACGGCGAGTACTGGCAGCTGGCGCATGGCTTAAAAG
>NZ_JBCOTQ010000064.1:0-10274 GCF_040920445.1 Collinsella aerofaciens | reverse complement strand
CCCATAAGCGAGGCGTCGAGCGCATCGTGGTCGAGCTCGCGACCCAGATACCCCTCGCAAAGCATAATCGCGCACGCTGCATTCTGCGGCTGATAGGCCGGCTTGACCATGCTCGACGTATAGATCGCACGCGGCGTGGTGCAGCTAAACTCAACTGTGTCGCCCACATGCGCCGGCACCTTCGTCGTGGCGTGGCTCACCACGAGCGGCACGATGCCGCACTCGCGACAACGGGCATCCATCACGCGCTGGACGCTCGCCTCGTGCGTGCCCTCGCCCAGCACAACCAGGCGCCCGGGTTTGATAACCGCAGCTTTCTCCCCCGCAATGGCCTCGAGCGTATCGCCCAAAATACGTGTGTGATCGAGCCCAATGCCCGTAATGGCCACGGCGACAGGATCGGTCGCGCTTGTGGCATCCCAACGCCCGCCCATGCCGACCTCGAGCACGGCAACATCCACCGCGGCCTCAGCAAACACTACAAGTGCGGCAGCTGTCAGCAGGTCAAACGGCGTGATGGTATAGGCACGCTCCCCCGCCGCCACACGGTGCGCATTCACGCGGCGCCCCGCCTCGACAGCTGCCGAAACGCCACGGGCAAACGCCTCGTCGCTCACAACGCACCCATCGACCTCCATGCGCTCGGGATAGCGCACCAGCTGCGGCGACGTATACAGCGCGGTTTTGAGCCCCTCGCCACGAAGAATGGCGGCCGAAAAACGCGTGGTCGAAGTCTTGCCATTGGTACCGGCGACCTGAATGCAATCAAAATACTCGTCCGGACGCCACAACTCATCAAGCATATCGACAACCGTCTCGAGCAGAGGCCCAGCATCCCCAGAAATCCGCCCCGTATCAGCAGCAAGCCCCACAACCTCATCAAACGAAAGCAACTCAAACGAGAAAGGAACGACATACGACCCAGAACGCTTAGCCATAACCCAAAGTCCCCCATAACAGAAAAAGAGGCCCACCAAAAACAATGAGCCCCTCGCGTTCAAAATATCAGCCAAACACCGCTTGCAGCAGAATCAAGGCCTCAACCCAGTGGCCCTAACCTACCAGTTGCAAACAACCACGTAAACGAACTAGGAGCGGCCCGATGCTTTGCTCGCCGCAAGTTCCGCACGCAAAGGACAGCACTTAATGTGCTGTCCGTCTTGCGCAGGACTGTCCGCAGCGGAGAGCAAAGCATCGGGACGCGCCCCCAAGTTAGACCTACGAGAAGTCAGCAACCTGAGCAGTCAGCGCCGCCAGGATCTCCTTGAGCTCAGCTGCACGGTCCCTCTTCTTCTGGACCACCGCGGGCGCGGCCTTGGCCACAAAGCCCTCGTTGGCGAGCGTCTTCTCGCAACCGGCAAGCTCCTTCTGGGCCGCGGCAATCTCCTTCTCCAGGCGTGCCTTCTCGGCCGAAAGGTCAACCTTGCCCTCGAGCACCACAAAGGCCTCGACGCCGCTGTCGACCACGGCAATGCTCGCGGCCGGCTTCTCAACGTCGGTACCCATGACCAGCGAAGCGGTGTTGGCCAGCGGCTCGATGGTCGAGCGCAGGCTCTCGAGCTTCTCGATATCCTCGGCACCGGCACGCACGACCACGTCGAGCTCGGCCTTGGGGCTCAAGCGATAACGCGAACGCGTGGCGCGGGCGGCGGAAACGACGGTACGGCACAGCTCAAACGCGCGCTCGGCGGGCTCGTTAACGTACTTGGCGTAGTCGGCGGGCTCCGGCCACTTGGCGATCATGAGCGCCTCGGCGCGGTCCACGTTGCCCTCGGCGTCCAGATCGAGCACACTCGCCGGCATGTTGTCCCAGATCTCCTCGGTAACGAACGGCATGAGCGGGTGCATCAGGCGAATGGAGGTGTCGAGCACAAAGATCAGGTTGCGCTGCGCCTGCAGACGGCCCTCGCCCTTCAGGCGGGCCTTGGTGACCTCGACGTACCAGTCACAGACCTCGTTCCAGAAGAACTGCTGCACGCCGCGGGCCATATCACCAAAGGTGTACTGCTCGATGCCCTCGGTGACCATCTTCACGGCCTTGGCCAGGCGGCTGAACATCCACGCGTCGGCCGGCGTCTCAACGACGGGCTCGCCGGGCGTGTAGCCCTCCATGTTCATAAGCAGGAAGCGGCTGGCGTTCCAGATCTTGGTCACAAACGACTTGGCCTGGTCGGTACGCGGGCTGTCGATGAGCTTCTTGGTCTTCTTGTCGATGTTCGCGTCGAACTTGACGTCCTGGTTGTTGGTGCACAGCGTGAGCAGGTTGAAGCGCATGGCATCGGCGCCGTACATGCCAATGAGGTCCATGGGGTCAACGCCGTTGCCCTTGGACTTGGACATTCGGCTGCCGTCCTTGGCAAGGATCGTCGGGTAGATGACGACATCCTTAAACGGCACCTCGTCCAGGAAATACAGCGAGCTCATGACCATGCGGGCGACCCACAGCGCGATGATGTCGCGCGCGGTGACGAGCGCCGTCGTGGGGTGATGCCCCTCGATCAGCTCCGGCTTTTGCGGCCAGCCCTGCGTGGCGAAGGTCCACAGCTGCGAGCTGAACCAGGTGTCCAGCACGTTCTCGTCCTGATGCACGTGATGGCCGCCGCACTTGGGGCACACGTCGGTGTCCTCGGTAAGGGCGTCCTCCCAGCCGCAGTCCTCGCAGTAGAACACAGGGATGCGGTGGCCCCACCACAGCTGGCGCGAGATGCACCAGTCCTTAAGGTTCTCCATCCAGGTGGTGTAGGTCTGCGTCCAACGCGCGGGGTGGAAGGTGACCTTGCCAGAGTTGACGGCGTCCAGCGCCGGCCCCTTGAGCTTATCGACGGCGACGAACCACTGCTCGGACAGCCACGGCTCCAGTGCGGCGTCGCAACGGTAGCAGTGCATGACGGAGTGATCGAGGTCCTCGACGTGATCGAGCAGGTCATGCTCCTCAAACCACTTGATGACGGCCTCGCGGCACTCCTCGCGGGTCATGCCGGTGAACTCGCCGTAGCCCTCGACGACCACCGCGTGCTCGTCGAAGATATTGATCTGCGGCAGGTCGTGAGCCTGACCCATGGCGTAGTCGTTGGGGTCGTGGGCCGGGGTGACCTTGACAAAGCCGGAGCCAAAGTTGGCGTCGACATGCCAATCCTCAAAGATGGGGATCTCACGGTCGACGATGGGAAGCTTGACGGTCTTGCCCACGAAGGCGGCCTTCTCGGGGTCCTTCGGGGAGACGGCGACGCCCGTGTCGCCGAGCATGGTCTCGGGGCGCGTGGTGGCAACGACGATGTAATCCTGGCCGTTGACCGGCTCGGTCAGCGGGTAGCGCAGGTGCCACAGGTGGCCCTTCTCGTCCTTATATTCGGCCTCGTCGTCCGAGATAGCGGTAGTGCAGTTGGGGCACCAGTTGACGATGCGCTTGCCGCGATAGATCAGACCGTCGTGGTACCAGTCGCAGAAGACCTTGCGCACGGCCTGGGCATAGTCCTCGTCCATGGTAAAGCGCTCGTTATCGAAGTCGACCGAGCAGCCCATGCGCTTGATCTGCTCGACGATGATGCCGCCGTACTCGTGGGTCCAGTCCCAGCAGGCGTCGACAAACTTGTCGCGACCAATCTCCAGGCGGCTAATGCCCTCGCTCTTGAGCTTCTTGTCGACCTTGGTCTGCGTAGCGATACCGGCGTGGTCGGTGCCCAGCACCCAGCGCGTGGACTTGCCGCGCATGCGGGCCATACGAATGATGGCGTCCTGGATGGAGTCGTCGGTGGCGTGGCCCATGTGGAGCTTGCCGGTCACGTTGGGAGGCGGAATGGTGACGGTGCAGTCGCCCACGCCCTCACGGCGCTTATAGTAGCCGCCGTCGAGCCACTTCTGCAGGATCGCCGGCTCATTGGTCGACGGATCGTAGTTCTTGGGCATCTCTTCCATATATCTCTCCCTGTCCCGCCGGGGAGGAATGTAGGCCCGATTTTCGCTCGGTCAGGTCCTGGGCTCGCTCGAAGACCACATTAAGTGGTCTTCGGCTCGTGCGGAATCTACGAAAATCGAGCCTACATTCCTCCCCTTAGGTATCGATTACTTCAGTCTGAATTGACTTTGCCGAGGCCTAAACAAACACACAGAATAGCACAGGTAGTTGGGGTTATTGCGTATATATAAAATAGCCTCCGACCGCGGGTGGTCGGAGGCTATTTGCAAACACGCTTTAGGCTGGTTTAACCGTAGATGCGTTGGGGCTGTTCTTCGCCCTTTACGGAGGCTTCAGTCACGATGACCTTGGAAACACCCTCCTCGCTGGGCAGGTCGAACATCGTCTGCTGCAGCACGTCCTCGCAGATGGAACGCAGGCCGCGGGCGCCGGTCTTGCGGGCGAGCGCCATGCGGGCGATCTCGTGCAGGGCGGCGTCCTCAAACTCAAGCTCAACGTCCTCGAGCTGGAACATCTTACGGTATTGACGGACCACGGCGTTCTTGGGTTCGGTCAGGATCGACACCAGGTCATCCTCGTCGAGCGCCTGCGTCTGGGTGACGACGGGCGTACGTCCCACAAACTCGGGGATCATGCCAAAAGCGTTGAGGTCCTGCGGGAGTACCTGACGCAGCAGGTCGTTCTCGTCGACCGAGGTGGGGCCGGCAATCTCGGAGTTAAAGCCCACGCCCTTGTTGCCCACGCGATCGGCAATAATCTTGTCCAGACCCACAAAGGCACCGCCGCAGATGAACAGGATGTTGGTCGTGTCGATCTGCAGCAGCTCCTGCTGGGGATGCTTGCGGCCGCCGGTGGGCGGAACGCTTGCCACCGTGCCCTCAAGGATCTTAAGCAGCGCCTGCTGAACGCCCTCGCCCGAAACGTCGCGGGTGATGGAGAGGTTCTCGGCCTTGCGGGCGATCTTGTCGATCTCGTCCACGTAGATAATGCCAACCTGTGCGCGCTCAATGTCGCCATCGGCAGCATTGATAAGCTTGAGCAGGATGTTCTCCACGTCCTCACCCACGTAACCTGCCTCGGTAAGCGCGGTGGCGTCGGCGATGGCAAACGGCACCTCGAGGATGCGCGCGAGCGTCTGGGCGAGCAGGGTCTTGCCGGTACCGGTGGGACCGAGCAGCAAGATGTTGGACTTGGCGAGCTCTACCTCGTCCATATCGTCGTCGAACTGCGAGCCCATGTCGTCGTCAAAGGCAGACACCGCGGCGCCGCCCTCGATCACGCGACGATAGTGGTTGTACACGGCCACCGACATGGCGCGCTTGGCGTCTTCCTGGCCCATTACATAGGCCGAGAGCTCGTCATAGATCTCGTGCGGCGTCGGCACGTGCGTGATGACCTGGCGGTCGTCCTCGAGCTCAAAGCCCTCGGTCTCGGGATCCACGGCGGGCTGGGATGCAGCCTGGCCGTGGTCGTTGAGGAAGCCCGGCAGCTTGCCGTTGCGGGCGGCGTCCATAAAGTCCGAAGCCAGCGACTCCTCCAAAATCTCGGAACAGGCGGCAACGCACTCGTCGCAGATAAAGATGTTGGTCGGACCCTTTACAAGGCGCCGAACCTGCCCCTGCTCTTTTCCGCAGAAGGAGCAGCGGATGGGGTTGCCGTTCTCGTCAAAGTTGTCCTGCATGTTACCGGCCATCCTAGGCGTCCTTCGCGGCGAGGTCGCGCGAGGTAACGATACGGTCGATCAGGCCGTAGTCGAGGGCCTCGGCAGCGGTCAGGTAGTTGTCGCGCTCGGTGTCGGCCTGGACCTTCTCGATGGGCTGGCCCGAGGCGTCGGACAGGATCTGGTTGAGCTCACGGCGAGTCTTCTTGATCTCCTCGGCCACGATCTCGATCTCGGTCTGCTGACCCTGGGCACCGCCGCTGGGCTGGTGAATCATGACCTTGGAGTGCGGCAGGCAGAAGCGCTTGCCCTTAGCGCCGGCCGAAAGCAGCACGGCAGCCATGGACGCGGCCATACCGACGCAAATGGTAGAGACCTGCGGCTTGATAAAGTTCATAGTGTCAAGAATCGCCAGGCCGGAGTAGACCTCGCCGCCGGGCGAATTGATGTAGAGCGAGATATCCTTCTCGGCATCCTGGCTTTCAAGATGCAGCAGCTGGGCAACGACCAGGTTGGCACTGACGGAGTTGATCTCCTCGCCTAAGAAGATGATGCGGTCGTTGAGCAGGCGCGAATAGATATCGTAGCTGCGCTCGCCGCGCGGCGTCTGCTCGATAACGTATGGCACGAGGGCGGAATCGAACTTGGCGATCATACGCATCTCCATTTCTCTCTTGCGGACCAAATTGGTTCTAGATAAACGTACGGTGCCCGCATGCTATGCATTGGCTGGCACCGTACGAAGCAACCGGATAACCGGTGTATAACTTTACCCCATCACGGGCGCACCCATGCGCTCGCGGGCAAGGTGGCGAGAATTACTCGGCGTCCTTGGCGGTCTCGTCGACCTCGGTCACCTTGGCGTTCTCGACCAGGTGGTCGACGGCCTTGGAGCGACGGATGGACTCGCGGACGGCAGGCATGCGGCCATCGGCGATGAACTCGGCCTTGGAAGCCTCGACGTCCTTGACGCCAGCCTTCTCGAACTCGGCGTTGATGTCGTCCTCGGTGACCTCGATCTTGAGCTCACGGGCGAGGGCGTCCAGAGCCAGGGACTCACGGGCAACGTCGTTGGCCTGCTTGTGCAGGTCGCCGATGAACTGCTCCATGGTCAGGCCGGAAGCGGGCAGCCAGGTGTCCAGGGTCATGCCGCGAGCAGCGAGGTTGGACAGGAAGTTCTGGCCAAGCTCCTCAAAGACGGACTGCTCGTAGTCGGCGTCCATCTCGTCGAGCTGCAGGCGCTCGGCGAGAGCGGAAACGCAACGGTTCTCCTTCTCGGCCGGGAGGCGGGAAGCCTTGTCCTGCTCGATCTCGATCTTGATGGCGTCGCGCATAGCGTCGATGCTGTCAAAGCCAAAGTCGGACTTGACGAGCTCGTCGGTGAGCTCGGGGGTATTGCGGACCTTGATGCCCTTGACGGTGACCTCGACGGTGTGGGTCTCGGCCTCCTCGCCCTCCTCGACCTCGTCGGTCCAGGTGACGGTCTTGACGTCGTCAACGCTAGCGCCGATCAGGGCCTCGTTGAACTCCTTGGGGTTGCTGTCGCTACCGGCGATGAGCATGCGGCCCTCGGCGGCAAAGTTGTCGGCGTTCTCGACAGCCTTGAGGTCGACGGTGACGTAGTCCTCGGCCTCGACGACGCGACCCTCGACGTCCTCGAAGGTAGCGCGGTAGTTGAGGAGCATCTCGACCTGGTTGTTAATCTCGGACTCGGTGACCTCCGCGGGAGGCATCTCGATCTCGACAGCGTCGAAGGAGGAGAGCTCAGCGGCAGGACGCAGGGAGAACTCAACGGTGTAGGTGTAGTCCTCGTGATCCTTGGCGAGGTCGAGCTCCTTATAGTCACCGCTCTTGGTGGGGACGATGTCCAGCTCGTTGAGGACGGCGGGCTCGTTGGCGGCGATCAGGTCGTTGGTGGCCTGAGCGAGGGTAGCCTCAGCGCCAAGTGCGGAATCGATGACCGGACGGGGGGCCTTACCGGCGCGGAAGCCCGGGAAGCGGTACTTCTTGGCGGTGTCCTTGTAGGCCTTCTTGATCGCGGCGTCGACGTCGGCGGCCGGGATGGTGACCGTAGCGGTGAGCTTGGCGTCCTTGACGTCAGAAGCGGTGATGTTCAACACGTTCCTCCTCATACTGCCCAGCTTATCTGAGGTGCTGGTACCTTTATGCAACAAAGAGTCGCGACGGCCGAAGCCGACGCAGATGCGTTGGTGCGGGCGAAAGGACTCGAACCTTCACGGGAATCCCACCAGAACCTAAATCTGGCGCGTCTACCAATTCCGCCACGCCCGCATGAGCGCACAGATTAGGAATGATAGCAGATACGAACGGCAAGCGCACGCACACCTTTTACAAGCTCACGACCTCACCACGAGTCCAAAAGGCGGGGCGAGTTGTCCCGCCCCGCCAATTACGACCTGCTCGATGACCCGCTACTCCCCCAGCAGGGCCTTCTCGGGCGTGATGGGCAGAGAGCGAACCTGATGTCCGGTGGCGTGCGCCACGGCCGAGGCCACGGCGGCGAGCGGCGTGTTGATAACGACCTCGCCGATCGACTTGGCGCCAAACGGGCCCGTCGGCTCGTAACTCGGTTCAAAGGCCACGCGAATGCTGCCGATATCCAGGCGCGTGGGCAGCTTGTAGCTCATAAAGTTGCCGGTGCGCAGACGGCCGCGCTCATCGTGCTCGACGATCTCGTAGAGCGCGTGGCCGATACCCTGGGCAATGCCACCCTCGGCCTGGACGCGCGCGAGCGCCTCGTTGATTACGGTACCGCAGTCCACAGCCGCCGCGTAGTCCACCACGGTCACCTTGCCGGTAGCCTTGTCGACCTCGACCTCGGCAATGCCGGCCATAAACGGCGGAGGCGAAACGGGCAGGCAGGCAGAGGCATGCGAGGTGAGCGCGTCGCCGCCCGCGATGTTCTTGACGCACAGGTTGGCAAAGTCGCGCAGCGTAAGGTAGCGGTTCTGCTCGCGGGCGGCACGCTCGTCGGACAGGCGCACGTACTGACCATCAAAGACCACGTCGGCGGCGTCCACGTCCCACATCTGGGCGGCCTTGGCGCAAATCTTCTCGCGCAGCTCGGTCGCGGCGTTCTTGGCTGCCAGACCTGTCACGTACGTGCCCGAGCTCGCGTACGAGCCGGCGTCGAACGGTGACACATCGGTGTCCACGCCGCGCACCACGATCATCGAACTCTCCACACCCAGCTCCTCGGCGGCAATCTGCGCCAGAATCGTGTCGACGCCCATGCCGTTATCGGTAGCGCCGGTGCCGATGGTAATAAAGCCATCCTCTTCCAGGCGCATGTCGATGCCGGCGATATCCACGTTGGAAATGCCTGAGCCCTGCATGGTGAGCGCGCAGCCAAGGGCGCGCACGCGGTCGCCCAGGTCGACGGCTAGCGGCTTGTCGCGCCAGCCGATCATGTCCATCGCGCGCAGCAGGCAGCGGTCGAGCGCGCAGGCGTTGAGCTTCTCGTTGTAGTACTGCGGCATGATCTCGCCCTCGCGCACGATGTTCTTAAGTCGCAGGTCGGCAGGGTCCATGTGCAGCATGTCGGCGAGCTCGTTGACGGCGCTCTCCACGGCAAACTGGCCCTGGGTGGCACCGTAGCCGCGATACGCGCCGCCGCGGTTAGTATTGGTGTAGACGGCGTCCCAGCTAAAGCGGCTCGCCTTCACATGGTTGTAAATCGGCAGGCTTTTGTGGCCCGAAAGGCCGATCGTCGTGGTGGCATGCTCGCCATACGCGCCGGCGTTGGACAGAGTATGCAGGTCGATAGCCGTGATGGTGCCGTCGTTCATGGCACCCAGCTTAACGGTCATCTGCATCTGGTGGCGCGAGTTGCCCGCAGTAATGGTCTCCTCACGGGTGTAGCAGCAGTAGCTCGGACGGCCGGTCTGCTGCGTCACAAACGCAACGAAGATCTCGCAGCAGCCCGTCTGCTTGGAGCCAAATCCGCCGCCGATGCGCGGTTTAATGACCTGCACCTGCGACTGCGGAATATCGAGTGACTGCGCGACCATGCGGCGCACATGGAAGGGCACCTGTGTGGAGGTGGTCACCGAGATACGCCCGAACGCGTCGGTCGTCGCGAAGGCGCGGAAGGTTTCCATGGGCGCGGTCTGCGTGGCCTGGCTGGTGTAGGTGCGGGTGAAGACGATGTCGCTCTGGGCGAAGGCCTCGTCCAAGTCGCCAAAATCGCTCGTGCCGCTGCACACCAGGTTGCGCGGGACGTCGCCGCCCTGCGGGAACATAAAGGTCACGTCGCCCTCGGGGTGGACAACGATGTCATTATCGAGCGCCTGGGTAAAGTCGAGCAGCGGCTCGAGCACCTCATAGTCGACCTTGATGAGCTTGAGCGCCTTGTCGGCAGCCTCCTCGGTCTCGGCGGCGACGATCGCCACCTCCTCGTTTTGGTAACGGACGAGGTTCTCGAGAATCAGGCGGTCGTAGGGACTCGGCTGGGGATAGCTCTGGCCGGCGATGGTAAAGCGGCGCTTGGGCACGTCCTCGTAGGTGTAGACGCCCACGACGCCGGGCACCTTCAGGGCGCGCGACGTATCGATGGAGCGGATCTTGGCGCGGGCATAGGGGCTGCGCTTGAGCTTGACGATCAGCGCGCCGGCGGGCACCATGTCGCCCGTGTAGACGGGACGACCCTCGAGCAGCGCCTTCGAGTCCTTCTTAGGC
>NZ_JBCOTQ010000063.1:0-10938 GCF_040920445.1 Collinsella aerofaciens | reverse complement strand
TGTTGGCTAAAATGGGTCGGCCGGGATTGGTCAATCTCGGCCGACTATATTTGGCTAAAATAATCCGACGCTAACAGCGGCACAGCAACGAAAAACACAGCTGGCAAACAGTGGCGCAGCGGCACTCCATTTTTATGTATTTCTGAAATTTCCGAAAAAGCCAGAATCTCATTAGCATTTGATAATGCCCCCCCCCCCGATGGCGTATCTTATTCTTGGTTAGCATTTGTTAACGATATGTGCCCGTTGGAGCGATTCCGTGTCCCTGGATCCGAATTTTTTCTGTCAGTACGCCCCGTGCGACAACCAAAACCTATTAGCCGAGCTAGTGGCAATGGCTTCAATCCAGCAATTTCAAAAAAGAGAAATTATCCTTGAAATGGGTACCCAACAAAAATGGTTTTACCTTTTAAAACAGGGGGTAGCCTGTTCGTATTCTCTACAAAGCGATGGTTCGGAAATCACTGACTGCATAATGGCGGAGCCGGGCATGCCTGTAATGCCTAGCCCCGAGTTTGACATTCCATCCCCGACTTATATTGAAGCTTTAACAGACTGCACGCTCGTTCTTCTCAAGATAAGCGATGTTCAAAATAAAGCCCAATATAATCCAGGACTTGCAACTCTCATTAACCGATATCTATCAAGGGCTTGGCACGATCATTATAAAACCGAATCCGCCCTTAGGCTGTTGCCGGCTCGTGACCGCTACAAATGGTTTCTCGAGGAGTATCCGGGGGTTATCGACAGGGTCCCCCATTCGCGCATCTCATCATTTTTGGGCATGTCACCAATTACGCTTTCACGCGTAAGGGCAAACATATAGCAACGAGAAACTATTTCCTTTTACGTTTAATCTCAACGGTTATTGCTGAGCCGCATTCAGGACAAAAGTTGATCTCTCTACTGTATGCAATCCTACACTTCTTGCAATAACGCCATATGTCGCCCATATCAATAGGACTAGCGCAATTTGTACAGAATTGAGCATCTATCTCATTTTTTGTACCGCAGCATTGGCATTCGATCTCATCGCAACAATTGGGACGTTTTTTCATTGGAGGGACCGGACAAGGATGACGTCTAGGCACCAAATCTTCAATTTGGGCATAGCAGAGGCGCTGGCTCTCTTTGATGTTTATCAGCATGCCGATTCGATGCTCAATACTCGACCGTATTTCATCTTCGCCCTCGCTTTTAACGATATCGTCGCATAACGCATCCACTAGAACCTGATAGTCATCTTCAAGTCTTCGCGCTTCTTCTTCAAGATCATAGATCAACTCAATGCGCGGCGTGGATCGTTCACCCGCATCAAGATGGAATGGCTCATGGTCAACTGGCAGCAGTGGCATATTATCCTCCTCTTAGCTTGCTGGCTAACTATCGCAATCAATCACTAACCAGCCATTATCGCCGAAAGGCGATGGCGTTCTGGTCCCCCACATGCAGCACCTCGGCAGATATAACAAGTCTCTGCGCCACAGCGACATCATCTGCCTTGTGTCGCGTATTAAGGTCTTTCATTTCATCCGCGTAATCTCGACACAGCTACTTGCGGCCTCCGTTACGAATTTCCCAGTATTTAATGTCGTCCAACGTTTCTTGGATCCGATCCATCTTGGCATCACGCAATAAATTATCAATCTCGTCACTGCAATCAGATCTTGTGCTTCTGCTCGATATTGACTGCGTCGTTCCTGAATCGGAGAACAGCTCGCTAAAGAACTCGCCCGGAGCTGCAACGATCGCCAAGAATCCCATTGACCAGAACAAGACACAAATCAGCCTTACAAACCAGCCATATCCGTTTTCAAAGGCAAATTGACCGCCAAAAATAACCGCTCCGCAAAATGACGCAATGGGCATAAGCAGGTCTCCAATGAAATGCCCTGGACCGAACATAACGTAGCAAATATAAACTGAATAAGAGGGATTGACGAAAACCATAATCGAGACTGCGCTCATAGCCGCCAACACCAATAGGGGACTCTTCCAGCACAGCGAACAAGTCAATACCACAAGCCCAAGATATACAAGCACTATCCAAAATGCGATGGTTGAGGTTTTGGGAGATTCCGCCCATTCGCCCCAAAAGCCCGACACAGCATACTGCGCCGCCGCCCCATTGGATGAAACGACCGAAGCAATGTATACAACCATTGCTCCAAATATAAAAATTGCTATTAAATCGATTGCTTTTCTCATTTTACCCCTATCCGCAAATATCGCTTTTTTCTAGCGTCCTATAGTCTTTTGGCCGCTATTGGCTACTTTGTTTAGATTTCGGCCTCCAGCAGACATGGAAAAAGCCATACCCTAACGGCGCTCACGACAAAGACCGCTTGCCCACATCAAGTCAAAATGAATCACGGTCAACCGAAGACAGTGACATACCCATATCCTTCGCTTGGCCTCTAGCATCGATCACTTGTCACTTAACCTAAGTCTTTCCAGAAGCCAATGGCAACCGGATAACGTTGGCTTGAAGCTCGCTGACAAGATTAACGAAATCACCGGGTGTCCAAATTAAATCGGGCACCCGGCTACCAGTATCCTTATATTTTTACGGCCCAGCCATGCATTTCAGTCATCAATAAACACCGTATCGCTATCTAATGCAGCCTAGACTATGCTCCTAATTGCACCCTCCGCTTGGGACAGGAGCCCTTTCATCTTTTTCTTTTGCATCCACCCGTTAACGCCCGTCAAATCGGATTCACCCAAGAGAGCATCGCCCATCCATCCCTCAAGCACAATTTCCCTTTCGCCAAAAGCAATCGTAAAATTGCGCTGCAGCATCAGTACGCCGTCGCCCTTCGACCAACAAGGTTCACCCTTAATTAGTTTCTGTTGAAAACCGGCGCCTTCAATGATGCTCTTCCAGATCTCTAAGACTCTTGGCGTATCAATTTGACCGTGCGCGCAAATCGTTACTGTTGTCCTCGGCATCTCAAGCCCCTTCTTATTGACCCAACTCTTGACCACAGTTCGGACAGTGCTTTGCATCTCCTATGATTCGAGTTTGGCAATAAGGACATACTTTGCCTTTGTTCCGTGTCGAATCAATATCAACAACATTCTTGGATGTATAGCGCACGCTTATAAATAGAAGCGCGCCAACAATCAGTAAAACAAATCCGATTCCAATAATTGCCAAAACCGAAAGCTCCATGCTGGTAAGAGGAGCTTTAAATGTATAACGATGAGATAGCATCGCTTTTGTTATAAGCCCGTAGACCAGCGCAAAAAGCCCCAAGCCAAGTGACAGCAATGCAACGGTTTCTTTTTTTGGTTTCATTAGATCCACCCTCCAGTCAGGCAACCAACCCGTCAAATCTCGCAATCGACATGACTCCCACCGTTCAAATTTCTAGAAAACATGGTGGCTTTAATGCCATAGCCCTCGTTTGGGCTCGAAATCAAACACGAAATTATTTAGGCAAACTTTATTATCCACACTGGAAACAAACAGGCATTAGCATTTGATAACGCCCCTGCGGCATCTGAGCAACAACCGCACTAGTAGCAAACGGCTCAATCTGAGCAAAAAGAGGATGCGGACTGGTGAACAATTTATACTTTGATGTGTGCCGGGCTCGTGACAATGATGTTTGTCACGAGCCCGGCATGGTATTCATCTATGGCATTCCCCATCTTCACACGGTCGGCGTGTCTTAGCTCTCATTCTCTCGTGTACGTTTCGTTGTTGATAACAAGCTCATCCCCATTGAGAAAATAGAGCCTATCATCCGCCTCTTCAGCTTCCTCTTTGCTGCTGGCTTTCTTCCAATGTTGAGAGCTGATATTTCCTTGACTGCTACTTAGAACCAATGTCTCGTCTTCTTGAATCGTATAGCGATCGCAGCTTTCCAGCCACGCACCGTTATAGGTAAAAGGAACCGAACAATCACCATTCTCATCAAATTGGAGAATTTCGTCTCCGTCGTCGTTTGCCCAAGTTCCAACAATCGACTTCTCACCACATCCAACTAGACCAATCAGCGGGACAGAAGCCGCGGCAACGGCCATTTTAATTGCTGTTCGTCTCGAAAATAATTGTGCACCCATCTTTGCTCCCAACAGACAGCACCCGTACAAAAGATAATTTGATTATCCCCATAAGATTATTTAGCGCATTATCATTTGATTATGGTCCGACGTATCCCGAGCATAAAGAAGAGCAAATGGCTCTATTAGGCTAAATTAATCTCTTGCCGGATCGCGTCTCTTGGCGAAGCAATTGGACTATGAACATCAAGCTGTGGCAATCGTTTTCCTCAAACAACGCAGATCGCAATGCATAAAAATGGCGGTTAAGCGTACCTCCGACGCTTAACCGCCAACACAAACCAACGACTAGCGCGTCGGGTCAACTGCCACCTTGCCGCTCTCCAGCACGTGGACGCGACCGTCGGCGAGCATCTGCACGACCTCGGGATACAGCACGTGCTCAATCGCGTGGATGTGCTCCTCGAGCGTATCGACGTCCCAGCCCTCCTCAACAGCCAGCGCGCGCTGGGCGATGATGGGGCCGTTGTCGTAGATCTCGTTGGCAAAATGCACGGTCACGCCAGTTACCTTGACGCCGCGCGCAAAGGCATCGTCGATCGCATGCGCGCCGGTAAAGCTCGGCAGCAGCGCGGGATGCAGATTGACCACGCGATTGGGGAATGCCGCCAGCAGCGGCGTGTGCACCATGCGCATGTAGCCGGCCATGACCACATACTCGCAACCGCGCTCGAGCAGCTCGTGCGCAATGATCTCGTCGGCGGCGATGGGGTCGGCATAGACATCCTTGGACAGCGTGAGCGTCTGGATGCCCGCGCGCTCAGCGCGCTGCAAACCCTTAGCCGAAGGACGGCTCGACACCACAAGCTCAATCGAAGCGTTGAGCTTGCCGGCGGCGATCAGGTCGATCAGCGCCTGCAGGTTGGTACCCGAACCGCTGATGAGCACACCGATCTTGAGCGGCTCGGCCGTATCGGTGCCGGTCGGACGGGTGTAGGGCACAAAGCCCAGGCTCGCGGCAGCAGTCATCTGCTCGTTAGCGCTCATCGGAGTACACGACCTTACCGGAACCCTCGACGCACTCGCCCACGCGGAACGGCTTCTCGCCCAGCGCGACCAGAGCCTCGGTCACCGCGGCCTCGTCCTCGGGGGCGACGATCAGGCACAGGCCAACGCCCATGTTGAAGGTCTTGCATGCCTCATTGGGCGCGAGCTCGGCCTGGCGCGAGACGTAGGTGATGACGGGCGGAACGTCCCAACCCATCTCGGCGCCGTTACGGGTGACCACGGCGTCAACGTCGTCGGCAAGCGCGCGGTTGAGGTTCTCGGTGATGCCGCCGCCGGTGATGTGGGCGATGGCGTGCACCGGAGCGCCACCGCGCAGCAGCTCCAGAATCGGCTTGACATAGATGCGCGTGGGGGCCAACAGGGCGTCTGCCAGCGAAGCACCGCCGAGCTCCTCGAGCGGACGGCTCAGCTCCTCCGCCTTAGCGGCGGCCTCGGGCGTGCCCGGCTTAATGCCGTCGACGCCGATGACCTTGCGCACGAGCGAGTAGCCGTTGGAGTGCACGCCGGTGGAAGGCAGGCCCAGGATCACATCGCCCGGGCGGACGTTTGCGGGGTCGAGCATCTTGGGACGGTCGACGACGCCCACGGTAAAGCCGGCAAGGTCGTAGTCGGCCGGAGCCATGACGCCGGGGTGCTCGGCCATCTCACCGCCCACGAGCGCGCAGCCCGCGAGCTTACAGCCATCGGCCACGCCCTTGATGATCTTTGCCATGTGCCCGGCCTCGATGTGACCGATGGCAACATAGTCCAGGAAGAACAGCGGCTCGGCGCCCGAAGCCAAAATGTCGTTGACGCACATAGCGACCAGGTCCTGGCCCACCGTCTCGTGACGGTCCATGATCTGGGCAAGCACGAGCTTGGTGCCCACGCCGTCGGTACCGCTAATCAGAATCGGGTCTTCCATATCCTTAAGCGCGGCGGCCGAGAATAAGCCACCAAAGCCACCGATACCGCCGATGACCTCGGGACGGTTGGTGTCCTTAACCATCTGCTTAATAGCGTCAACGGCGCGGCCGCCCTCGGCGGTATCGACGCCGGCATCCTTATACGTCACATGCTTGCTGTCGCTCATCTGAGCCTTCCTCTCCCACTACCGTGGCGCCGCGCGGGCGCCAAACGGTGCTCATAGTTGCGTTCATTTCGGCGCGCGCCATAACAACGCGCGCCGTCATATCAACAAAACAGCAGGTAAAACCTACCAAAATAAACCTGTCCCTACATGGCAGGTTTTAGGCCTCGCCGTGTTCCTCTTCCCAGCTGCGATCGTCGTATTTCTCGACCACGGCGTCGTCATCAATGTGCAGCGGCTTGTCCAGGTTGCGGGGCTTAAAGCCCTCCATGAACTTGTCGCGGCCAAAGCTCTCGGGAATCGCCACGGGGTAGCGGCCGGTAAAGCACGCATCGCAGTAACCGCCCTTGGGCATGACCTTAAGCAGGCCCTCGACCGAAAGGAAGGCCAGCGAATCGGCGCCGATATACTCGCAAATCTCGTCGACCGTCTTGTTGGCGCTGATAAGCTGCGACTGCACGTCGGTATCGATACCGTAGAAGCACGGCCAGATGACCTCGGGCGAGTTGATGCGGATATGAATCTCCTTGGCGCCGGCGTTGCGCAGCATCTTGACGAGCTGCACCATGGTGGTGCCGCGCACGATGGAGTCGTCGATGACGACCAGGCGCTTGCCCTCGATGTTGTCACGCAGCGGGTTGAGCTTCATACGCACGCCCATGGCGCGCAGCTCCTGCGTGGGCTCGATAAACGTACGGCCCACGTAGCGGTTCTTGATAAGACCCTCGCCAAAGGGAATACCGCTCTCGTGCGAATACCCCTCCGCGGGCGGCAGGCCGGAGTCGGGCACGCCGATGACCAGATCGGCCTCGACGGGCTCCTCGTGTGCCAGCTGGCGACCCATGTCGTAACGGCAGGCATAGACGCTCTTGCCGTTCATGATGGAGTCGGGGCGGGCAAAGTAGACCTGCTCAAAGATGCAGTTTGCGGGCTCTTCGGCTGCAGGCACGCCCTGCTCGGATACCAGACCCTCGGCGCTGATGCGCAAGATCTCGCCGGGACGGACGTCACGGACGTACTCGGCACCCACGATGTCGAGTGCGCAGGTCTCGGAAGCAACGACCCAGCCGCCGGCGCGCGTGACACGGACGGCGGAGTCGACCGTCGCGGCGCCGTCCTGCGACGGCAGCTGCGAAACGGATGCGGCATCGGCCTGGTCCAGGCCCTCGTCCACCAGCTTGCCCAGCACGAGCGGGCGAATGCCGTGCGGATCTCGGAATGCGTAGAGTGCCTGCTCGTTGATGAGCGTCATGGCGTAGCCGCCGCGCACGAGCTCCATGGTCTTGCGAATGCCCTCGCGCAGATGGCCTGTACGCTGAGTAAAGTAGCCGATAAGCTTAGTCGCGACCTCGGAATCCGAATTGGAGAGGAACGGCACGCCCAGCTCGATCAGCTGGCGGCGCAGCTCGTCGGTGTTAACCAGAGTGCCGTTGTGAGCAAGCGCGATAATGACGCTGTTGATGGTAGAAAGATGCGGCTGCGAGGCTTCCCAGCTCTTGGCACCGGCAGTGCCATAGCGCACGTGGCCCACGGCCAGCTGGCCGGAGAGCGTCGACAGGTCGGCGTTGGAGAACACGCGATCGAGCAGTCCCAGGTCTTTGCGAACCATAACCGTGCCGCCATCACCCACGGCGATTCCCGCCGATTCCTGGCCGCGATGCTGCAGCGCGCGCAGACCAAAGTACGTCAGTCGAGCCACATCGCGATCGGGTGCCCACACACCAAAAATGCCGCATTCCTCATGCAGCTGGTCGGAGTCCGGATCATACGTCGACATGGTCTTCACCTGTCCCGCGGCACGCTCGGCCGCGCGGATGGTTTCTTGAGACATGGCATCCCCTCAGAGCCTCGTTATTTGGCGTTACCTGCCCTATTATACGCACGGCAAGACAAGCACTCCCGCGCATGAACAGCGCTTTTTAAAAGCCCACCGAGCTTATAATCCGTTTTGCAGCCAAACATTTTATTGGGCAGGCGCCTCGGGGCCGACGATCCCGCATACTTCCGTTGCGACGCGTCTTGCCCGCCGTTGGGGCTTGCATTGTTGCAATTGGGACGTTCGTCCTGTCTTTTGGCAGGTCGGCGGCGTATCCTTGTACCTACAGCAAAACGAGAAAGGTTATGTATGGATCGAAACGAACTCGACCCCAGCGTCCCCAGCGCCACGGAGGTCAAGAAGATCCCCCTCATCATTAAGGTATACGCCGTCCTGTGCATCCTGTCCGGCGTGGGCACGCTCCCGTCGGTCGGCGCCTTTATGTGGCAGGTCATCACCGCGCTCATCAACGGCAACGCCGCCGCCAAGCTCGGCGATAACACGCTCGTCGCGGTCGGACTGATTGTCGCCGGCATCATGCTCTCGGCTGCCAGTGCCGTCATCTTGATCATCTTTGGCCTTGACCTCATCAAGAACCAGCGCCGCAATGCCGCCCGTCTGTCCTATATCCTTATCGCGTTTACCGTCGTCGAGCTTTTGGTTGACGTGATGCTCCAGGGCATCGGGCCCTTCTTGCTGCGCCCTGCCATCCAGCTCGGCATCCTCGTCGCACTTTCGGCCACCGTCGACCCCACGCTGCGCCAGGAGCGCGAGCTGCAGCGCCGCCTGCAGGAGATGCTCGACCGCGACGCCGCCGCCGAGGGCATGCTCGGGCGCGATGAAACCGGCGAGGGCTACATCAAGCTCAACTACTTCAACCTGTTCTGGGTATTCTTTGTCTGCTGCGTGCTCGGCCTGGTCCTGGAGGATATCTGGCATATGACCGTCAACGATCCGGGTGTCTACCAGGACCGCGCCGGTATGCTGTTTGGCCCCTTCAGCCCCATCTACGGCTTTGGTGCCGTGCTCATGACCATGGTGCTCAACCGCTTCTATAAAAAGAACCCCATCATCATTTTCCTGGTGAGCGCCCTGCTCGGCGCCAGCTTTGAGGTGTTCGTGGGCTGGTTTATGCAGACCGCGTTTGGCGTGGTCTCGTGGAGCTACTCGCACATAACGCTGTTCGGTATGCCCGACCCGCTCGTGGTCCTCACGGGCGGACGCACCTGCACGGGCTTCGCCTGTCTGTGGGGCCTGGGTGGCCTCATCTGGATCAAGCTGCTGCTGCCGAGGCTGCTCAAGCTCATCAACATGATTCCGTGGAAGAGCCGCTACTCGGCTACCGTCATCTTCACCATCATTATGCTGGTCGATGGCGTTATGACGCTGCAGTCGCTCGATTATTGGTATCAGCGCGTCAACGGCACGGAACCGGATATTCCCGTTGCGCAGTTCTACGGCAAGTACTTCGATAATGACTTTATGGAAAACCGCTTCCAGAGCATGACCATGAGCCCCAAGGATGCGACGCGCGTGTAGCGCCCACCGCGCCCAAAACGCAAAATGCCCGCCGGTATCACACGTACCGGCGGGCATTTTTATAAACGAGCCTTCTATCGACGCAAGCCTCTACGCCTCGCGCTCGACCTCACTCACGCATTCATTCTTGATGGTGCCAACGAGCGCCTGCAGCGCATCGACCACGTGCGGGCGAATGTCCCCGCCGATGAGCACGAGCATGATGTCGTCACCTACGGCAAGCTCGCCGCTTGCCAGCCACACGCGCACATAGCCGATACCCGGCATCGCGCGCGTCGCCTCGATGGCGGCCTGTACCTTGCTGGCGTCGTAGCCGAACACCATGCTGCCCACCTTGTGGCCCGGCGCCACGCCATCGGTCTCGACACCGCGCGCCTCGGCCTTGGGCGTCGCGCGCACCACACCGTTATGTGTCAGATACATACCGCACGCAGGTGCCGACGAATCGGCCTTGGCCTCGCGCAGCCAAGCATCAATCGAAGGCATCGTTTTGCCATTCTCGAGCATCATTTCCCCTTTCACCGTCATTGAGTAGCCCATTATCTATTCCTCGACCGGCGTGAGCACCATGACGGCACGCGTGTTGCTCAGCGATAACGAACGACAGGTCACAAGCGTTACAACCTTGGTTGCCGAAGCGGCACGATCGGTGGCATCGCTCGCCACGGCAGAGGCACCGTCGAGCATCTCGGACAGGTAGTTCTTGAGCCCGTCGTCGCCCTCAAAATTGGGAGTGCGCGCCTTGGCATACGTGTCCTCGACAACTTTGGTCGCCAGTGGTCGCAGTTTATACGTAGCATCCCGTGTGATGTAGTACACATATTCAATGCTATCGAACGTTGCCTGGTCAGTCGTATCCGAAATCACGTTGAACATCGACCCATCGTTCATATGGTGGCCGTAGATCGTGGTCTGCTGGTCAACCATTCCCGGCGCGGTGTCATCGCTATCCAGGAAAATGGCCCCAGATGCATTGGCCGTACCGTCGAACAGCGTGTTGAGGTATTTGGAGTTGTTGTTGGTCTGCACCACGGGATAGTTGATGTTGGTTCCCGGCACATAAATCCAACCCACAATCTCGGGGTTTGTCTGGGCAAGTGCATCGAAGTCGATAATCGGCACGCCGCTGGCGTCCTTATCGCTTACATATTGCTTCTCGATTTTCTGGTACGAATCGCTTGCCTGCTTATAGCCAATCTGAGCATTGATAAAGATGGCAGCGGCGGCAACAATCAGGCCGATGCCGATGATGATGAGCAGAATGGGAATAATGGAGCGGCGCTTTTTGCGCGGCGGCTCGGTGTAATCCGACGGCGCGGCATGCGATGAAGACCGGGGCGGCTTCTTAGCGGTGCTATAAGATGAAGGTCGATATGCGGCCGGCGCGTCCTGCCGACGATGCGTCGCCGGTGTCACGGGGCGCGGCGCGCGCGGC
>NZ_JBCOTQ010000062.1:10957-11617 GCF_040920445.1 Collinsella aerofaciens | reverse complement strand
GTGCACAGAATCTGAACAGTCACGAGACGCGTTAAACTCAACATGCGCGGCCTGTCCCGCGTGGACAGTTACAGGGCCGGCAGCGTCGCCGGCCCTGTCGCCATTCAATCAGCTGCATAAATAATATACAGGCAGATCTCCCGAGTACTCCCGTCGCCTTAGTGCGTTGCCATTCAAAGCAACGATCTGCTGCCCACGGCTCCTTAGGGGAGCCGGATAAGATCGTCGAGTATGCATCGACGCAAATATCTAAGCTCGCCGACGAACTAGCGAATGCCATCACCAGTGAACCCTAAACCTAGGACCCCTCTAGAAATCTTCTAGAGGGGTCCTAGGTTTAGTCAAAAGTGGATTCATGCAACGTTGCAGCAGTCCACCATTTCATTTGAATCGTTCGCCGCCCCTATGCCCTTTTCGGCAATTTGCTATGCCCCTTTTGGCAACTTTTGTCTGCTATGGGTTATCTCGACCCATAACAACAGCCAAAAATAACGACAATCCATTTTTAGGCCGCTAAGGTTTTAGTCACTAATATGCCTAAATCATTCAGAACTGTAACAGTTTAGTTAGAAGTGGTATATACTGTTTTCAACCGAAGGGAGGATCATCGTATGAGCAACACGCCCGTTGCGTCTAACAAAAAGCGGCTCATGATTACGC
>NZ_JBCOTQ010000062.1:5703-10805 GCF_040920445.1 Collinsella aerofaciens | reverse complement strand
GACATATATAACGCAAAAAGGACCCTCATTAGCTTGGCGGCTTGGGTCCTTTAAGCGAAGTGTCATCAACTTGTTGGTAATATTCTACCACTTAAAACATGTTGGTGACCTTGGAAAGGTCACTTTATGGACGTAAATGGCGCTCCGCCCAGCGGGGGGAGCACGTTCAAAAACACGATTTCGAAAGAGGACTTCGCCGCCCTTCTTGCCCAGTCAAAACCGGGCGACACGCCGAGCTCGAACTCGAGTCGCGCTGCTGTTTTAAACGCGGAGTCATGGCTCAAAGATAGCTCGTCCGGCAGCGGGCGCTTCATCGCGCTCCCCTTGTCGATGATCTTGCTTCGCAAGTCGAAGGCGAAGCTGTCGCTGAACGAACTGCTCGTTCTGGCATATATCCACGGGTTCCAGCGCAGGGACCCATTGAAGGGCTGCCGGTCCAACGCAAAGACAATTGCCGAAGTCCTCGGCATCTCCCCCTCGGCACTCAGCAAGAGGCTCCAAAAGCTCAAGAGCTTCGCCCTCATTGAGAAAGAGGGGCATGGCGAGGAGGTCACCTACAGGGTCAACGAGGCCAGGTGGGCGGAGTTGTGCGGCGTTGAGTTCGTCAACGCCGGGGCCCTTCACGAATGGACTTCGCACGGGACGTTCTGCAGGATCCCATTTTGGACAGTTCGCGACAGCAAACTGTCCGCGCTCGACAAGGTTCTTTTCGGCTACATTTTCTCGTTCTTTTCGGCCAAGGAGCCCAAGCCTTTCCGGGTGTCGACACAGAACGCCGCCGACCAGCTCGCTGTCAGTAAGAGCAAACTTCGTGCCTCCCTCGAAAAGCTCGTTGGCCTGAGTCTTGTCGTAAAGACGGTCGTCTCGCCGCGCGTTCCGGCTGCGTACGATGTGAACCCGCAGGCATGCATGGAACGTGGTTCCAAGAACCTCTAATCGGGACGGACGACAGATTGCCCGTCCCTTTTTATTTGCCTCCCCCTATGCCCTTTTCGGCAATTTCCTATGCCCTTTTCGGCAATTTTTATCGAATTTAAGAAATCTCTGCTCTATTTTTGTGCCCTTTTCGGCAATTTCCTGTGCCCTTTTCGGCAATTTCTCCCTATTTCAGGCGCTTTTTCGCATTGCCTTCTATGCCCTTTTCGGCAATTTCCTATGCCCTTTTCGGCAATTTCCTGTGCCCTTTTTGACAATGGCAGTTTCCAAAAGGGGCACAAAAAGTTTCCAAAAGGGGCACAAAAACCCGAAAACTGTGCCCTTTTTGACAACCAAAAGTTTCCAAAAAGGGCACCAATAATATCTAAAGAGGTTTTAAGAGAAAGAAAGGGGAAGAAAACTTTTTCTTTGATTTGAGATTTTTATTCACGTCCATGTCAATCACCGTTTAATCGAAAACTGATCCACTCGCAACGTACTTTCCCGGAAATAAATCCGGTACGCCCTATTGGTCTTAGCGGCCAGCGAAACGTTATAGGCAAATCGGACGCTCGCTTTTCACCGGAAAGGAGAGCAATCGACCTGACTGAAATCGCTACGTCCTTGCCAACTCTCAGCGCCGGCGTCGCTTCACTCCCCGGGCGGACTAACCCACTTAGCTGTAAACACCTGCAATTCGGCAATGGCCGAATCCGTTTTCCGGTTGCCGACATTTGTTCAACCTCACTTCAATTACCGGCAGGGAGCTACAGAATCGAAAATAAGACGTCCTATCGGTGAGGTTCGACCGGTTTTCTCACTGATAGATAAAACGGGTCTTAAATCGGCTCTCAGAGGCCCATACAAAAGAAAGCGGGCACCTGACGGTACCCGTGATTCCGATTAGATTTACTTTTCGGCCAGATAGCGATCGAAAAGCTCCCGAGCGATATCCGATACGGACTTGTCCTCCTCGAGTGCCACTTGCTTCAGGCGTTTTCGGTAACTCTCCGGAACGTACACGGACAGCTGAACAAGCCTCTCAGATGCCCCTTCAGCGCCCTTTTTGGGGCGCCCGGCTTTCCGTACCTTAGGAGCCGGTTTCTGGGTCTCAGATGCGCTCTCAACGATTTTCTGCTGCCTCTCCTCGGCCTTTTCCGCTGCGACGTCGAAGTATGAGGTCGCCTTTTTGAACTTTGCCATTTACAGCACCTCTTCCAGTTCGTTCAGGATGTTTTCAATCGCCTGGGCGGCCTTGCCGTTTTTCGCGATCTCGTATACGGGTTTGCCCAGGGCCGCGCCCTGTTTGAATGCCGCCGCGGTCGGTACGGTGCCCAGCACGGGCAGGTCGTCGGCCTCGAGCAGTTCGAGGAACTGGCGGTCGACCGTCTGGTTTGCCGCGAAGTTGTTGACGATGATTGCAAACGACAAGTCGGGATTGGCCTCGGTGATGACCTTGATCGTTCGTTTCATCGGCTTCAACCCTAGGGTGCCCGGCTGGACCGGGATGATCGCGATGTCGGCATTTTTCGCGTACACAGCTGTCTCATCGCTCAGGAAACCAGGTGTGTCGATGACGTTCACGGCGTCCTCGTCGTCGAGCAGCCCTTTCTCGTGGTTCGCGCCGCCCTGCGGGTCCAGGTTGCCGAAGCCGATCTTGCGGCCGCGCCGCTCGAGGCCCCAGGCGATCTCGTCCGCGAACGTCGTCTTGCCGACGCCGCCCTTCTGATTGACTAGCAGGATGTTCGTCGCCATGTCCTCCCCTTTCTGAATAGCGTAGTCATATATTAGCACATTAATATATGACTACATTAAGCAATTCTAAGTCGCAGGTAGAAATATGTGAACATACTAAGCAATTAGCATAGTACTACATTAACGCGGTTACGGCTGTGAGTTGGTTTAACCCACAGCCGGGCTAAAGTTGCCAAAAGGGGCACGAAGGACAATACGGTTACAAGGTCGCTGATTGCGAGACGGAGGCCCTTCCGGCCGCCGACGCGGCGAGGCGGTTACGCGAGTGGGAACGCAAGGGCAAAAACGCATTGTCGCTGAACCGGTGAGTCAGTATTCTTTAGTGTTAGATGATGGATATTGAAATTAATTAGCGAGATAATGTGCATATCTCATAATGTATGCGTTTCACCATGAGAGAGGGATCTGTCATGAGCTGGAAACCGAGAAAATGTGTTATCGCCGGTCTCGTGATAACCGGTCCTGGCAGCGGCTTGTTTGCAACCGCAATGACATTCACTTGCATGTTCTAAAAGGCAGTTGCCATGCTGTCGCAAAATCAATCGAGATACTTGACCACGATCGGCTTTGCCCTGCTTGCATTACTCTTTGCTAGCGACCTTTTGCTGAAACCGCCCAAGGAACTCGTTTCGCTTGCCATAGCCTGCATTTCCGCCCTTGACTTTACGGCAACCCTATTCGTCGGACTAAAGGAGAGGAAAAAGGGCGCAGTCGTTGCATCCGCCGTAGGCGTGATCACAGCCATTGCCTCATTCTTTATCTGACACATTGGTAATCTAGGGGCGATATCGTAGGAATACGACCGGGAGAGCCGGGACCATAGGCTCCGGTAAGAACCTTCGCCATGCCCCACGCATCGACCCCGACGATTTCCCCGCCGGACGTCCTGACGGCCACGGCTCGAGCTCTAATACATGAGGTCCCAGCTTGTAATACGTGAACATATGACTACATTAACATAGTCATGTATTACCGAGCGTTATATGCTGCGCCGGATCCGCCCGTCTGTTATCTTGGGGGCGACAGTTTCTTGCAAGGAGACAGCCGTGCTCCAGAGTGTCTTTGGATCCGATGGGCAGATCCATCTTGAGAACCAAGTCGGCAGCCAACGTTTCGACCTCACCATGGGCGAAGTGAAAACGGTCATCCCGACCGCTGAGAACATGAGCGCCGTTTTCGGCAAGGATGGCGTGGAGACGGAGATTCAGGTGGGGCAGATGCGTCAAACACTGGGCAATCCTGGCTTCGATTGGCTGTTTAATAAACACTAACGGTTGAGTTATTGCAGCATAATCGCAGCTGTAAATATGTGACCATATGACTATGCCAACATGTGCGCACAGTCATATGGTCACAGTTGTAGATCGGTTTAATCTGTGGCCCTTAAGCTGAAGCTGCCTCAACGAACCGTGGCTCGCGAGACGAAAAAGGGGAATCTCTTTTGCGGGATTCCCCTTTCCGAGTCGTTATGCGATTTGTCCTACATCTGCTCGCGGCGCTTCTTTTGATCGGGGAAGACGCCGGCTGCCACGAGGACGGTGCCGCCGATGGCGAACGTCTCGCCGATGAGTCCCGCGCAGCGGACTCCGGGTGAGGGCTGGAGCAAGTTGATGGAAGACCTTACCGATCTGCGGAAGGTTTTGCCCGAAGCATCCGGCACCGCCGGATTCTTTTGGAACGGCCTCTCGTTTGATTGCTTTCCTATCGCTTGCTCCCAGACTGGTCGTCTAAAAAGGCGGCCGAACCGGCCGCCCACAAATAAATAAACATTTACCGAATGTAAGAGGAGAGGAACGATGCCCATTACTCCCAGTGACCGGCGACGTCGACAACCCAATGCTGTCCCGTAGCCTGCTGTTCATAATGTCCCTGGTCCTCAGAGGTGGTATACGAATCGTTTACGACAGATCCTCCGATACCGCCGTTTTCGCCATCGTTAATAATCCAAGCGTAGGCGGCATCGGATGAATCGAAGGGCCCTACCATAGCACCACCATGGTTGACCCAGAAACGAGGATGGCGCGTATACACTACATTCGGCACCCAGACCTGGCCGTAGTCGGTCTCCCAGTGGCCCTGCTCGGCAACCCACTTCTTCTGGCTACCGCTGTTGGAAGAAGAGTTAGTGCTGCCGGAACCCTGCGAATTGCCGGAATTCTGCTTAGACTGGGAGGAATCTCCCTTGCTATCCGACTTCGACGAGTCGGAGGACTTGTTGTCCTCCTTCTTGGAGTCATCGGACTTCTGGTCCTTGCCGTCGGATTCTTTCTTCTCCTCGGTCTTGGTTCCAGAGGTTTGCGCCGCCTTTTCTTCGCTTGGCTTCTTTTTGTCTTTATTCTTTACCGCTGTGGCGGCCCTTTCCGTAGAGCCGCTTCCTTGCTTTGCAACGCTGGCACATCCAAGTTGAGGTGCCGAAAGGCACACCAGAAGCG
>NZ_JBCOTQ010000062.1:0-5551 GCF_040920445.1 Collinsella aerofaciens | reverse complement strand
GCCACGAGGACGGTACCGCCGATGACGAACGTCTCGCCGATGAGTCCCGCGCGGTCACCGGTCTGGGCGAGGCTGCCGGGCTGGGCGGTATCCGTGCCGGCGAGGTGCTTCGGGGTGTATGCCGCCTGCTGCTTTGCTGCCTCCTCTGCCTTCTGTCGTGCAATCTCATCGGAAAGCTTCTGCTCCGCTGCGATGCGGTCGGACTTCGCCAACTCGTAGGCGGCGAGTGCCGCATCATAGCCGGACTGGAGCCCGTCCACCGCGGCCTGCTTCTCGTCCAGGATAGCCTTGGCGGGCGCGACCTTGGCACGTGCCTCGACTGCTGCGACGAAAAGCGCGTTGAGGGCGTCATCCGCGTTCACATCATGACCGGAAGCGATCGCCGCGCCGGCATCGATGGAGTTCAGCTTCGACAGCTTGGCGTCTGCCTGCGCCTTTGCCTGCTCGGCGGCGGAGACCAGGGACTCGGCGGCGATGGCATCCGCCTTCACGGCATCGAGGGCGGCCTTGGTGTCATTGACGGCCTTTACTGCATCCTGCTCGCGCTGCTGTGCCTCTGCGAGCTTCGCGGCAAGACCGGTGAGGATGTCGAGGTTCGACTGTGCGTCATCGAGATCGGTCTGGGAGCCGGTAAGCCTGTCGGCGGCAACGCCGGCGTCGGTCTTTGCGGCATCGACGGCACGCTGGGCATCCGCGAGGGCGCGTGCGGTGGCGTCCGCCTTTTGCTCGGCGGCGGCGAGGACGGTCGCCTTCTCGACCTGATCGGCTGCCGCCGCGTCATGGACGCTCTTTGCTGTATCGAGCGCCTTCTTGGCGTCGGCGACGTCTTGGAAGAACTTCGCGAGATCGGCGTTCGCATCCATGACGTCCTGCTGCTTGGCCTCGGTGTCCGCCTTGGCGGAATCCAGCTTGGTCTGTACGGTCGTTACGGCTGCGTTGGCGGCATCAAAGGCGACCTGCTTCTGCTGGACGGTCGACTTTGCCGTATCGACTGCCGCGTTGGCGGCATCGAGGTCCGATTTCGCCGCATCAAGCTCGGTCTGGGCATCCGTGACGCCCTGCTGCTTGGCGGCGACATCAGCCTTTGCGGCATCGGCGGCACGCTGGGCATCGGCAACACCCTGCTTCGCGGCATCGACACCTGCCTGTGCGGAATCCACCGCGACCTGCTTCTGCTGGACGGTTGTGGCGGCGCCGGCGGCTGCCTGCTTCTTGGATGCGAGATCGGCCTTGGCTGCGTCGAGTGCGCTCTTGGCGTTCTTGAGGCCGTTGATATAGGAGGTCAGCTTCTGCTCGTACTCGTCGACGGACATGGGGTTCATGTTCCAACCGGAGCCTGCCCAACCCAGGTTTGCGGTATCGAAGCTGTCGGTCTTCCAGCCGTTCATGGTTCCCTTGCTGCAGACTGCCATGCCCATATAGCCGATTTCAGGGCTGATGACATGCAGGTAATGACCGACGGTTGCGGGATATCCGGCAACCTTAAAATGCTGATTGACATAGGATTCAATCCCACTATGCGACTTGTAGAAGTCTGCGGCATCCTTACCGATTAGACCGGTGACGCCATAGAGCTCCTGAACCGCCTGATCGAAGAAAGCTTTTTCTTGGTCCACCCACTGCGGTTTCGGATCGGTTCCATAGTTCCATGCGAGGTTTTCGCTCGTATCAAACTGCATGGAATGCCCAAACTTGACATCGGAATAGTTCGCGTTGGCAATCGCCGCCGCAATGAGCTTGTACGTGACTTGGAGCTCAGAGAGACCGACGGACTTGCGATACTCGTTGATGGACTTCATGTACGGGATTGCCGCGAGCATGTTGTCGAGACTAGTCGCGTCGAGGCTGTTCCCCACCTCGGTGTAGTCCTTGTATGTGCAGTTCTGGATGATCTCGATGGCTGAATCGGCACCCATGGCGCGGAAGAAGCCGATGGCTCCCTGCTTGAGCTGCGCGTCGGCGGAATCGAGTTTCGCCTGGGCCTCGTCGACCTTCTGCTGCGCGGCGGTTACGGCGGCGTCTGCGGTATCCTTTGCGGCCTTGGCGTTCGCGAGCTCTACGTCTGCGGTTGCCTTGGCGGACTCTGCGTCCTTGACAGCCTGCTTCGCGGCATACAGCTTGGCGACGGCGTCGGCATTCACCTGCTTGGCCGCATCGAGACCGGCGTTCGCGGCATCGAGAGCGGACTGGGCGGCGTTCACACCGGATTCGGCATCGGCCGCGGCCTGCTGCTTTACGGAGAGGGCCACCTGGGCATCATTCAGGTCGGTCTGTGCCGTTGCTGCAGCGGACTGTACCTGCTCGAGCTCGGACTCGCACTGGGACTGCACCGCTCGTGCGGCAGCGAGGGCTGCCTCCGCGTCCGCGACCTTCTGTTTTGCCGCATCGTACTCCGGGCCGCTGGCGCCTGCCTCCGCTGCGGCGAGGTCGGCTTTCGCCTTCTCGTAGGCGGCGCTGGCGGCTGCGGCCTTCGCATCCGCCGCGTCCTTGTTCTGCTTGGCTGCAGCGAGGACGAAATCGGCGGAATCCTTTGCAGACTGGGCCGCAACCAGCTTGGACTGGGCATCGACAAGCGTCGCGTTGGCGTTGGCGAGATTGGCCTGTGCCCTGTCCACGGCAGCCTGGGCGTCGCGCACGGCCTGCTCGGCGGCACTGATTGCCTCCGGGGTGGCGCTTACGGCATCTGCCTTGGCTTTATCGAGGGCGTCCTTGGCATCCTGGGCCACCTTGAGGGCGGACTGGTACGCCTCGTCCTTCTCGGACGCATCCGCCTTGGCGTCTGCGAGACCCGCCTTCGCCTGCTCGAGGTCCTTGCCGGCGGCATCGGCGGCGTCCTTGCCCTCCGCGACCTGACGGGCGTACTCGTCCATCGCCGCACGGTCGGCTGCCGTGCCGGCGCTGACGGCCGAATCGTAGGATGCCTTGGCCTGGTCGCGGGCGGAAGCCGCCTCGTTGTAGGGACCGGCGGCCTCATCGTAGGATGCCTTGGCGGCGTCCTCCTTCGCCTTCGCCTCGTCGACTGCCTTCTGCAGGTCCGCGATGGTCTGTGCGACGGATTTCGTGCCGTTACCGGATGCCGCGCCGGCGTGGGCGGCGATCGGCGACATCACGGCGGGGTGCTGCGTGCCCCCGTCACCGGTCTGGGCGAATGCCGTGAACGGTGAGATGAGGCTCGATCCGGTCATGGCAGCCATGGTCGCCGCGGTGACGGTCAGACGCGCGATCCCCTTCGGGGCGTGAATCTTTTTGCTTGGCAGTGCGGCGAAGTGATCGCCACCGGCAGCGAAATGCTTTCCCTGAGTCATTGTGCTGTTCCATTCCTTTTCCGTGCCCTATCCGACTGGGCATCAGAGTGCTTTCCAATAGAGGTAATTATGCGCCTTAACTGGGATTGTTGTATATAGTCCGTTGGCATAAATACAACAATCCATGACTCTTTTTGTCATGGATACGACGCTTCAGAAATCATTCGGCATGAGATGCAAAGAGCTCCGCGGTGGACTCGGGTGCAGTCAGGAGCAGTTCGCCAATTTGATTGAAATGGATCGTTCCTACTACGCGAGCATTGAAGTCGGGCGGCGTAATGTCAGCCTTTCAAATCTCAAGAAGATTGCCGACGGATTTCAAATCAGCATTGCTGAACTCATGAGAGGCGTCAGCTAAATTTATCCGTCTCATAGTTCACAGTGGGTCTCGTTGATTAGTGCCTTAAGAAAATGGAAATCGTCCCAACGAGCTATCGTCAATCGTCCCAATAAATTACCGTCAATCGTCCCAATAAGTAATCGTTATTTGTCCCAACGACGCAGATAAACGCTATAATTTCAAATGAATGATTGGAGGGAAAGCAGATGGATAGGTATATAGGACGTTGTGTTGACTGCTTGGTCGAGCGCGACCTTGGCATTTTTGGTGCAGTGCTCATTCAGGGGCCGAAATGGTGTGGAAAGACAACGACAGCTCAGAGATTTGCCGAGTCATCGTTATCTCTCTCCGACCCATCTGGCGGTTTTGCGGCCCTCCAGCTCGCTCGTCTCGATCCGGCCCAAGCAATTGTCGGACCGACCCCGAGGCTTGTCGACGAATGGCAGGAAGAGCCGAAGCTATGGGATGCCGTGCGATTCGAATGCGATGTCAGGGGAGGGGAGCCAGGACAGTTCATTCTCACCGGATCTGCGACGCCGCGAGCCGAGAACCAGCCGATGCACAGCGGTGTGGGTCGAATCGCCCGTTTGCGGATGGATACCATGACGCTTTTCGAGCTCGGTATTTCGTCGGGAGCGGTCTCGCTTGGTGCGCTGCTCGATGGCGATTCCGTTGCGGCGTCACTCGGATCCATCGCCGGTATCGCCGGTATCGCGGATTTGCTCTGCCGCGGCGGTTGGCCCCAAGCGGTCGGTAAGACAACTGCCGACGCAATGCGGATAGCCGCCGCCTATATTGACGGTGTTTGCGAGTCTGACGTTTCGAGGGCGGATGGAGTGAAACGCGACCCGGTTAAGGTAAGGGCCTTGCTCTCGTCGCTTGCACGCAATGAATCGACTCTCGCCGGCATGAGGTCCATCGAAAGGGATTTGGGTGTTGACGTCTCAAAGAATACGATTACCGGCTACATGGACGCGCTGCGCCGTATCAATATCGTCGACGATGTCCCCGCGTGGCATCCGGCTCTCAGGTCGCCGGTGAAGTTGCGGCAGGGCGCGAAGCGGCACCTTGCGGACTCATCGCTCGCCGTCGCCCTCATCGGTGCGGATCCGGAGTCGTTGTCATCCGATCCGAAGACCCTTGGCTTGCTCTTCGAATCCCTTGTGCTACACGATCTCAAGGTTTACGCGGCGGCCAGCGATGCGACCGTATCTCACTACCACGACGCTGACGACCTAGAGGTCGACGCGATTGTCCATCGTCGTGACGGCTCGTGGGTTGCCGTTGAGGTCAAGCTCGGGAGCCCCCAAGTCCCAGAGGCAGTGGAAAATCTGCTTCGACTTGAGCGAAAGCTGGTCGATCGCGGGGAGAGGCCGCCTGCGGCGAAACTCATCGTCATCGGGTTTGGTATGCCGGCTCACGTAACTAGCGAAGGCATCGTTGTTGCTCCGGTCGATACGCTCGGAATCTAAATTATTGTTATTTGCATTTCCAGAAATCCTCTATCTAGACGCCTCCTAGAGGATTTCTGGAAACAACCGGTATTTTGATCTGGGCTACGAAAGGTTACGGGTCCAGATTCCGTGCTGCGTGGAGCCGGTGATTTTGTTCAGGAACTCGCGCTGCTCCTCGGTTGCGAGGATGTAGGTAGAGCAGCCACTGAGCATCTGGTCGACGTCTGTGATTCCGGACGCCTCCCATCCCAAGATGCTGACGGCCTTGAGCGTCAGGCAGTTGAGGAACATGTAGGACGTGTTCTCGACGTTCGAGGCGTCAAGACGGTCGAGATCAAAAAGCTCCGTGACGCTTGAGCATCCCCTGAACATGCCCTCCAGGGTCGTGCAATCCGATGTATCGAGTTTCGATAGGTCGATTGGGTCAGACCGTCGAACAGGTATCTACCGCT
>NZ_JBCOTQ010000061.1:0-11829 GCF_040920445.1 Collinsella aerofaciens | reverse complement strand
TAGTAGCTCTCGGCAGAGTCGAGAAAGGCGGCGTCGGTTTGAGCGGCGAGGGCGGCGTTCGCGTATCTTGCAAGCTCCGCGTCATCTTGCTGCTCTGGCGATAGGTCTGTGCCGCTGGCCTGGGGCGCGCGCGTATTGAATGCGTCGACAAAGCCCTGCATGCCCTGTTTCATAAAGAAGGGCCCGTAGATGGGTGAATTGAACGCAATGGGGACGGAAAAGGCTGCAGCGAGAACGAGCGTACAAATCCATACGGCCTTGTCTCTTAGGATCAGTTTGAGAAGAAGTCGACAGCACATTTAGAAGCACCTACATTTCTCAAAGCATCGTTAGATTAATAATGACAGACCGAATGAAGATGCGTGCGACGGGGGCGAGGCGAATGGCTGAGCGGTATCGATATGCGGGTTCAACGGTATCACATTGGCCACATAGATTTTTAACTTGCATTTCTACCCGCCCTTTTCGTAGAGTCGCCGATACGTGCTTAGCGCACCCTCGGCGCGTCCGGCAGGCTTTGCGAAATGGGATCCAGGAGACTTCGGCGCAGCATCATCTTGCGGAATGCTTCTAATGAGCCTCCCATCCTTCAAAAACAGAATCTCATCGCACAGCCTATCGACCGAATCCAAGATGTGGGATGACATGATGATGCACGTACCAGAATCGGCCAGCTTCCTGAGAATCTCGGAATGCAAGTCCACCCTGCTGGGGTCGAGCGCGTTCATGGGCTCATCTAATAGAAGGTACCGCGCGCCCGTCGCATACGCAATCGCCAGGGTAAGCTGCTGCTTCATGCCCTGGCTCAGAGTGCGGATCCTCATCTTCGCGAACTCGCCTATCTGCGTTTGTTCCACTATCTCTTCGATATCGCGAGCATGCGGCCACATATCGCAAACCATCTTGAGGTGATCTTCCGCACGCAATCCGGGATACAACAGCGTCCCCTCACCAGGTGCATAGAAGATCATAGAACGGACCTCTCTCGCACCCGTACCCTGCACCTCATCCAGAACGATGCTCCCGTCCACGCGAGGACCCGGCAAACCTGCCATCGCACGCAGCAACGTCGTCTTTCCATGCCCGTTCGGAGCGACGAGACCGTAGACCGTACCCGGGGCAAACTCAGCGTTCACCGAATCTACGAGCACCTTCTTTCCATAAGAGATCGTCAGCGTTTGAAGGTCAATCATCGAGATCATCCCCTTTCGATCTTTGGAACACTCAGGCGCACCATCAACGGAGATACGGCGCCCAAGACCACCAGCAGAGCGCCCGATGCGCCGACGACCTCTCCAAAAGGCATCGCGTTCGTCCCTCGCCCAAGGAACCCAATCGTCCCCACCTGGGAAGCGGAATCAAACGAGGCGAATGGAGCCAGCAGCGCGACGCCCATGCCCACGCTTTCAACATGAGCGCTCAACGAACCCAACACCAAGAGAACCGCGCAAACCATTCCGGTGACAACGGGGTTGCGGCTAATCGCCGCTGTCAACGCAGCGACGACGGAAATCACGCCGTATGCCATGACCAGCAACGGAATACTGCACAACACCGCCTCCCCCACCGTGGACGTTGTCGAAGCTCCCGCCCGAATGAGAGCGACGGGATACTCCGATCCACCCGCACCGTTCTTAATCACGGACACAACGACAGCGGGAACCATCGACACCAAAAGCAGCACCAAGCCAAGCAGGAGAGCCAGCGCAACAGCCGTCAGAAAACGCACATGCGCTGTTGCGGGGATCTGGAGAACCAGAAGGGAACGACACTGCAGGTGGGTGCACGCGAGCGATGTGACAACCACGGGCAACAGCAAAAATAAGGAGGGAAGCGCTGCCTGGAGATACGAAAGGAGGATTAATGGGGGCATCTTCGTACTTAACTCGTAAACCTTGGGGTCCGGCAAGCTCGCGATCGACTCAAGCAGAAGGGCGCGCGCCTCCGCACGAGAAGGAGTCTCCGGCTCGATTCCGATCGATTGCAGGAGAGTCGCATCTGCCGCGCCCAGCTCACCTCGAGCGCGCTCGTACGTCGCAAGGCTTCGAAACCCCTCCGCAGGCATAGGCGCGTACACGAAACCCGAAAGAGCATCCCGCATGTCTTCCAGGGCCGCTTTGCCCTCGACGTCCATATTCGCAGCGTTCTGCTCTAGATACCGATCTATTGAACGGAGCTCCCCATCCCTATACCGAACAGCGGAAACGTTATCAGCGTCAGGAAACATCTCGACCAGAGCCGGGGCCAGCATCGTCGTCGACATTGCAATCGCGCATACGGCGAGGGTAGGAGAACGCAGGAGCAGTTTCCCCATCGTTCTTACGTATGCAACGGCGGAGGCACAAGCGCTCGAACGAGTTGCCGTTCTCGATGCAGTGAAGGAACCTCTCTCAAGACAAATCGGGGATATCGGGCACGCGCAGCCGCTCTTTCCAGCAACGCAAAGCAGGCTAATTGCCAGCACCTCGATCCCGATTGCGCATACGAGGGCAATCGCGCCACGCTCGAAGCAAAGTCCAGGCAGATTCACTATCTGCGTTGTCGGGTACGGGCTATAGACGCCGACGGTCAACTCAGTGTTCGCATACGTAAGGGGATTCAACAGGGCGAACTCACGTAAAGCGATGGATCTTCCGTAATACCCGGGAACCATCGTCACCCCCATCAGGGCACATACGAACACGATTCCAAGCGTAGGGTTATTGGCAATCTTCACGGCAAGGTGAACGACAAGCGAGATGAACGCTGCCACCAAGAATTGCAAGATGGCCGTCTGCGCGAACACCAGCCAAGCCGGTTTGATAACCGGAGTCGCATATTGAATGTAGCCTATCGGATAGAACGGCGAGCCCGGGCCATTCTTCACAAGCGCGGCGATTATCCCTGGAAGATTGATGGCGAGGACGGCAAGCATTGCAAAAACACTCGCCCATACGCTCGATGCAACAAGTCTACCCAGCTCGCCCATCGGTGCCTGGATGATGAGCTTTTCACGTTTGTTAAGACGCGCGGCAAGGAACGCGACGGCAACGGCCGTTGCGACCCATAGCAAGTACTCCTTCGATCCGTCATAATAGGTGTACTCTCCATCCGATATCTGCAGAAACGGAAGTAGGGGAGAGAGCGGTGCCAAGATAAGACGTCCCGCGGCAAGAGGGTACAGAAGCGCGGGCATGCTTGATGAAGAGGTATAGACACCGTCCTCCCCCGCATTCACAAGCGCATCCGCATAGGATGCTGACAATTCCTGCTCAACACGGGTTATTCCCGACTCGAGGTATTCGACCCGTCCGTCGATGCCAGCCGCGCTCCTGAAGACGGGCAGAGCACAAAGAACCATCAACGCAACAACGACAACACAGAGCGACCTGGAGGAGAGAAGCGACCTAAAGATCGCCTTCGAGATTTTGAGCATATTCATCGCCAACCTTAACCTCATCCAGTCGGAACAGAGGGGCCGAACAAAATGCTCGGCCCTTCCTCGCATCTAGTAGGTGCTATAGACAAATTGCCATTTATCAGTTGTGCCAAGAACACCACAGGAGCACATTGCAGCGGGGCGGGATTCCCTATGATGCGCGGATCGGCGATAGCCATTTCGGTAGGAGATCGTCTTGTAAGAGATGTTGAACATCGAGATGCTGTGCCCGCTTACGCCGCGAGGACAGCTGTAGCTCCAGTAGGTATCGACGACGTCGTCCGTATACCCGAGGGGCTCAACGAGGGCACACTGGCTGCTCTCCTGGGAAGGAGGCATCGGGGTATCCGCAAAAGCGGGGGCTCCCGGCAGCAACAGGCAAAGAGCGAGGCCGAGGAAAACCAAGAGCTTACACGACTGAACAGTACTGAACATAATCCTCTCCAATCTAGAGGGATTTCGGTTGCAGCATGCTGTGATTACTTGCCGGCAAAGTCAATTTAACATAAACTGTTAAAAAGTAACCTGAGTTTTTTAAATTCTTCGGAGGTTATTATGAGTTCCGACAATCGCACTCTCCGGCTTCATTCCTTCCGCATCGCATGTGCGATAGCCTCTGCGACCCTTTGCGCCACCGCCATCGCACAAGTGGCGTTCTCCTTAAAGCCAGCAATCGAAGTGCTCGACAACCCTGTAATTGCAGACTCCCCCGCGTATCCAGCCCTTGCGATCTCGACATTGGTCCCTGCCGTCATCGGTATCGCTACGACCATCCTCAGCGCCGTTCTCGTGTGGACGATCAAGAGCGGAGACCCCTTCAAGAAAGGGTCTGCGACATGCTTGAAGGTGCTCGGCATTCTCTTCGTTGTTCAAGCTGCCACCAGCCTCTACGCCGGCTCACTCAAAACCTCCGTTTCGATGTTTGGCGGCGAGGGGGCCGTCGGCGCCCAAGAGATCGCTTCATCATTCGATTGGACCTCTCTGGTTCTCGGCATCGTCCTGTTCATGCTTTCCCAGCTCTTCTTGTACGCCCGAGAGCTGTACCTCGACTCCGACGAGATTGCGTAAGGAAACGCCATGCCCGTAATTGTTCGCCTCGACAAGATCATGGCCGAGCGAAAGATTTCCTCGAACGAACTTGCCGAAAGGATTGGAACCACGCCCGTGAACCTGTCCCGTATTAAAAAAGGGCATATTCGCGGCATTCGCTTCAACACACTCGAGCAGCTATGCCTCGCCCTTCGTTGCCAACCCGGAGACCTTCTCGAAGTCATGAGCGAAGAGGATGCCCGAAAGGAGTTCGGACTCGATTGGTCCGCCGAGGATTAGAGGGCGGTCGTACTCGCCCTGCACACGGGGATGCGAATCGGCGAGGTCTGCGGCCTTCGGTGGTGCGATGTGGATTTCGAGACGGGCCTGATCTCGATCAGACACTCGGTGGCGTACGCGAAGGGAATGGGTTCGTTCATCAAGGACACCAAGACCCATGACGCCAGGGGTATCCCCATCGACCCGGTCGGCCTACTCCCCTTCCTGAAGGAGACCCACGAGATCGACTGCGGAAAGCTGCGCTTGCGCGGCCTTACCGGGGCGGTCGAGATCGGGGACTGCTACATCCTGTCGGAGCCGGGCGCGACCTTCGCGACGACAAGCTATATCCGCAGGGCGTTCAAGACGTTCTCGGAGACCAACGGCCTCATGGGCACCAACGACGAGCTGATCACGTTCCACGGCCTTCGCCACACGTTCGCAACGCAGTGGATCCGCCAAGGCGGCGATATCAAGGCGCTCCAATCGATCCTCGGCCACAAGGACGCCATGGCGACGCTCAACGTCTACGCCGACATCGAGCCCATCTCCAAAATCCATAACATGCTGCGCGCCACGCCGTGCCTTTGGCGCGGGCACCTCGGGCCGAGGGTCGATCCGGGTCCCATGTTCCAACAGAGGATCCAGGAGTCCATCGAGACGCTCCAGGCGTTCGGCTACGGCATCACCGAGCCGGACGACCGAAATATCGCCATACGCGACGTGAAGACGAACAGTTGGCTCTAACTCACCGAGTACGCGGCAGTGCTGGGCCCATCCCAACTGAGGTCACGGTGGTCCGATAGGGGCGCCGCCCGCGGCATGCGCCGCGGAGCGGTATCCCCTACCGAAGGGCGGGGATGCCCTTCGCTTCCAGTTCGGAATCAGCCGTCGGAGGCGTTCGGCTGACTGCGGGAACGGCCTGTCCGCTCAATGTGTTCGGCTGAGATCGGAAATCAACCCAACACGAGCCGGACACGCGCCAGACGGCTCTTCCCCGTACGGCCTTCCCCCTTACGCTCATGTTGCAGGCATGTAACGCCGCAGCGAGCGCGCCTTTTTTGCGCCAGACAGGTACAATGATGAACACTGTACCGTAGCGGAGCGCCCCGCGCGCGCCGCAATCACGCGAAAGGGTTTCCCATGGCCGAGATCTCGTCCTCCCGTATCGTCATCACCGTCCTTGGCAAGAACCGCCCCGGCATCGTCGCCGGCGTCACCCGTGTCCTAGGCGAGGCCAACGTCGACATCCGCGACATCACGCAGTCCATTATCGAGGACATCTTCACCATGACCATGCTGGCCGATACCGCCGAGTCCAAGCTCGACTTCGCCGAGCTGCAGAAGGCGCTGGCCGAGGCCGGCGAGCTTTCGGGCGTCAACGTGTCCATCCAGCGCGAGGACGTCTTCAACTTTATGTACCGCCTGTAGCGAGCAAGCCGCTGGGGATAGCCTGACGCGCGCATGCCCATGCAAGTCACCCCGATGCGGCCCGGAGAGGAGCGCGCATGGCCTACGACGCCAAGAAAATCTATTACCGCTTCGATGACCACTTGAGCCGCCTGGTTCTGGATTACGAAGCAAGCCGCCAGATTTCGCCCGAGAGCGAAAGCCTCTACCACGGCCTGCCGACCGACCCTTATGACGAGGGCCTGTTTGTCGAGCACAATGTCAAGCGCGGCCTGCGCAATGCCGACGGCTCGGGCGTGGTCGCGGGCCTTACCCGCATCTCGGACGTGCACGGCTACAACAAGGTCGACGGAAAGGTCGTGCCCGATCAGGGCAAGCTCACGCTTCGCGGCTACAGCATCGAGGATCTGGTCAACAATGCCCAGGCCGAGAATCGCTACGGCTACGAGGAAGTCGCCTATCTGCTTATCACGGGTTCGCTGCCCAACAAGGAAGAGCTCGACGGCTTCTGCGAGCGCCTAGGTGCCTTTAGACATCTGAGCGACGAGTACGTCAAAGAGTTCCCCATGACCACGGTGTCGTCGAGCATCATGAATGTGCTTCAGCGCGCCGTGCTGCTGCTCTACGCCTTCGACGCCGAGCCCGACGCCATTACGCCCGAGCACGAAATCGACGTCGCCATCTCCATGCTCGCCCGTCTCCCCCGCATCGCCGCCTTCGCGCATATGGCCTCGGTCGCCAAGCGCCGCGGCTCCGAGGTTCATGTACCGCACCCCACACCCGGTCTCTCCACCGCCGAGACCATCCTGCAGGTGTTGCGCGGCGGCATGGCATTCACCCGCGACGAAGCCATGCTGCTCGACGTGATGCTCATGCTGCATGCCGAGCACGGCGGCGGCAACAACTCCACCTTCGCTTGCCGCGTGCTGTCCTCCTCGGCCACCGACCCGTATTCCGCCTACGCCGCGGCTATCGGCTCGCTCAAGGGCCCGCGCCACGGCGGCGCCAATGCCAAGGTCGTGTCTATGCACGAGGACATCCGCGCGCATGTCTCCAACTGGGAGGACGAGGACGAGGTCGCGGCCTACCTGGGCAAGATCCTCGACAAGCAGGCCTTCGACGGCACGGGTCTCATCTACGGTATGGGCCACGCCGTCTACACGCTGAGCGACCCGCGTGCCGAGGTGTGCCGTCGTTACGCGCGCACGCTTGCAGCCAAGAAGGACTTGGGCGAAGAGTTCGCACTCATCGAGCGCATCGAGCGCCTGGCACCGCAGGTGATGCGCGACCACGGCATGACCAAGCCTATCTGCGCCAACATCGACCTGTACACAGGCTTTATCTACAAGATGCTCGGCGTGCCCGAGACGCTTTTTACGCCGCTTTTCGCCGTCGCCCGCATGGCCGGCTGGTCGGCACACCGCATGGAAGAGCTCTTCTGCGCGCATCGCATCATCCGCCCGGCATACCGTCCGGTGATCGAGCCGCTGGAATACAAGCCGCTCGCCGACCGCTAGGACGCGGACCGTTATAGAACCCGAGCGTGGCCAGGGCATCACCGCCCTCGGCCACGCTTTTTATGCCAGCAGAAAGGGCTGCATCAAATGATTGTGTTTTCCGATATGGATGGAACGCTGTTGACGAGCGATAAGCAGATGAGCGATGCCACCTGGGCGATGCTCGACGAGCTCGCTCGACGCGGGATTGAATTTGTGCCCTGCACGGGACGTCCGCTGTCGGGCATCTTTGAGCCCATCCTCGCCCATCCCGCCGTGCACTATGCCGTCTGCGCCAATGGCGCCAGCGTCTGGCAGCTCAACGACGATGTGCCCACCGACGCCTCGCGCGCCACGCGCATCTTGAGCCGACCGCTCGATTGCGGCATTGCCCATCGCATCCGCCGCATCGCCGCCGGCCACGATGTGACCTTCGATATCTTCGCGGACGGGCAGTGCTTCCTCCCCCGCTCGCTCTACACGCGCCTGGATGAGTTCTGCGGCGGCGACCCCCACATCGCAGCTTCGCTCAAGCGCACACGAACACCGATCGACATGGATATCGACAGCAAGATCGACGAGGTCGAGACGCTCGAACGCATCGCCATGTACTGGCACGACCCGGCCGATCGCGACGCCATCGCGGCGGAGCTCGACACGCTCGGAGGCATTGAGGTCACGCGTTCGTACGCCATGAATATCGAGGTCATGGGCGAGGGCGCCACCAAGGGAACGGCCCTCACGTGGCTATGCGAGCACCTGGGCGAGCGTCTCGCCGACGCCTGGGCGTTCGGTGACAACATCAACGACATCCCCATGCTGCAGGCAGCGGGCCATGGCATGGCCATGATCAACGCCGAGCCCGAAGATCGCGAGGCCGCCGACGCCATCACCGAATACGACAACGACCACGACGGCGTCGCCCGCACCATCATGGACGCCCTCGCCTAGTCATTGGGGACGTTCTTAAACGACTAGTCACTGGGGACACTCTTCGCAAAAAGCCGCAAGGACTGTCCCCCACTGTCGGCAGAAAAGGAACGTCCCCATCTGCCGGATTAGGAGAGACTCTCCAGCACGCGACGGAGCTCCTGCTGGACGGCGTGGTCGCGGTTACAACCCACCACACGATCGGCCACCGCCTTGAGCGCGGGGCGCGCGTTTTCCATCGCGCAGCCCGTGCCGACAAAGCGAATGATCTCGTAGTCGTTCATCGAGTCGCCAAACGCCATGACCTCGTCGCGTCCAATGCCGTAATGCTCCGCGAGCTGCGCGATACCCGAGGCCTTCGACACACCAGGCTGCATGGCATCGATCCACGCGTTGCCCGAAGGCGCAAAAGTAAAGAGCTGACCAAGTTCGCGCTGTAGCACGTACGCGCTGTCCATAACCGCACTGTCGTCGCAAAAGATACTCGCTTTGATGATATTTACGCTGGGATCGGGCAGCTCCCAAATGCGCTCGGCATTGGGAAGGTCCTTATCGACCTCACGCACGAACTTGCACTCGTCATCGAGCAGGAAGGACTTGGTTCGGTCAAAGAGCGCAAGATGCAGATTGGGAAACGTCCTGACGGCTTGGGCGAGCCTTCGAATCGCCAGGTGGGAATACACCTCACGGTCTACCATCTTACCGTCGGCGTAGACCTGAGCGCCGTTAGCGGCGACAAAGTCCATCTTGTCGCGAACGGGCGCAAAGAACTCGCACAGGCGATCGTAGCGACGACCTGACGATGCAGCGAAATGCACACCATGCTCGTGTAGCGCCAGAATCAGTTCGTAGGTCTCGGGAGGCACCTGGCCGTTTTCGTCAAGCAGTGTGCCGTCCATATCGGATGCAATCAGTTTAAACATAGAAAAGCTCCCTTCGGGCTTGTTGGAATCGAACGTGTATCCGATTCCAACGTACCCAAAGGGAGCTCAAATAAGACTCCGCGGGCGTAAACGTTACAAGGACCTGGCAAATAGCTCACACATGCCAGAGGCCCCACGGTCGCGACGTCAGGCGGCCCGCCAAAGAATGTCCCCAACGACTAGTCGTTTAAGAACGTCCCCGATGACTAGTCGGCGAAGGTGAAGGTTGTAACGTCGAACATGCCCTCGGGGCGAATGCGGAGCGTCGGGATGACCGGCAGGGGCAGGAAGATGATGCCCATGATGGGGTCGAGCGGCGGCTCAATACCCATGGCGCGCGCCTTGACCATAAAGTCGTCGTGCTGTGCGGCAACGTCCTCTGCCGTGCCTTCGCTCATAAGACCACCGAGCGCCAGCGGAATGCGCGCCACGACCTCGCCGTTGCGCACCAGTACGTGACCGCCCTGGCCCACGGCCTCAACGGCAGCCATCATATCCGCCGCATTGTCGCCCACCACGCACACGTTGTGTGAGTCGTGGCCGATCGTGGAGGCAATGGCGCCACCCGTGATGGTGAAACCGCGCACCCAGCCGCGACCGATATGCTTGCCGACCAGGCCCAGGCCAGCGGGGCCGTCGCCATCGGCGCCCTCGGCCTGCAGCGACACGCCGCGGCCATGGCGCTCAATCAGCATAATGCGGCGCAAGTCCTCGGCGCTCTCGGGGCGGGCCATACCCGTGATAGCCATACCCGGGATAACATCGATAACGGCCTCGCCCGGCTTAAAGGCATAATCGAACACGTCAAGCGAAAGCTTCGGCAGCTTAACGGAAGCACGCAGCTCATCGGCAAGCGCTGCGACCTCGGCCGTCTCGGGTGCGACCTCGCCCACAAAGGTGCCATCCTGCGCCACCAGGGCACCGGCGGCATAAACACGATGCGGAGCCTTGGCAAACGTCAGGTCATCGAGCAGCAGCAGGTCGGCGCGCTTGCCCGGGGCGATTGCACCGCGTAGCTCGTGCGGGTCGCGGCAGCCGTGATCTAGCCCAAACGCCTCAGCCGTGGAAAGGGACGCCATAGAGATGGCGACCACCGGGTCGACGCCGGCCTCGATGGCCACGCGGCAGGCGTTGTCGATCATGCCGGTCGAAAGCGCGTCGGAGGGAGCGCGGTCGTCGGTCGCAAAGCAGCAGCGGCGGGCGCGGGCGGGGTTTTCCAGCAGCATCGGGGACAAATTGGCCAGATCGTGGCTGCACGTGCCCTCACGCAGCATCACATACATGCCGCGGGACAGTTTATCGAGCGCCTCCTCGGGAATCGTCGACTCGTGGTCGGCGATAATACCCGCCGCGGCATAGGCGTTGAGGTCCTTGCCGGCAACGAGCGGCGCGTGGCCGTCAACCTGCTTGGACGGCGTCTGGTTGGCAGCATCGATGCGAGCGCAAGTCTCGGGGTCGGCCATAAAGACGCCCGGCAGGTTCATCATTTCGCCCAGACCAAAGACATCGCCTGGATGCTCGGCAAAAAACGCCTGCATATCGGCAGCAGAAATAACGGCACCGGCCTGCTCGTCGGGCAGCGCGGGCACGCACGAAGGCATCATGTATTTGATGGAGATGGGTGCGCGGCGGCCGTCCTCAATCATAAAGCGCAGGCCGTCCAGGCCCGCCACATTAGCAATCTCGTGGCTGTCGGCAATGGCGGTGGTAGTACCGCGCGTCGCGGCCATGCGAGCATACTCGGCGGGACGGATGTTCGAAGACTCGATATGCAGATGCCCGTCAATAAAACCGGGAGCGAGATAGCGACCCTGGCAGTCGATGACCTCAGTTGCCTCATAGGTGCCAGCGGCATCGTCGCGACCATCGTAGAGCACGCCGACGATCACACCGTCCTTGACGGCAACGCTACCGGGCGCCACGCGCTGGCCATACACGTCGACGATCTGTGCATTGGTAAACAGCGTGTCGACGGGCACGCGGCCCTCGGCGGCCTCGATCACAGTCCTCATGACCTCAACGGACATACATACTCCTTTAACCGTAGAAAAAAGCTGCGGAGCGGACAAGCCTTCACCGCAGCATGCTCATAGCCATTGTATGCCCAAACGATGGGTCAACAATACGCCTCTCCGCTTAACGGCACACGCCACTTGGTGCAATGGGGACTGCCGCTGAGCACCAATGACTACTCGACGACTACTAACTGCCGTCCCGACAACAAAAACGCCGATGTTTTGGCATCGCCAGCGAGCGAGTCGCATTTGAGACAAGGTGACGTGAAACGAAAAGGCGCTGACCTTCTGGTCGCGCCCTTGAAGTTGAACGTCAGATTGTCCAAATG
>NZ_JBCOTQ010000060.1:0-12308 GCF_040920445.1 Collinsella aerofaciens | reverse complement strand
TCGAACACCTTGCCCTGCTCCTCGGGCGCGATGCCGATACCCGTATCGGCAACCGTCAGGTACGGATGGCCCTCATCATTGGTCCCACATCGAAGCGTAACCGTGCCACCGGGCTGGTTATAGCGAATAGCGTTACTGGCCAGGTTATAAATCAGCTCGTCGATCAGGCGTGGCACACCTTCGACCACAACGGGCTTCGTCTTGCGCACGATGGTCACGTCCGACTGTCGGGCGACCTGCTCAAGGCGCTGCTCCACCGTCGTAATAGCGCGCGAGAGCTCAATGGGTTCCGTGGAACCAATAGGCACTGCCTCGCCCTCGGTCGCGCGTTCGGCCTCGTCCAGGTTAGACAACGTCAAGATGTCGTTTACCAGCGCTGCTAGACGGCCCGCCTCGCGATAGATGCGACCGCCAAAGTTGCGCAGGTCATCCTCGCCCTCAACCATGCCGTTTGCAATAAGCTCGGCGTAGCCCGAAATCGCGGTAAGCGGGGTCTTGAGCTCATGAGTGATATTGGCCGTAAACTCGCGACGCATGCGGTCATTATCGGCCAGCACAGCCATCTGGCGTTTAAGCTCCTGGCGCTGCGACTCAATGCGCTCGAGCATGGGAACCATCTCGGTGTAGGCATGTTCATAGCTACGGCGCGGGTGGTCCAAATCGACCTCCTGCAGCGGCGCAATGATGGCACGGGATTCGCGGCGCGCAAGGAAAAACGAAAGCACCGCGCCCGCCGCCGCGATAAGCAGCATCGGCGCCACCAGCGAAAGCAAAATCGCCGCGACGCCAGGCTGGGCCTGTGCCAAACGAACAACCTGACCGTTATCAAGGGCGGCGGCGCGATAGAGCATAATCTCGTCGAGCGTGGTGCTCGAGCGCTCCGCGGAGCCCGAACCGCTCTCAAGGGCCTCAACGACCTCGGGGCGATCGCCATGGTTGGGCAGCATGGAAGGAGACGCCTCGTTGTCATAGGCGACCGATCCATCCCTGTTGATCAGCGTGATACGAAGGTCCTCGCGATCGAGGCTTCGCAAGAATGCGATGGGCTCCTTCTGCTCGTTTAAGGCGGCGGCAATAAGCTCGGTTTCTTGCGAAAGGTTGGCACTCGTGGCATCTGCCAAGGTGTTTTGCACAAAGAACGCGCCCAGCACTGTAAACGCCAAAATGACGGACATAGCGCAGACAAATATCGTCGCAAACACGCGATGCGAGAGCGTGTGTTTTCCCTGAGGGGCAAAGACCACGGATTACTCCTCCGTTGCGGCGTCTGCAATGCCGGCATCTTCGACATCGCTACCGGCGGAAGGCTCGGCCAGGCGATAGCCCACGCCGCGCACCGTCTCGATAGCGCCGGCACGCTCGCCGAGCTTTTGGCGAAGCGTCTGCACATGAACGTCGACGGTACGCGAGCCGCCGTCGAAGTCCCAGCCCCACACGCTCTGCAGCAGCGACTCACGGGTAAAGACCACGCCGGGCTTGCGCATAAGATATTCGAGCAAATCAAACTCACGCAAAGTAAGCTTGAGCGGCTCGCCAGCAACGGTCACCTCGCGATGGCTGGGCGAAAGCACGATATCGCCCACGCTGAGCACATCGCTCGCCTGCTTGACCATACCGCCGCGGCGCAGCAGCGCACGGCAACGGCTGGCAAGCTCCATGAGCGAAAACGGCTTGGTCAGATAATCGTCGGCACCGCCATCGAGCGCCATCACCTTATCGAGCTCGGTATCTTTGGCGGTGAGCATCATGATGGGCACCGTCGCCGTCAGGCGGTCGGCGCGCAGGCGACGCATAATTGCCAAACCGTCGGTATCGGGCAGCATGATGTCGAGCAGGACGGCATCGGGTACCCGTCGCGCCACGGCGGCCTTAAACTCGCCATCGCACGAAAAGCCTTCGGCCTCGATTCCCTGCTTGCGCAGTGCATAGACCGTCAAATCCCTGATGTTGTCATCGTCCTCGACGTAATAGATCATGTTGAACCCCTTTGCGGCCGGCATGACCGCATCTTAACCCTAAAGGTACCTTTACTAGATGGTATCAGCCAAAACGTCCCGTTAAATAATCCGCCGTGCGCGGGTCGGTGGGATTTTTGAAGAGCTGAGCGGCGGGCGCGTGCTCCACTAACTCACCCAGCAAGAAAAACGCGACCGAGTCGGAGATGCGCGCCGCCTGCTGCATATTGTGCGTAACGACCACGAGCGTGCAGGTCTCTTTGAGCTCGCAGGCCAGCTGCTCAACCACCAGCGTCGATACGGGATCGAGAGCGCTCGTGGGCTCGTCCATCAGCAGAATATCGGGTTGCACGGCAAGCGCGCGGGCGATGCACAGGCGCTGCTGCTGCCCGCCCGAAAGGCCCAGCCCCGACTCTTTGAGTTTGTCCTTGACCTCATCCCATAGCGCAGCGCGACGAAGAGAGTCCTCGACCAGCTCATCCAGCACGGCGCGGTCGCGCACACCCATGCCGCGCGGGCCATACGCGACGTTGTCGTAGATGCTCATGGGAAACGGGTTAGGGCGCTGAAACACCATGCCCACACGCTGACGCAGGCGGCAGATGTCGTAGTCGCCCAGGATATCCTGGCCGTCGAGTGCGATCTTGCCCTCGATGCGACAGTCCTTGATGCCGTCGTTCATGCGGTTAAAGCAACGCAGTAGCGTCGACTTACCGCAGCCCGAAGGACCGATAAACGAGGTAATCTGCTTGTCGCGAATCTTGATGGATACGTTCTTGAGCGCATGGTGGTCGCCATAGAACAGGTCGAGGCCCTTGACGTCGATGCGCGTCGGCGAGGCGGCAAGATCCTGCGCCGTGGGACGAGTCGCGTCCCCGACTTCGCGCTCGTGCGCAGCCTCGGCTTGCGCCTCCATTAGCTCCTCGAGCTCCGTGGGATCCATGGCCGCAGCAGCCGTCATACCGCATACCTCCACATCGATATCAATTCAGCAGTATCGATAGTAGAAATCGCGGCTCATATGCACGTGAGCGCATTGTCAGGTGTTTGTAAGGGCGCCTACGCTACGCAGCGGGCAGTGCAATGGTAAACACCGTGTGCTCGGGCGTCGATTCGCACGCAATGGTGCCGCTGTGCGCCGCGACAATCTCCTTGGCGATGGCAAGACCCAGGCCGGCGCCACCGCGATTGGTCGCACGTGCCGCGTCCAGGCGATAGAACTTCTCAAAGATCACCTTGAGCTTAGCCGCCGGAATCGGATCACCCTGATTGATAAAGCGAATTCGCACGCCACCGTCATCTTGGCGCCCAGCCTCAATCGTGATCGTCGAGCCTTCATAGCTATAGGCAACGGCGTTTTTCATGATGTTGTTGAATACGCGAGCCATCTTGTCGCCGTCCACGAGCACCGTCAGGTCCTCGCAGATATCAACCTGGGCTTCCCTGTGCTGTTCGTTGAGAATGGGATAGAACTCGTCAGCCACCTGAGCCAGCAGCAACCCCAGATCAACATAGCCGCGCGTGAGCACGATATCGTGGAAGTCAAAGCGCGTGATATCGAAGAACTCTTCGATGAGCGCATCGAGCCGGTGCGCCTTGTCGAGAGCCACGCCCGTAAAGTGCGCACGTTGCTCAACCGGCAGCTCAGGAGCCTCTTGCAGCAGCGAAAGATAGCCCACCACACTGGCAAGCGGGGTGCGTAGGTCATGTGCCAAGTACGTGACCAGATCGTCCTTGCGATGCGACTCGTCACGCAGAGCTTGCTGCACCTTGCGCTCACAATCGCGCGCCCGATTGAGCGCACCCTCGACCTCGAGAAAGTCGCCGTCGATGGTATCCCACGTGTCAGGGCTATCGATCAGACGGTCCTGAATACGGGCGGCGATCACGCGGTCGGCATGCTGCTCGCCTTGCTCATAACCCTGGTAATACAGGGCGCGCCCGCAAAAGAACAGGACACAGACGGCGAGCGCCAGCACAAAGCCGAGCATGTTGAACACAAAGGCGGCATCAAAGAACACGGGCTCGCCAATACCGCCAAGCGCCATGGCCCCGATCGCCAGCGTAATCGCCCACGCGGCACCGCCGATTACCACGCAGCGGCGAACGATTTCGAATCGATCGATCAGCAAGAAGCCAATGAGCAGAACTGCCAGGATGCCAACAATATTGTCAATGCCGATGAGTAGCAGACTCAGCAAAAAGAGCAGCACCGTCGCAAGCGCGCGGTTGTCGACGACCGCCCTTATGTATTCAAAGAGTCGATCGGGCACCTCGAATACCCGTCTATCGTCTTTTGTCATATCCACTTCCCCACCACCAAAGGCGTTATTCGATTATGTAGCCGACGCCCCAGACGTTTTTGATAAAGCGCGGCTTTTGGGCATCATCGCCGATCTTTTCGCGCAGATGGCGGATGTGCACCATCACCGTATTGTTGGAGCCGGGCATAAAATCCTCGTTCCACACCGCGCGGAACAGGTCCCCCACGGCCACCACGCTGCCACGATGCTCGACCAGATACAGCAAGATGGAATACTCGATGGGCGTGAGGCGCACCGGTGCACCGTCCACCGTCACACAACGAGCATCGCGGTTGATCTCGAGGCCATCGAGCTGGATGGTCGGCGATTCGACCGCCTGTGCGCGGCTGCCGTAGCTGGTGTAACGACGGAGTTGAGCATGAACGCGCGCTATGAGCTCCAACGGACGGAACGGCTTGACCACGTAATCGTCTGCACCCAGTGAGAGGCCCTCGATCTTATCCTGCTGGGCATCGCGCGCCGTCAGCATAATAACGGGATAGGTATGGCCAGCGCGGATGGTGCGCAGCAACTCAAAGCCGTCGATATCGGGCAGCATGACGTCCAGCAGCGCCAGATCGAACTCCTGCTCCAAAATCGCCTTGGCAGCATCTGCTCCGCTATAGGCAATCTGAACATCAAAGCCCTCTTTTGTAAGGTAGATACCGACCAGGTCGGCGATGGCCTTCTCGTCATCAACTACCAAAATGCGCTCATTCATGCGTGCTCCTCTCGCGCTCCATTATGCCCGAGGCAGCGCGCGCCACACACAACAAGCGCGGTCGTTTAAGTCGACCTTAAGCACCTATGCGTCCGTTCGGGCGCAGACATGGGCCGCGCACGCCCGCGCACTGATTGTCCACGCCGGTAAACGATATACTTTGAACTCTAAAGAGACCATCCCGTCGAAAGCGAAATCTGTGAAGACCCTTAGTTCTCTTGTAAAGCGCTCCGCGCAACTGATCGCCGGCATTGCCTGCGCTCTCGCCCTTGCTGCCGGCGTGCCGTCTATCGCCAACGCCCAGGTGCTTACGACTGATATCGTTTGCGGCAAGACCGCCGACGCCCGCGGCATCACGGCCGAGAATCTGCCCGATATCGATGCGACCAACGCCATCGTCATGAGCAAGGACGGTTCCGTCTATTACGCCCGAAGTGCCGACGAGCAGGTCAAGATCGCCTCAATTACCAAGGTCATGACTGCGATCCTGACCGTCGAGAACTGCAAAATGGACGAGAAGATCACGGTGAGCAATGCTGCCGCCACCGTAGGCAACTCGACCGCCGGCCTGCTCGAAGGCGACGAGCTCACCGTGGAGCAAGCTCTGCGCGGTCTGATGATCCCCTCGGGCAACGATGCCGCCATCGCGCTTGCCGAGCACGTGGGCAAAAAGATCGACCCCAAGACCAAGGACGCCGTGGCCACCTTTGTAAAGGCCATGAACGAGCGCGCTAAAAAGCTCGGCTGCACGGGAACGCTTTTTGAGAATCCGCACGGTCTGGACTTTGATGAGTGGGCCGGCGACATGCACTCTACCGCGCACGATGTAGCCCTGATGATGCAGGAGGCAATGAAGAGCGATACGTTCCGCGAAATCGTGGCGAGCGATGATTCCTGGATTGAGGTTACGGGCGCCGACGGTTCCGACCATTCGCATTCCATGGATACGCACAATGAGCTGCTGGGGCAGGACGGCAATATCGGCGGTAAGACCGGCACCACCGACGATGCCGGCTATTGCTTTACGGGAGCCTACAACCGCGATGGCGACGAGACCTACACCGTCGTCTTGAACTCCAGCACCACCGATCAGCGCTTTGCCGACACGGCCGCCCTTGCCAACTGGTACTACGGCCACAAGGTGACGGTTGCGATCGCCAACACGCAGGAAAAGACTGCCAACGGCAATCCGCTCATCGCGCGCATTGGCCAGACCGATTGGACGGACAAGACGATCGATGCCACGCTCGCCGACCCCGCAGCTCAGGCAACCGTCTTTTCGCTTGCTGGAGAGGTGACCGAAAAGGTTACCTACGATGACCTTTCGGGCACGGTGCATGTGGGCGACAAGGTGGGCAGCGTGACGCTCAAGCAAGACGGCACCAAGATCGCCGTCATGGATTTGGTTGCCGACGAGGAAGGCTCGGGGCCGAATCCCATTGAGTGGCTCCTTGTGAAGCTCGACCGCCTGGGCCGCCGCATCGACAATCGCCCGCTTACGGCAGAAAGCGAGACCATCGCCAAGGCGCCCGAGGTGTAGGGCTGGGGGAACATTACATTTGAGATTGGAGAGGCGTCCAACGGGGCGCCTCTTTTTGAATACCTCTTAAACGGGATGCGTCAGAATCACCAAAGCGACATTGCTAGCCGTTTACCTTCGCTGTGTCTTTTCGGACCTTGAAAACGGGTCCACCGGGCATGCTAGTAGATCCTTTCGACCTCCTTGGTCAAGGCCCTAAAAAGATCCCCAGCTGAGGGGTCTGCCCCAGGACACAGCGATTGCCAGGCACCCGTTTCTCCGATGGTGCCCGCACTCGTCATAACAAGATCGTCGCTCCGCCTGCGAATGGAGACACTAACGGAGCGGCCATTATGGAACCCATGGATATCGACTTTATTTATGCGCCCATCAGCTAGATAACTAATCATGACATTGATGCTGTCACCATACTCCGGCAATTCGAAGCCGTGGGAATCCATCAATAGCTTCACATCCTGATGGTAAATGCGGGCCTCGACGACATTCTTGGGCATTTTCCCCGTCTTTGTTGGAGAGCAAAAGCTGATGCTTGGCTCCTCTTCGCTCATGCCTCGGTCAAACCTAAGCATGCACGGGCATACCGACTCAATGGTTCGCAAGGCGTCCGCTGCGACCTTTTCCTCGGTAAACATCTCCACGTCGATGCCGTTTTCTTCCATATAGGCACGGTTTTTACGTTGAAGCTCTAGCCGAGCCGCAGCCTCCCCATCTCCACGCTGTTCCCAATTTCCGGAGTCGGCGACATTTCGATCGAATGTAGAATCAACGGAACATGGCGCTTGCTGTTGAGTCGGATCACTGTCGCCGAGACGCCTTAGCTCGGAGCGTCTCATCAGTAGTGTCACAATATCAAACAGCCAACCAAATCCAAAAAGGCCAAAGGTAAAGAGATATAGAAAGAAGCTACCCCACATCCGTGCATACGCCCTATGAGCGCCCGACCACCCAAGAAGGAAGCATAGCAAAAGCGCCTTGTTTGCCCTGTCAACCGACGTAATCTCTCGAGTGAGAGATTTCTGTTCAGGCTTCGCCAAAGGTGTAATTTCATGCGATGAAACAGTAATTGAGGACGTCCTTGACGCCGAGCTCCGAGCGCCTGATTTAGCAACGGCGCGAGCGACATCCCCAACTCCGACGGTCGTTCTGCTGTATACGGCATTGTAAGCAGCCTTCTTCGGATTTTTGATTCACCCCATGCCCTTCTTACCATAGCCGGGGATTATCGCCCGCCTTACCGCGCGCTTCGCTCTGCCGGTCGTTCTTGCCTTGAGTGATGTCTTTAGATTCGGCTTACGCAGCCCGACCTTTACCATATTTCTACTCCATCCCCTCGAAACCCCACACCGGGGTGCACGAGCACGCCTGGGTCTCCCCGTTTTCAAGCGCCCCGTGTTTGCCTAATGTTCACGCCCTTTCGGACTCTAATCCCCAGCCGCCATTCTTGATAATAAAAAAGGGCCCCAAATGGGACCCTTCTTCAAAGTCATACTGGCGGAGAGCTGGGGATTCGAACCCCAGATGCCCTTTTGGGGCATACTCGCTTAGCAGGCGAGCACCTTCGGCCTCTCGGTCAGCTCTCCGTAACAGCCGTTCTATAGTAACCAAACAGCCGAAGTTGGGCAAGGGGAATTTTGAGGCGTTTCCTCTTTTACCTCTCTTTTACCAGTAAACGTCTCAGTCAATCATCTCAATCTGTAACATCTGCAGGCCGTAATCCCCTCCAGATGTTACAGATTGAGACAAAGATACAAGGACGGCCCCAGCGACAGCGCGGACAGCCCATTCTTTATTAGTCCTCTCGAACGGTCTCCAACAGATAATCGCGCATGTACGGAATTGCAAACGAAACACAGCCATAGCCCGCGGGCTCAATCAACCCCGCATCGATCAGACGCTTGCGATATGACCCAACTTTGTTCGCCGACAAACCCATCTTCTTGGCGATATCGCCGTTGGCGATATCGACGCCCTCGCATTGAGCCATCGCCGCGAGATACTGAAACTGCCGTTCCGACACCCTGCGCAGCGCTGGGGCAATCACCATAGCATTAAAGCTATCAAGAGCCGCCTGGATACCCTTACGAGCCGCCTCTTCGCTCACGCTCTCCGCCCCACTGCGCGCAGCAACCTGCCAAGCGTAATATCCGACCAGCTGGACCATAAAGGGATAGCCTGCCGAAGCTTTTGTTAATAGCTCAGCGGCACCTTTGTCGAGCTCCTTGCCCGCTCGTCTCATCGTATCCTCAAACGATCCGCCAACTTCAAAATCGGAAAGCCGAGTAAGTTCAACATGTTTGGCTCGCTGAAGGAACGTCAACGTATCATCCACCACCACGCCATCTACCGATGTCGGCAGCCCGGCGAAAGCGAAAGCGACATTCGCTCCTTGGCGGATCAAGAGCTGCATCTCATTGCCTAGCTCACGCATTTCCTCAGTTGAGGCATCCTGGATCTCGTCGAGCGTAATGAGCAGACCACCGCGCTTCGCAGCATCGTACATCGCCTCGCCCAGATGAGAGGCCGACTTCGACATCTCCATGGAGCCAAGGCTGACCCCTAAAATCGATGGGGAAATCGAGATTGATTCAAGACGAACGTTTCGCTGCAGAGCCTCGAGGATTCTATTGCAAAAACCAGCATTGGAGGCAACGTCAACGACCTCGAATCCTTTTTTGCGTGCAAGGTCACCCAATGCATTAAGGAGCACCGTTTTACCTGTGCCTCGGACGCCCGAGATGCGCATGAGTCGATCGGGGGCACCAGGACCATTCTCAAGAGCCTCGGCAAAGTCATCCAAAACAGTGTCCCGTCCGATAAGCTCAGGCGGATTCATGCCCGCCGTTGGCTTAAAGGGGTTAACAGCTTTCGTCATTCTGCCCTCCTCTGCTAGTTTTAACAACTTTAACAAAGTTTAGCAACTTTAGCAGAGTTTAACAGTTTTAGCAGGCTCGGCGGCTTTATGCCTTACCGATCCTGCCGGGTCCTCCCGCCCGCGCCGATACAAATAGCGCGGTGCGGCCCCTCTATATCGCCCCTACCCCAGCGAGCGACTGAGGGAGCCGAGCTCATCGTTGCCCATGGTGCGCCACATTTGGAAGATGCAGACGCGCGCCAGGAAAAAGAAGCCGTTATCGACCAGCTGCACGGCGGCATCCGCCAGCTGGTTGGTCACGGCGGACACGGGAGGCAGCTCGAGCCCGGCCTTACGGATGGTCTCAACCGCATCCTCGAACGTCGGCGGCTCGTTGACGCCCATCTCGTTCATAAGGCCCTGCATTTCCTCCAGCGCGCTGCTACCCGACTCCTCGCCGCGCGGCACGAGGCGGTAGCACGCCAACGCGAGCTCGAGCTGGTCGCAGTTCCAATAGGCAAACGCCAGACGATAGAACAGATAACCGATTGCGGAACGGTCACTGGCAATGCGCAGGCCGTGGCGCGCCACCTCGATAATCTCGTCAAAGCGCTCCAGGCGCGCCAGCACGTTGATGAGCGCAAAGTGCGACTGCATGGACGAGCGAGCCAGATCGTAAAGACGACGCACCTCGGGCAATGCCCGTTCAAAATCCTCCTGCTCGGCGTAATAACTGCAGATCTCGTGCTGGGCAAAGTACAGCGCATCGGGAGCACGCAAAAAACGAACGGAGCGGTCTTCCTCCATTACCGGCAGCACCATGCGTACCAGCTGGTTGTCGCAAAACTGCGTCTGGACCGGACCCGTTGCCAAAAGCTCGGCAACGGCACACTTGGCCTCCAGCTCCTCAACAAGACGGGAGAAGCCCTCAAACGCACTTGCACGGTCAACTTTTGCCTGCTCGCGCAACTCGACGACGCGCGCCACATACGGGTCATCGTCCATCTCCATGACCTCGAGCTCATCAGCCGTATCGGCAAGCAGCAGGTCGCGCAACGCCGGCGGCAGCGAACGGTGGTCGTCACGCGGGCGAGCGTGAACCTCCGCAGGCTCAATCGCATCCGGCGCGTCCGACTCATATGCCTCAAGCATGCGCTTGCACGGCATATCGTCCATATCCATGCTCTCAAGATCCTTGGCGACAGGCACGCAATTGGCCAGATAGGCCGCACGCCCAAAGGAATATGTTGCAATGACGCGCTCGCCCTGCTCGCCGTCGGGAGCCGCAATCTGAACATAGCAGCGCGCAATGCAGGCACCTGCGGCAAAGCAAGCCGCTGCCAGCGTAAGCGCCACGCGCGCGTCGTGCTCCGCGGCCCAAATCACACGCGCGTTCTCGTCCAACTCGCGCCAGACATCCTCCCGGGCGTCGTATTCACGTTGTGGCATGGCATCCACGACAGAGTGCCCAAACCGAACGAGCATAATCCCCTCGGCAACGTTTGCCCGATAGGTATAGTCGAGCCGTGTGACCACGTTAAGCGCCTCGACGATACGCGCGAAGCGGGTACGCACATCCCACTCACCGCCCGGCTGGCAAGCTACCGTTCCGGGTTTGCCCCACGGGTTGTCGCTCGAGGTCGTATCGAGCAGTCGGGGAACATCGTTGGTTGTCTTGGCGATATGCCACGCATCAAAGAGCGCGCAGCCCTCAAGGCTCGGCGAGGATGCCGCGGGGGCCAATCCGGCCCCGATGCGCTCAAGGATGCCGGAGAGGCGGTTGAGACGGCACTCGATGGCAAGCAGCATGTCAATCTCGTCCTGGTCCAGCAGGCTACGATCAAAATTGAGATAGAACAGCTTTGAGCGGTCAATGCGCGCTAGGCTCATTTCGGACTTGGCAGCAATGGTGCGCAGACGGGGCAAGTCGATCTCGCTCATCAGGGCGGCGGCATAACGCTCGATACCGCTCGGATTCTCGGCATGGTCAACACGGTAAAGCAGCGTCTCGATAGCATCGGGGAGCGGTGCCGTGTCAAAGCCCAAAAACACCTCGACCGGCTCGGGCAACTTTACGAGTTTGATCTTGTCGACAACGTTTTGCATGCCTGCATCGAGGCCGTCGACGCCCGCCGTGTTCGCAATAGCGCTTTCGGAGTTGGCAAATATCACGTAGCGCAAGAACATCGAGGCCATGAACTCGCCGAAAGGAAGGGCGCGGGTCGAATTCCATGTCTCGTGGTCGGACTGCTCGCGCATGGGGCCTTCGGGAGAGCCGGCAGTTCGCGCACACGTGCGCATTGCACCGTTAGCTTCCCTCACCATAATCTCGCCAATACTGGAATCGGACTCGTGAAGGACCAGCTCCATGTCAGGGTCCTCGGGCAACGGTACTTCCCGAACAGGACGATCAACCTTATAAACCTTGCCCGACACGCTCACGTAGCCCAAGAGCGATATGTGAGTTTTGCCGACGAATTCGACGACATAGCACGACTCTTTGGGGTCCTCGCCAAAGACTTTCCAGACAACACCATATGAGCGCCCCGCAGGCTGCTCTGGCATCGATGGAAAACGCTTTTTGGGGTCGAGAAACCTGAGCTTGTATGTCGGACGCTCTGCCACGAAATATCACCCTGATCAGTCGTTGAAAGAAGGAGTGGTCGCGGATGGGCCGCGACACCTACTCGGAATCTTACACGAGTCGATAAGAAATAGTCTCCCGCGGACGGCGGCGCACGATTCCAGTCGAGCTTCTGGTGTCGAATGCCGCCATAAAAGAAAAGCCCCCGTTACCGGAGGCTTTCGATTTCAATTGGTGCGGCGTATAGGATTCCGCGCATCCGCTTCGCGGATCCGCACCGGCTTCGCCCGCCTGCCGGCGCGCTCGCCCGCTCGCTACGGACGCTCCGCGTCCGCTTCACGCTCGCGCCTCGAC
>NZ_JBCOTQ010000059.1:0-12686 GCF_040920445.1 Collinsella aerofaciens | reverse complement strand
CCTTGATATAGGTGCTGCGCGATACGAGCGCCAGCTCGCGCTTCTTGGGCGTCTGAACATTCTGCTCAGTCTGGGAGTTTTCCTGTGCTTCCATGCTACTCACTCCCCTTCTCGTCGTTGGTGACGGGAATAAAGCCCGCCTCGCGAATCTGCTTGTCCATCTTTTCGGACGTCACATAGTCAATGTAATCCTGCGCCTGCTGCGAAGGCGCACCCTTCACAAAGAAGTAAAGGTCGCGCGAGATGGGATAGCCGCCACTCGCGACCGTCTTCTCGGACGCCTCAACATGATTGACCGAGACGGCCTTGACCGAGGTCTTGGCGTTGAGGCTATCGACGAAGCCCAGCGAAATGTAGCCGATGGCCCCACGCGAACGAGATACCACGTCGCGCACCTGGCCCGTACCCGAAAGAACAGCCGAGCGGCGATCGAACGGCGTGCCATCCATCACGATGGTACGGAAGGCCTCGCGCGTACCGGACGCCTCGTCTCGGTTGATGACCTGAATCCTCAGGTCCTCGCCACCGACCTCTTTCCAATTGGTAATCTTGCCGGCGTAGATATCGCGGAGCTGCTCGGTCGAGAGGTTATCGACGGGGTTGTCGTCGTTCACGATGACCGCAATACCGTCGTGGGCAATGACGATGGGAGTCAGGCCCAGATCCTGTTCGTCGGCATTGAGTCCACGGGAGGAGCTGGCGATATCGGCCGTGCCGGCGCTGACGGCCTCGATCCCAGCGGAAGAACCCAAACCGGAAACGAGCACGTCGATGCCGGTCTCCTCCTTAAAGCCCTCGGCCGCAATCTCGGCGATAGGAAGGCAGGTCGTGGAGCCGGCCACGGTAATGGAAGAGGTAGAAGATCCCGAAGAACAGGCGCACAGCGTAAGCGTAAACACAGCGGCGCTCAGGACCGATACGATCTTTCTCATAGCATCATGCCGATCGCAGCATGGCGCCCACAGGTGCCGTCCTCGTTACGGTAGGAATAAAAGCGGTCGTTCTGACGCACGGTCGAAAGCTGGGTATCCACGATATTATCCGCGTCGACACCGACATCTACCAGCGCCTCGCGAATGGCAGCGGAAAGATCAAGCATGCGAGAGGTATTCGCATCGATGCAAGAGAACTCGGCGGCAAAGCGATCCATGAGTTCCTGGGATACCTCATATTCGTCACCCAAGATATGGGGGCCGATATAGGCGGAAACGTCGCTCGCATCGCAACCGGCAGCATCGCAAAGCGCCTGGCACGCCTTGGCGGAAATACGTGCAATCGTGCCCTTCCAACCGGAGTGCACCACGGCAAATCCGCCGGGGGCCACCAGCACCACGGGAACACAGTCGGCAAAGCAGAGCAGCACGGGCACGTTATGCGCCGTGCAGACGATGGCATCACAGCCCTCGGCAATCTGCTCGCGAACGTCCTCAAGGTCATCGGCGCCGTTCGAGGTCACCGCAACGATATGATCACCATGGACCTGATTGGGAACGAGCAGGTTGTGCTCGCACTCGGCGGCACCCATAGCCTCGAGCGCACGACGACGATTTTCTTGAACAGCAAAGGGGTCATCGCCAACATGCGAGCCCAAGTTGAGTGAGGAGTACGCATCTTCGGAAACGCCACCGGCGCGCTCGGTGAAGGCAAAGCGAACATCGGATGTCGCGCCCTCCACCAACGTAACTCCATCATGGTCGACACGCGAAACTTTGTCCGCACGTGCTGCCATACTAAAGCCTCCTAATAACACAAGTACCGCGGCATCGCCGCTACAGCCCGCGTTTATACGGCTGTCATACTTCTCTAAAAGGATACCTGCTGCGCTGGAGGCAATCGTAAAGGGAACGTAAAGAGATTGGAGGTTCTAGTTTACAAAGTCGAAATAAAAAGGGCGCGTCCATACGGACACGCCCCTGTGCACAACAATGCAAAGAACGACTTAGAAGCTACCGCGCTTCAGGAAGTCGGGAAGCTCGAACTGATCGTTGCCGAAGTTAGGAAGCTCGGTGCCACCGACGTTGCGGGTCGGAGCGGCCTGAGCCGGGCTCGTGGCAGGAGCGGTGCGCTGCGGCTCAGCGGAGGCAGCGGCCTTGCTCTGAGACTGCTGAGCAGCAAAGAGCTCGTCCTGACGGTTGACGTTGGAGTCGGAGAAGCCCGTAGCGATGACGGTGATACGCACCTGATCGCCCAGGGACTCGTCGACAACGGTACCGAAGATGATGTTGGCCTCGGGGTCGACGGCGTTGGCGACAACGTCGGCGGCGTCGCTGATCTCCTGGATGCCCAGGTCCTTGGAACCGGCGATGGAGAGCAGCACGCGCGTGGCGCCATCGATGGAGCTCTCGAGCAGCGGGCTGGAGATGGCCTGCTGGGCAGCGTCGACGGCACGGGTGTCCCCAGAAGAGGTACCGATACCCATCATGGCGGTACCGGCCTGCTTCATGATGGTCTTAACATCGGCGAAGTCCAGGTTGATGATACCGGGGACGGTGATGAGGTCGGTGATGCCCTGGGTGCCCTGGGAAAGGACGCCATCGGCAATCGCGAAGGCCTCGAGCATGGTGGTCTTCTTCTCGGCGATGTCGAGCAGCTTATCGTTAGGGATGACGATCATGGTGTCGACGCAATCGGAGAGGGTCTTAATGCCCTCCTCGGCGCTCTTCTTGCGCTTGCGGCCCTCGAAGGTGAAGGGCTTGGTCACGACGGCGACGGTCAGCGCACCGACCTCGTTCATCGCGATATCGGCAACGATGGGAGCAGCGCCGGTACCGGTGCCACCGCCCTCGCCGCAGGTGATGAACACCATGTCGGCGCCAGCGAGCGCCTCGGCAATGTCGTCGCGGGACTCATCGGCAGCCTTGCGGCCAACCTCGGGGTTGGCGCCGGCGCCCAGGCCGCGGGTAAGGTCGGTGCCGATGTGCACCTTGATATCGGCATCAGAGATCGCGAGTGCCTGAGCATCGGTGTTGATGGCAACAAACTCGACGCCGCGGATGCCCTCTTCGATCATTCGATTGACCGCGTTGGTACCGCCGCCGCCGACGCCGACCACCTTAATGACGGCAAGGTAGTTGTTGATCTCTGTCTCGTGCATGTCGGTCCTCCGAACAAAGGTTATAGCCATAGCATGGGTCGACCCCTGCGCACATTAACCTTCAGGTTGAAAGTAAATGCAAAGGTAAACCGTATTATGTTTGCACATTATGAACGTATCAGTCAAATAATTGACCGTGAAAACCAAACAAACCAGATAAACGGCGTGGTATGGCCCCTCAACAAAGCATCAACCAGCGCTACGAGGTCGGAGCGTTCCTAAATGTATAGTTACCCGGAGAGCGCACATTGATATACGTTACGCCCTCTACCTGCGAAAGCAGCTTGGTGACTACGCGCTCCTTCTTGACGATATCGTTCGAATCGCCCAGCGACACCTCAATGCCGTTATTGAGGTTTGCCGAGATGGCTTCGACCGAAGGCGTGGAAATATCCTTGACTTGTCCCAAGAACTCGCTCGAAAAACCACGCACATAATCCAAGCCAGCCTTAACGGCCTTGGAGCTCACTGCCTGGCCGGAAACCGGAGCGACATCCGCCGAGACATCAGTCAACAACACCGCGCCATAGTGCTTAGCGAGCGCCAGCGCGGCATCGATTCCGGTCAAGGTATTTGAGCCCTGCCCTGTCGTGATGACGTTGTCTTGGTCGTCCACTTCGACCGACGTCGACAGTGGGGCGATCCAGGTGTCATCATCCCCGATGGCCCAGGCAAGGTCATCGGAACTGATATAGGCAATTGCGATGACCTTGCGCTCCATCGGCGTAATGATGAGCGTATGCGGGAACTGACGCTGGACATCCACGCCCGAGACCCACGGATTCTGCTTGAGGTCCTCGGTAATCTGGTCGGGATCGACGTTAAAAAGCGACGTTCCCTCGGGCAAATCGATCAGCTGGATAGCATCGTGCTTCGTCACATGCTCGCTGCCTTGAATCTGAATATCAGTGGCGGTAAACAATCCAGAGTTGATCACCACGATGGCAACGACGACGAGCACGGCCAAGGCGGCCAGAACGCCGCCCACGATTTTGCCTTTGCCTGCAACGACAGAAGCGGCGTCTGATGTTTTATTTACCATCGCCCCAAGTGAAGACAACGGGTTGACTCCTTTTTTACCCGAAGGCTTCTTGGCGGTAGCCGGCACCGATGTCAGCGAGCGCGGTTTCGATGCGCCCAGCGTGCGACCTGGACGCGGCGCTTTAGTTCCCGTCGAGGGCTTAGGAGTTGCCATGGGACGGGCGGGCTTGGCGCCCATAACAGGCTTTGACGTCACCGAGGGACGCGAGGACTTTTTTGCGGCCGGACGATTACCGAGCTGCGAGCCGACAACCGGACGACTGGTCTGTCGAGCATGCCCGACAGACTTAGAGTGCGCGACGGTATTGCGTTGAGGTTTGGCAGGCGCGCCGGAACGCCCTCCGGCGCGGCGGAAGGTGGGTTTCGATGCTCTAGAAGCCGAGGAATTTAACTTCCGGTCTGAGCTCGATGCCATACGCCTCCCTCACCTTTCCGTGCACATGTCTGATAACCGCGGCAACGTCATCGGCCGAGGCAGTTCCGTTATTAACGATAAAAATAGCGTGAACGGGCGAAACTTCCGCGCCGCCAATCGAAAAACCCTTTAATCCACAATCCTCGATAAGCTTGCCCACACTCGCATCGGGCGGGTTGCGAAAGACCGACCCGCAGGATGCGCGACCCATGGGCTGCGTACGCTTGCGCCTCGTCAGGTACCGCTCCATGCGCTCGCGAATGTCGGCCTTGGGCGCCGGTTTAAGCTTGAGCACGCACTCGAGGATAATCTCATTGCGGGGAAGGCTACATTCGCGGTAGCCCCAAGTGATCTCGGACCCCGCATAATGCTTGATACCGGATGCCGGGTCAAACGTTACGACATCCTCAACCAGCGAGCCAATCCACTCGGTCCGTGTGCCGGCATTCATAGATATCGCACCGCCAACCGAGCCAGGGATGCCAACGGCAAACTCAAGGCCCGAGAGGCTACGCGACAGGGCATCGTTGACCAGGCGCGCAAACATCACGCCCGCACCGACCGTCAGCGTACAACCGTCATCGGCAACAACCGTGCGCTGAAACTCACGTCCGAGCGAAATGACGGCGCCGCGATAACCGCCATCGGCAACCAGCAGATTGGAGCCCTTGCCGATGATGACCCACGGCACCTGCTCGCGATCGAGCACCGCCACGGCGCGGCGGAGGGCATGATAGCTATGGCACGTCACAAAGAGGTCGGCCTTGCCGCCGATACGATAGCTCGTATGACGCGCAAGGCGCTCGTCCTCGATCACATCCGTGTCGATCATGCCCGAGAGCGCCATGACGGCGTTAAACAGACCCATTAGACTTAAGCGTCTTTCTTGGCAGTCAAATACTCGATAAACTCGGGGCCGACGGTCGTAACGTCACCGGCACCCATAGTGAGCAGCAAGTCGCCCTCGCCCACCATCTGCTCGAGCTCCTGATTGAGCTCAAGACGGCTGGAGCAGTACACGACCTCCTTGCCAGGATGCTTGGCGCGCACGGTATCGGCGAGCATCTTAGAGGTAACACCCGGAATGGGCATCTCGCCAGCCGAGAACACATCAATCAGCAGCAGTTTATCGGCATTGGCAAATGCATCGGCAAAGTCGTCGCACAGGGCCTGCAGGCGCGAATAGCGGTGCGGCTGGAACACGACGTCGACATGCTTGTAGCCCAGCGACGAAGCGGCAGCAAGCGTCGCCTTGATCTCGGTGGGGTGATGGCCGTAATCATCGACCACGGTGATGCCATCGATATCGCCCACGTGGGTAAAGCGACGGCGGACGCCCTCAAAGCTCGAGAGCGCCTTGGCGGCGGAGTCGATGTCAAGGCCCAGGACATGGGCGACGGTGAGCACCGCCGTGGCGTTGAGCATGTTGTGGCGACCGGGATTGCTCTTGATCTCCACAGCATGCTCAGTGCCGTCCTCAAAGCGAACGATAAAGTCACTCTGGATGCCCTTGACATCCGGGTGCATGCAGACGATGTCGTTGCTCTCGGCAAAGCCGTAGGAAAGCACGTGACGGCCCGTCGACTTGGCGAGCTCGACCAGATGCGGGTCCTCACCGCAGACGATGACGGTGCCGTCCTCGCCCACCAGGCTCATGAATTTGGCGAAAGTTGCCTCGATCTCCTCGATACCCGAGTAGTGATCGAGGTGGTCGGCCTCGACGTTGGTCACAATGACCACGTTGGGGTTCAGGAACAGGAAGGAGCTGTCGGACTCGTCGGCCTCGGCGACAAAGTAGTCGCCCGAGCCGTTCTTGCCGTTCGTGTCATAGCCCTCGACAATGCCGCCGATCAAGAAGCTCGGATCCAGGCCCATGCGGTCGAGCATGGTGGCGCACATCGAAGACGTGGTGGTCTTGCCATGCGTGCCGGCAACAGCGACGGTGGTGTAGCCGTGGCCCAAAGCAGAGAGCATCTTGGCACGGGGCCACACGGGAATACCAAGCTCGCGAGCGCGCACGAGTTCAGGGTTGGACTCCGGAATAGCGGTAGAGACAACAACCACGTCGGGCTTGACCTCGTCGATCGTGGCGGCCTCATGGCCCACATGCACCTTCACACCAGCGCGGGTAAGCTGGCGGATATAACGTGACGTCTTAAGGTCGGAGCCGGTAACGGCATAACCGCGCTCGTGCAGAACGAGGGCGATGCCGCTCATGCCGGCGCCGCCGATACCGATAAAGTGGGCGCTCTTAAACTCGGGCGCGGAGGTTGCAGTCTGGGAATCAGCCATGTGCTCGTGTACTCCTTGCGTAAACACTGCCTGTAACCCGTTAACTGTACCGCACCAACCGCATCAGCGCGAGGGCGACCGACGATATCCCGTCTAACTAACGCAAACCCTCTACCGCATCCGCCAGAAGAGCGGCGGCCCTATCCTGAGCCAGACCACGCGCCGCCTGACGCATGGCGTCGCGCGCCGCCGCGTCATCGACCAGGTGCAGCAGCTCATCGGCAAAGGCAGAACCGTCGATATCGGCATCGGCGCAGAGCACGCCGGCCCCGGCGTCGACCAGATAACGGGCATTGGTGGTTTGGTGATCGGCCGTGGCGTGCGGGTACGGCACGAGCACCGAAGGCACGGCGAGTGCAGCGATCTCGGCCACGCTCGATGCGCCCGAACGCGAGAGCACCAAATCGGCAGCAGCCAGCATATCGCCCATGTTGTCGATGTAAGGCTGGACGCGGTAACGCTTCGCCTCCTCGGGCGTCAGCGCCAAAGCGCGCTCGGTCTCCTCAAAGCCATCGGCACCCGTCGAATGCAACACATAGAGGTTCTTGCGCGAAAGCAGCTCGTTTTTGAGCGAAGCCACGCGCTCGTTGAGGTGCTGGGCGCCAAGTGAACCGCCAAAGACGAGCAGCAGCGTAGCGTCCTCGGGAACGCCAAGTGCCTTGCGGCCGCGAGCGCGATCGCCCTCGATTACCGAGCGACGTACGGGGTTGCCGGTCATGAGCACGTGGCCAGGGTCACCTTCGCGCTCAAAGACCGAACGCGCTGCCGGCACCGAGATGCACACGCGGGCGGCGTGGGAGTTCATCATCTTGTTGGCCAGGCCCGGAACAGAGTTCTGCTCATGCAGCAGATACGGGACGCCTGCGCCCTTGCACCACCCCAGCAGTGGAACCTCGACATAGGCACCAAAACCGATGGCGGCATCGGGCTTGCCGACCTTTGAGAAATGACTGGCGAGCGCACGCTTGGCCTTGTTGACACGCCACAGCGAGGTCAGCGCCGTCCAAGGACGGGAGCGGTCGAAGCCCGTGACCGTAATGGGCACAAAATCAAACCCAGCCTCGGGGACCAGACGACCCTCGAGCTTGCGCGACTGGCCCACGAACACAACGTGGTGGCCACGGTCACGCAGCTCTTCGGCCAAGGCGAGCGCGGGGTTGATGTGTCCTGCCGTGCCGCCGGCTGCAATAGCAACGGTCATTTTATCGGTCATGGTAGTCCCTTCGTACACGCGGTCCCTGGTCGTCGGTACGCAGACGCGCCGACGGGTCCGAGTTCAAATCGATTCGATTATATCCGCCGCCCGCATTGCGAGGAGTGGGGCGCTGAGGACGACCTTGCGGCACCGTTCGCTGACGCGGGCGGGCTGCCGGCTCGGTCGCAGAGCCATCCAGGACGGTAAAACCGTTACGCGAAGATCGCTCGCCGCGCACGTGGGGCAAGCCGGCGGTACTCTCATCCATAACGGCAAAGCTCTCACGGCGGCGGTCATACTCATCGCGGCGGGCGCTCTCGTACGAAACGCGCAGGATCAACCCGGCAAGCATGAGCGACACAATAATCGACGAACCGCCGTAGCTAATAAACGGCAACGGTTTGCCCGTCATGGGAAACACGTTGAGGATGCCCAGCGCGTTAATCAAAAACTGCACCGCGAGAATGACCGCGGAGCCAGACGCCATGAGCGCGCCCCGACGATCGGTCGCCTGCTCGGCAATGCGAAACGCCGAGTAGATCAGCATCGCAAACACCAAGAAGAACAGCACGGTTCCGACAAAACCGACTTCCTCGCCAATGATGGCCAAGATGTAGTCGTTGTGTGCCTCGGGCAGATACGAGTACTTCATGGTTGAGTTGCCGATGCCACGGCCGAACAGACCGCCCGAGGCAAAGGCCATGATGGCAAGCGTGGCCTGATAGCCGTCACCATACTCGTCGGCCCAAGGGTTCAAGGCAACCTGAATACGCACCATACGGTACGGCTCTGCGACAAGCGCAATCACGATCACGAGAATGCCGAAGATTAGCACGCCGATGATAAATCTGGGGTCGAGACCCGCAAACAACGCCATGCACATGAGGGTCAACAGGATGATCAGGACAGTACCGAAATCGGGCTGGATAAAAATCAGAAAGAGCGAAATGCCCAGGTAGATGCCCATCTTGCGAAGGAATTCGTTGATGTTGCCACCGGGCGAAAAGAAGCGATCAAGCATGATGGCCGAATACGCAATGGCAAATGGCTTTAAAAACTCGGAAGGCTGGAACTGAATACCGGCGATGTTGAGCCAGCGCGTGGCACCGCGGCTGCCGCTGCCCACCAAGAACACCAGAAGCAGTAGCCCTATCATGCCGATAAGGAAGATCCTGAGCACATCCTCCCCAAACCAGCTGTCCGGCAAAACGCGCACGATGGCAATCAGCGCCAGAACACCGACCACGGCAAACGCGGCCTGTCGACCCAGAAAAAACGTCGCCGAGCCATTCTCGTGCAGCGCCTCGACCGAAGACGCCGAGTACACCATCAGCAGGCCAAAGCATACCAAGGTAAACAAGCAGGCCATGAATATCAAACGGGGGCGCATGATACGGGCGGGAACGCCGGCAATATAGCGTTCGCTAAACGACTGCCCGCCGCGGCTGGAACGCGGTGTGGTGCGACGTGAGGAAGCACGGTCCGAGTCGGGCCTCCTCATACCTTGTCGGGGGCTCTCCTCTCTCACCGCAACCCCTATTCCATTTGTGATTTCGCCGCAGCGGCAAGCTGAGCCACGTAGTCCTTAAACACGCGGCCGCGCTCCTCATAGCCCGAGAACTCATCGAACGAAGAGCAGGCAGGAGAAAGTAAGATCACGTCACCACGGCTCGAAAGCGAACGGGCAACGTCCACGGCGTCGCGCAGGTCATCCGCCTGGGCGATATCCACATCGCCATCGACATCGGCCTCGTCCATAGCGGCGGTGAAGCGCTCGCGCGCATCGCCAAAGCAGACGACCGAGCGCACGTTGTCCATAACGACGCGCGCGAAGTCCGTGAGCGGCGTGCCCTTATCGTGGCCGCCGAGCAGCAAGATCACGTCGTCATCGGGAAATGCCGTCAGTGCCTTCTCGACCGCATCGGTGTTGGTCGCCTTGGAATCGTTGACGTAGCGCACGCCGTCAATCTCGCCACACGGCTCCACGCGGTGCTCGAGCGGCTGGAACGAGGCAAGACCGCGGCAGACACCATCGACATCGGCACCGACTGCCAAGGCAGCCGTGGCAGCGCACAGGGCATTGATAACATTGTGATGGCCCGAGATCTTGAGCTCGGATGTAGCGATGAGCGGGGTCTCGACACCCTTCAGACGCACGATCATCTTGCCATCGCGCACAAAGGCGGCATCCTCGCCCTCAGGCTCGTCAAAGGCAACCTTGCAGATGCGACGACCCGGCGTGTAGATGTACTCATCGAACTCGTGAATGCCGGCGTCTTCGACGTCGACAACCACCAGATCGTCATCGACCATATTGTCAAACAGTTTGATCTTGGCAAGCGCATAGTTCTTATGGCTCTTATGCCAGCCCAAGTGGTCGGGAGTGATGTTGAGCAGCACCGCCACGCGGGGGTGGAGCTCGGTTGTCGCAGCAATCTGATAGCTCGAGAGCTCAGCCACAAACCACTCGTTGTGGGCTCGGCCGTCAATCTCGTTGACCGGCGGCTCGCCGATGTTGCCGACAGCAACGCTGGCCTCGCCGGCAGCCTTAAGCAGAAAATCAGTCAGCGACGTGGTGGTCGTCTTGCCGTTGGTGCCCGTGATGGCAATCCAGTTATCGGGCGACAGGCGATAGGCAAACTCGGGCTCACCCATAATCTGGGCGGCATGCTCGCGCCCAGCCTTAAAGAAGCCCGAGAACTCCGAGATGCCCGGGCACGTCACGCATACGTCATAGGCGCCCTCGACCTGTTCGGTCCCATAGACAAACGACGCACCAGCAGCCTCGAGCGCACGCGTGGCGTCATTGGGCTCAGAGGTGCCACCGCCATACACGGTAACGGCACTTACGCGCTCGGGATGTGCCAGCGCCCAGCGGGCGACATCGAGACCGGATTTGCCCTGACCCAAAACGAGCAGGCTAAAGACATCAGCAAGAGACATGAAAGACCACTATCCCAACTGGAAGAACAGGGCAAGGCCAACGGCACCAAAGGCCGCAGCGATAATCCAAAAACGGATGACGACCTTGGTCTCGGCCCAGCCCTTCTTTTCGAAATGATGATGGATGGGCGCCATAAGGAAGACGCGCTTGTGCGTAAAGTGGAAGTAGACAACCTGAATCATGACCGACAGGGTCTCAACGATAAACAGGCCGCCGATGATGAGGGAGACGACCTCGGTGTTGGTCATGATGGACGTGCAGGCAAACGCGGCGCCCAGGGCAAGCGAGCCGGTATCGCCCATAAAGATGCTCGCCGGATAGCAGTTGAACCACAGAAAGCCCAAGCAGGCACCGGCACACGCGGTGCAGAAGATGGACAGGTTCACGTCTCCGTGCAAAAACGCCATGGCAGCCATGGCGAGCATGGCAATCATGGAGGTGCCGCCGGCAAGACCGTCAAGGCCATCGGTCAGGTTCACGGCATTAGAAAGACCGGCGATCATCAGCCAGCAAAAAACAATGTAGAACCACGGGAACGAAAGGCCGCAGATGGTGGTCGAAAGCACGCCAAGGTCAATCGTCAGGCCGCCGGGAAAACGAATCTCGGGGGCGACGCCGCACCAGTTAACGGCAAGTACCGTAAAGGTGACACAGATAATGGTTAGGCCGATCATCTTGGCATGAGGCGTCAGACCGAGCGAGCGCCCATGCGTAACGGAGGTCAGGTCGTCGATCAGGCCCAGCACGCCGGTCGCCAGCGTGGCGAGCAGCACGAGCACGAGCTCGGTGGTGAGCTTGCCCATCAGCAGGCAGGTCAGCGAAATCGCGACGAGAATGACAACGCCACCCATGGTGGGCGTTCCCTGCTTAACCAAATGACGCTTGGGGCCGTCGGCACGAACCTGCTGGCCGATACCCTCGACCTTGAGCAGCTTGATCCACCACGGCATGAGCAGCAGCGCAATGGCAGCGGCGATGCCAAGCCCCAAAAAAGCCTGATACGTTGGATACGAGGGATTGCCGAACATGGGCTAGCACACACCTTCCACAAAGCGGTCGAGCTCAACAAAGCGGGAACCCTTGACCAGTACAACATCATGTTTTTCAAGCGCGCCGCCCATGCGGTCGAGCACCTGCTGATAATCGGAGAACACCTGGATGCGGTCCTCGTCCATGCCCATCATGCGCGCGGCATCGGCCATAAGCTGGGCCAGCTCACCACCCACGCACGCCAGCATGTCGAGCTTCTTGGCGGCGGCATAGGCGCCCACGAGCTCATGCATGCGAGGAGCCTCATCGCCCATCTCGCCCATCTCGCCCAGGATCGCCATGCGAGACCCCGTGCACGAAAGCGAGCACAGTAGATCGAGGCCAGCAGCCATGGATTCGGCACTGGCGTTATAGGAATCGTCGATGACGCGGGCACCGCTCTTGGCGCGCTTGATCTCCTGGCGGTGACCGGTGATCGTGAGGCCCCTAAAGGCAGCATCGATCTGCTCGGGCGTCAGGCCCAGGCGATAGGCAACCGCGGCGGCCTTAACGGCATTTGGGACGGACTGCACGCCGGGGATGGCAAGCATGGTATCGATCGTCTCGCCCTGGCCAAAATCGAGCGTAAAGACCGGACGGCCCTCGTCATCAACACGAATGTCGCGGGCACGGACCTCATCATCGTCCGAGACGCCGGCCAGCATCACGTCGATAC
>NZ_JBCOTQ010000058.1:0-13434 GCF_040920445.1 Collinsella aerofaciens | reverse complement strand
CTGCGACGCGGAAATCGCGCGCCGTTGCCGCGCCCCGCAGTGCCCGCTTCCCCCGAGAACAATTATCAGTGCAGGTACAGGGCTTGTACATATCCGGTATGCTCGACCTATTCAGATTTTGCCGCATACTTCCGATATTTAAGTTCGCAAGGGGTGATAGTTGGGGCGTTTACGCAACATATGTCCAGCAAAAACGGGTGGTAGCCGGTACGGCTACCACCCGTTTGTCTCATATCTAGCCCATAGCAGGCCAGCTACTTCTTAATGCCGCGTCCCAGACGCTTGGCGACCGACGCCACGGTCTCCTCGCTGGCCGGTCCGCAGCTCACGCAGCCGTCATGGGCACGCATCTGTCCGGTGACCTCGTCCATCGCGAGCGGCGCCACCTTCTCGAGCTTAAAGCCCTTGCCGGCGCGCATATTCTCCTTCGCCACGCTGATCATAAGCTTAATACGGTTGAGCTGGTTGACCTCAGACGCGCCGGGGTCGTAGTCCACCGCGACGATGTTGCTCTCGGGATGTTGACGGCGCAGCTCCTTGATCACGGCTTTGCCCACCACGTGATTGGGTAGGCATGCGAAGGGCTGCGTGCAGATAATGTTGGGCGCGCCATGGTCGATCAGGTCGAGCATCTCGGCCGTGAGCAGCCAGCCCTCGCCCATGTTGTTGCACACCGAAAGCACCGTGCGGGCCTTGTCGGCCATGGTGCCGATGCGCTCGGGCGCCTCAAAGCGCTCGGACTTTTCGAGCATCTCCTCCACCGGCGTGCGCATCCAGTCCACGAGCTTGATGAGCGCCTGCATACCAGCGCGCGTGGTAGCAGAGCTTCCCAGCTCGTCCTTCTGTAGCTCGGCGTTGCTCATGGAGTACAGGAAGAAGTCGAGCAGGCCCGGTACTACGGCCTCGCAGCCCTCGCGCTCGATCACGTCGACCACGTGGTTGTTGGCCGTGGGATGGAACTTGACCAGGATCTCGCCGACCACGCCCACGCGCGGCTTGGTGCTCTCGCCCACGAGCGGCATGGTGTCGAACGCGTGGATGGCCTCACGCGCAAGCTTGGTGTAGTTGTGGCGGTTGAACTTGGGCGCCAGCTTGCGGGCGCGCGCCATGTACTCCTCGTAGAGCGCATTGGCGGCACCGGGCGTGGCCTCGTACGGGCGGCAGCGATAGAGCATCTGCATCATCACGTCGCCAAAGAGCACCGCGTAGACCGCCTGTTTGAGCAGCGCCGGCGTAATCTTAAAGCCAGGGTTGTCCTCGCCGAGCGCCACGGCCGAAAGCGAGATCACCGGAATCTCGGGGTGGCCGCTCTCGCGCAGCGCCTTGCGGATGAGTGCGATGTAGTTGGTGGCACGGCAGCCGCCGCCGGTCTGGCTGATAACCACGGCCGTCTTGGACAGGTCGTACCGACCGCTCTCGATGGCCTCCATAATCTGGCCCGTCACCAGAATCGACGGATAGCAGATGTCGTTGTTCACATAGCGCAGGCCGGCCTCGACGGCGTCGTGGTCGGTCGAGGGCAGCAGCTCCAGGTTGTAGCCGGCACCGCGGAACACCTCTTTGACCAGGTCAAAGTGAATCGGCGCCATCTGCGGGCACAGGATGGTATAGCCCTCGTCGCGCATCTGCTCTGTAAAGGGCACCTTTGGCCACGCGGTCGAAGCACTCTCGCGCTGCGCCTCGAACGTGTACTTACGGCTCGCGAACGCGGGGGCATCCGTGGAAGGCGCCACCGGCGCAGCGTCGCCCTGCTCGTAGGCCTCGCCCGCGGCCGTGGCCACGGCCAGGCGCTCGGCCTCCTGGTCCTTGAGCGCCGCCATGAGCGAACGGATGCGGATGCGCGCGGCGCCCAGATTGGACACCTCGTCAATCTTGAGCACGGTGTAGATCTTGCCGCTGGCCTCCAGGATTTCCTGCACCTGATCGGTAGTCAGGGCGTCGAGACCGCAGCCGAAGGAGTTGAGCTGGATCAGGTCCAGGTCGTTGCGCATCGTCACAAAACGGGCGACGGCGTACAGGCGGCTGTGGTACATCCACTGGTCAACGACGCGAATCGGACGCTCGGGCTTTACCAGATGCGCGAGCGAGTCCTCGGTAAAGACCGCAAAGCCAAAGCTCGAGATAAGCTCGGGCAGGGCATGGTTGATCTCGGGGTCGTTATGGTAGGGACGACCGGCGAGCACGATGCCGTGACCGCCGTGGTCCTCGACCCACTTAAGGGCCTCCTCGCCCATGGTCTGGATGTCTTCGTGGAAGCGCGCATCGGCCTCAAAGGCAGCGTTGACAGCGGCATCGACTTCGGAGCGCGTGATCTTGGGACCGCACACGCGACCACGACCGGCTTGCGCATCGGCCACGCGGTCGACGGCGAGCACCTGGTACAGGCGGCGCTTGAGCTCGGTCTTGTCGTGATAGGGCACAAACGGGTACAGGAACTCGATGTTCTGCTCGCGAATCTCGTCGATATTGAGCGCCAGCGCCGTGGGGTAACTCATGACGATGGGGCAGTTATAGCAGTTGCCAGCCGTCGGATCCTCCTTGCGCTCCCAGCGCACGCACGGCATCCAGATAAAGTCGACGTCGCGGTCGATGAGGTTCATCACGTGGCCGTGGCTCATCTTGGCCGGGTAGCACACGCTCTCGGACGGCATGGACTCGATGCCCGCCTGGTAGGTCTTCTTGCTCGACTGGTCGGACAGCTGCACGCTAAAGCCCAGGCGCGTAAAGAATGCATGCCAGAAGGGGTAGTTCTCGTACATGTTGAGCGCGCGCGGGATGCCGACGGTGCCGCGCGGGGCCTCGTCGGGGCTCAGGACCTCGCGGTTAAAGAGCAGCTCATTTTTCTTTTTGAAGAGGTTGGGGGCCTCGGTCTTCTGCTTCTTGTGGCCGGCGCCCTTCTCGCAGCGGTTGCCGGTGATAAAGCGCCTGCCGCCGCCAAAGTCGTTGACGGTAAGCTGGCAGTTGTTGGAGCAACGGCCGCAGCGGACATGCTTTTGCGTCACGGTGAGGTGCGCGATGTCCTCTGCAGAAAGAATGGTCGAGGTGCCGTCGGCGCCGGCGCGATCGCGGGCGAGCAGGGCCGCACCGTAGGCGCCCATGCAGCCGGCGATGTCGGGACGCACGGCGTGAACGCCGGTAAGCTGCTCAAACGCGCGCAGCGTGGCATCGGACATAAAGGTGCCGCCCTGAACGATTACCTGGCTGCCGATCTCCTTGGGATCGCGCAGCTTAATGACCTTGAACAGGGCATTCTTGATGACGGAATAGGACAGGCCGGCCGCGATGTCGCCCACCGTGGCGCCTTCCTTTTGCGCCTGCTTGACGCGCGAGTTCATAAAGACCGTACAGCGGCTGCCCAGGTCGACGGGGGCCTTGGCATGGATGGCGGCATCGGCGAACGCGCGCACGTCCATGTTCATAGAGACGGCGAAGCTCTCGATAAAGCTGCCGCAGCCCGACGAGCAGGCCTCGTTGAGCATGATGTGCTCAATCACGCCGTCCTTGACGCGCAGGCACTTCATATCCTGGCCGCCGATGTCCAGGATAAACTCGACGCCGGGCAGGAACGCCTTGGCGCCGCGCAGGTGCGCAACGGTCTCGATCTCGCCCGAGTCGGCCTTGAGAGCCTCGATGAGCAGCGCCTCGCCGTAGCCCGTGGTGGTCACGTGGCCGATGGTGCAGCCGGCGGGGATGTGGTTGTAGAAATCGGCCATGATGACCTTGGCCGTGCCCAGGATGTCACCGTTGTTGTTGCCGTACCAGGTGTGCAGCAGCTGGCCGTCCTCGCCCACGAGCGCGGCCTTCATGGTGGTGGAACCGGCGTCGATGCCAATGAACACGCGGCCGGTGTAGCCTTCGAGCTTGCCCTTGGGGACGACCTCGGTGTCGTGGCGGCCCTTGAACTCGGCAAAGTCCCCGTCGGTGGCAAAGAGCGGGTCCAGACGCTCGACCTCGGCACCCTGTGTGTCACCCAGAGCATCGATAGCCTCGATGAGCTGCGGGAACGTGCTGAGCTTGTTGGACTCGTGCGCCATGGCGGCGCCGCTCGCCACAAACAGGTGGGCGTTTTGGGGCACAATGCGGTGCTCCTCGTCCAGATTGAGCGTGAGGTAGAAGCGGTGGCGCAGCTCGGAGAGATACTGCAGCGGGCCGCCCAGGAAGGCGACGTTCCCGCGGATGGGACGGCCGCACGCCAGGCCCGAGATGGTCTGGGTCACGACAGCCTGGAAGATGGAGGCAGCCACGTCCTCGGGGCGGGCGCCCTCGTTGAGCAGCGGCTGGACGTCGGTCTTGGCAAAGACGCCGCAACGGCTGGCGATGGGATAGATGGTGGTGGCGTTGGCCGCGAGTTCGTTAAGGCCGCTCGCGTCGGTGTGCAGCAGAGTGGCCATCTGATCGATGAACGCGCCCGTGCCGCCGGCGCAGGTGCCGTTCATGCGCTGCTCGATGCCGTTGTCGAAGTAGATGATCTTGGCGTCCTCGCCGCCCAGCTCGATGGCGACATCGGTGGCCGGGATGAGAGTCTCGACGGCACGCTTGCTGGCGATGACCTCCTGGACAAATTCCAGGTCGAGCCACTGGGACAGCAGCAGGCCGCCCGAGCCGGTGATGGCGCAGGTCATTTGGGCCGTCGGCAGCACGGTCGCAGCACCCTCGAACAGGTCGCGGGCGCAGGCGCGGACGTCGGTGTGGTGACGCTGGTACTTGGCGTAGACAATCTGGTTGTCGTCATTGAGCACGGCAAGCTTGACGGTGGTGGAGCCTACGTCGATGCCCAGGTGCATGTTGCCACGAGCGTTCTCAGGGTTGAAGATCGCGCCTTCGGGGGCCTGGGCGGCGGCTAAGGGCTCGGCGGCGGTGGCGGGCTCGCTGGCGACGGACGTCTCCCCTGCCGCGTTCTTGGCATCGGCAACTGCCTCAGCAACTTTCTCGGCAGCTGCGGTCGCGGCCTTCTGCGCGGCATCCACCACGGCGGGCGCGGCCTCACGCGCGGCAGCGACCATACGGTCCTTAATGCCCTCGACGAGTTTGCTCATTGTCTCTCCTCTTAGTTGTTGGACTCGACGGTTGCGGCGGTGTCGGCCACGTCCTCGAGCTGCAAGTTCAATAGCTTCATGCCGTATTCCGGCACGTTGATATCGATGGGTTGGCCATACAGGTCACCAGGGCGCACAAAAGCGAGCACCGTCATAATGCGCGCCATGGCCTCGGGCGATTCAGTGAGCCCGCGCTCAAACCAGCGCTGAATCATGCCGACCTCGGCACTCACGACGTAGGTGACGTAGTAGTCAAAGAACGTGCCCAGCGCCAGGCCCAAAATGCCCGTCTGTGCACGAGGCACCACGGCCTCACGCGCGGTATCGATAATCTTTTTAATGAAGGCGGGGTCGCCGCCAGGGCCTAGCAGGGCACCAATAAGATCGCGATTTGCCGCAAGATAGCGCAGCAGCTCAACTGAGCCGGGCGCCGGTTCGAGCTCGTCGATGTTACGGTAAAGATCGGGCAGCTGAGCTGCGGTGATGAGCTCCACGCGCTCACGAATCTCAGCCAACAGGCCGTCCTCAATCTGGTTGATAAAGTCGGGAATATCGCGGTAGTGCGAATAGAACGTACGGCGCGTAAGACCGGCACACTCGGTGAGCGACGCGACGTTAATGCGCGAAAGGTCGCCGCTTTCGGCAAGCTCGCTGGCAAGCGCCTGGCGAAGGGCACGCTGCGAGCGAAGGGACCGGCGATCGCATTTCTCGAGCTGGGACAAGCGTCCTCCTTGTTACTCAGCCTGTGCGCTATTGCACAGTGTGAGTATTATTGCACACCGTGTGCATCAACACGTAAAGGCAATAATTGGAATGTGACAAAGGGGCAGTCCCTCTGTCACATTATTCGATGACGGTGCGGGAGTTTTGCTTGTGCATGGTGGCGAGCATGTGTTTGGGAACGGCGTGGACCATGCAGCTGCCGATAGTCGCGCTCGCGGCGGCCTTAGCTGCATCACTACCGTTTTTGGTCGCGTAGCTGTGGCGGAAACGCTTGAGCATGGCAATGTCGTTACCGTCGTCGCCGTAAACCGCGACCTCGTCCTCGGCAATACCGTAGTAGCCCGCCAGCCAGGCCACGCTCTCGCCCTTGTTGCACGCCACGTCCGTGATCTCGAACATCACCGGATCAAACGGCGCGTTGACCACGCGGTCCGAGCGCTCGGCAAGATACGCTTTAAGGTCGCGCTCCAGCTCGGGCGAGGTCACGCGGCAGTTGATTTTGCACACGTCATGACGCAGGATGTCACCGATCGACTGGTCGAAATACTGTTCCTCGTGATACCCGCCACGTGCACGCATGCCACGCATCACGATGCGCTTGATGGGGCTGTCCTTCTTAAAACCCGCCTGGTGCATCTCGAACGAGCCGCTCGAGAACATGCCGTCAGGCGTGGAGCAGTCGAAGCAAATGTCCGGGAACGCCTTGAGCAGCTCCTCGGTAACCTGCGGGTCGATGGTCCAGGTCTTGAGCACCTCACCATGGCTGTCACGCACGATGGATCCGTTGGAGCAGCAGGCGTCGAGTGCCAGACCTGTGAAGCCATGCTCGCCGATCGGCAGCGTCGAGCGTCCGGTCGCGGGAACCACATGCAGGCCGGCCTCGGTCAGCTCGCGAATGGCACGGCGAATGGTCCCGTCTGCCTCGTGCAGGGCATTCAACAGCGTTCCGTCTAAGTCACTCGCAAACATCTTGATCATGGGCATGCCTCTCCTTCGTCTGCACGATATTGTAGACGAGAACGGGCGCGCCCCAAGAGAGGCACGCCCGTCAGGCGAAAGATTGTCCTACACCGCAGAAGGGCCGTGTTCGCCGGTACGGATGCGGATAACTTCCTCGACCGGCTCGACCCAGATCTTGCCGTCTCCAACGGCGCCGCAATCTTGGAAACGGCGCGGCAACGGACGCGAAACGAACGGGAAATACGCGAGCAAGGGAGCCGTGAGCGCGCCCATCCCGGCTAGCGCCGAAACAGCTCGTGGGCGCGGTCGCGGAGATTAGTTGCTCGAATGACACCTTCGTAGCGATTGATGCGCAGACGCGGGAAGGCATTGAAGAAGCGCAGGTCACGACGACTGAGTGACACGCTCGGTACCGGACGGCTCATGCGCTTACCGGCAAGGCGACGGCTGAGCGACGGACGTGGCATGCTCGGCGCGGCATCGGCCACGCGGCGGGCAGCGAGCGCCAGGCCGCGAGCACCATCCGAGATAAACGTCGGCATCGAAGCCTTCTCGCGCAGGGCATCGAGCGTCGCGTCGCCCAGCTCGGCCAGCCACGCGTTAACGGCACGGCTGCGGATATGCGTCTGCGCCACCGAGTCGATCGCCGAATCGGGAATACGTTCGAGCATGGAGTCAGACGCGTCGGCAAGCGACTCGTTGATGCGGTCGGCAAGGTCGGCGCGCACACGCTCCAGCTGATCGGACAAACGGCGCCAGCTGGCCAAAGAGCACACCGCATCGACCATCATCGCGACCGCGACGATAAAGGCCGCCAGCCGCACAATCAGCACCGGCAGATGGCCGAGCAGCCCCAGCAATGCCGGCTCCACTAAACGGCAAATGCACAGCGCACCCAGGCCAAACGCGCAGGCCCAGTACAGACAGATGCGTCCATGCAAATTAAACGGCAGGTGCGAGTAATCCCAAAAGCGAGCGCCTGTTGTCTTTTCCAATAGGAGGCCCACACTGTACTCGATTACGCTGCATACAAGCGCCGCCGCGACAAACTGGCCCGAGGCATCCGGAATCCCGCGCAGCAAAAGCCAGCAGGCTATGCCGCCCACACCATAGATAGGACAACACGGCCCCAGCAAGAATCCGCTGTTGGCGAAGCGTCCTTGGTTAAGCATGGCGCATACTGTCGACTCCCATGCCCAGCCGAAAAACCGTAAAAGGCAAACGAGAGTACCAGTGCCGAGAGTGGACAGGCGGCAAGCGTCGCGCCGCCAAACGCCATATCAATCGCGGTTTCCACCGTCTACCCTCTCCTCTTTTCGCTCGATGCTTTACTCATGCCATCGTCAGCCTCGTCCTTGCGCGGCAGACGGCCGGCGACCGTCTCGCACAGTGCGCACCACTTATCAGCCAGGCACACAATCCATGCCTCGCGACACGTCGGCGGCACTGGCACCAGCGGAAACATATGTCGCGCGATAATATTCCGTTCGCGCGGCGTCAGCTCAAAATCCTCTTCGGCACGTGCCAGGGCAAAAAATGGATGCCGAAATCCGTGCAGTCGATGGCTCGGATCGGGGTCATGCCAATCGTAGAGAAAGTAATCGTGTAACAAGGCTCCGCGCAACAGCGAGGCACGGTCGACCGAAATGCCAACACGGCCCAAGCGCTCGGCAAAGGACAGGCTCGCCCGCGCTACCGAAGTCACATGTGCATAGACCGTCACGTCGCCATGCTGGATAAACTCGTGCGTCAGGTCCAAGCGGCCCGCCTGGGCCAGCTGGTGGGCGGCATAGTCGACCTCGTGCGCGATTTTCTCGGCACGAACGGCATCAGACATGCTGCCTCCTTCCAGCGGCTCACGGCGGCAAGCCACGGCCTGCACGCATTGAATAAAAACATCATCGAATCTACCAGTATGGCATCGGACAAAACGTTTTGCCCCGCCAGTTGGCGAATTACCGCGCCGCCGTCACATATCAAACGCCAAAATGTGCGAGACTGTTCTGTGCAATTGTGCCGGCCGAGGGAGCGCCGGCGCTCGATTCGCATGGAGTAACCCACAACGATGCTGCTTACGCAAACGACAACGCCCGAGGACGTCAAGGCTCTCAATCGCGCCGAGCTCCCGCAGCTCTGCGACGAGATTCGCCACGCCATCCTCGAAAGCTCCGCCGCTGTCGGCGGACACGTTGCCCCCAACCTGGGCGTCGTTGAGCTCACGGTCGCGCTCCACCGCGTGTTTAACTCCCCCACCGACAAAATTGTCTTCGACGTGTCGCACCAGACCTACGCACACAAGGCGCTGACCGGGCGCGCGTACACCTATATCGATCCGGAGCGTTATGGCGAGGCCTCTGGCTTTGCCAATCCCGACGAGTCCGAGCACGACCTGTTCGCCATGGGTCATACCTCCACATCGGTGAGCCTGGGCTGCGGCTTGGCACACGCCCGCGATCTGGCGGGCGACAGCTACAACGTCATCACCATCATTGGCGACGGCTCGCTTTCGGGCGGCTTGGCGTTTGAGGGCTTCAACAATGCCGCCGAACTCGACAGCAACCTGATCATCATCGTCAACGATAACGACCAGTCCATCGCCGAGAACCACGGTGGCCTCTATCGCAATCTGGCCGAGCTGCGCACCAGCAACGGCACCTGTGAGCGCAACATTTTCCGCGCGATGGGACTCGACTACCGTTATTTGGACGCCGGCAACGACGTCCAAGCGTTGGTCGATACGCTGCAGGAGCTGCGCGATATCGATCATCCCATCGTGCTGCACGTCTCCACCGCCAAGGGCAAGGGCTTTGAGCCGGCCCAGAGCGACCCGGAGCACTGGCATCATGTGGGGCCCTTCGATATGGCAACCGGCCGCAAACTTTGCCCGGGCCACCCGAGCGAGCCCGCACCGCGCACCTATGCCGATATTACGGGCGAGGCACTCAACGCCGCTATCGCGAACGACCCGCAGGTTGTCGCCATCACGGCTGCCACGCCCTATATCATGGGCTTTACGCCCGAGCTTCGCGCCGCGGCAGGCAAGCAGTTTGTCGACGTGGGCATTGCCGAAGAGCACGCCGTCACCTTTGCCACCGCGCTCGCCAGCGCCGGCGCCAAGCCGGTCTTTGGCGCATACGGCACGTTTTTGCAGCGCGCCTACGATGAACTGTGGCACGACCTGTGCCTCAACGACGCCCCCGCAACCATCCTGGTGTTTGGCGCTTCGGTCTTTGGCACAACGTCCGAGACGCACCTCTCGTTCTTTGATATTTCCATGCTGGGCGGACTTCCCAACATGCGCTACCTGGCACCGGCCTGCATGGAAGAATACCTGTCCATGCTGAGCTGGTCGCTCGACCACCGCGAGCATCCCGTGGCAATCCGCGTACCGGGCATCGGCCTGGTAAGCCGTCCCGATCTGGCGCCCGCCGAGGGCGCCGATTATGGCATCGTGCGCTACGACGTCGCGCGTCAGGGCCGCGATGTAGCCGTGCTTGCGCTTGGCGACTTCTTTGAACTGGGCGAGCACGTGGCAAACCGCTTGGCTGCCGAGTACGGCATCGAGGCCACGCTCGTCAACCCGCGCTTTGCAACCGAGCTTGACCGCAAGTTTCTCGACAGCCTTGCCGCCGAGCATCGCGTTGTCGTCACCCTCGAGGACGGCATCTTGGACGGTGGGTGGGGCGAGCGTGTCGCGTGCTACTTGGCCTGCACGCCTGTGCGCACGCGCACCTTTGGCATCGCCAAGGGCTTCCCCGACCGCTACGACCCCAACGAGCTGCTCGCGCAGAACGGCATGACGGTCGAGAACATGGCCGCCGAAGCCGTAAGGCTACTCAACGAGTAAATAACCTCCGCAAGGGAAGCACCCCTGCGGAGGTTTTTATTTTCGCGACGCGATTATCTCAATCTGTAACATCTAGAGGATAAATCCTCGTCCAGCTGTTACAGATCGAGACATTCGAATCCCCCTGAAGAGATAATCTCGATCTGTAACAGCTAGAACCCATTTCCTCGTCTACCTGTTACAGATTGAGACAAAACAGAGAGGCAGGCCGCCACATCTGCAAGAACCACCACAAAGGTGCCTGTCCCCTTTGTGGTGGTTCTAAGTCATGGTCGGCGCGAAAAACGAATAGCCGTTCATACGCGGTCTCCTTACTTATATATGCGTCGCGTTGCCGCCATTATAGCGACCGCAGCGAGCGACCACGCCGTCCGCAAAACGCTTTCTTAACTACAATAATCGGCGTTTGCCCAGATAAAACCTGCCAAAATAAACCTGTCCCTTTTTGGTAGGTAGAATTACCCATAAGGTAAGTATGTTTCTGAGTTATTTCGTGTTGACCCATTTGAGCGGGATAGGGTATAATTCTACTCAACCGCTAGGGATTTTATTGAGAAAGGTGTTCTCCCATGAGCAAGAACCTCTCCCAGCAGGTCGTTCTCGACCGCCGCGGCTTCGTTGCCGCCACCTTCGCAACCGTCGCCGGCCTTGGTCTTGCCGGCTGCTCTGACACCAGCGCCGAGGCCGACAAGGGTTCCGCCACCGGCTCCTCCAAGGGCTCCGAGGATACCGCGGCTTCCACCACGCTCGATGCCAAGGCATTCGACAAGCTCGTCAACGACGGCCCCAAGGCCGATGACGACGCCATCGCCGCCAGCACCTGGGCGACGGCCGTCAAGGACGCCGGCGTCTTTAAGATCGGTGGCGTTCAGACCTCCACGCTCTTCTCCCTCCTCAACGAGAAAGACGGTCAGACCCGCGGCTTCGACGCCGGTATCGCACAGCTCCTGTCCAACTACATCCTGGGCGAGAACAAGGTCGAGATCACCCAGGTGACCTCGGACACGCGCGAGTCCGTTCTGCAGAACGGCCAGGTCGACGCTGTCTTTGCCACCTACACCATTACCGACGAGCGCAAGAAGCTCGTCTCCTTTGCCGGTCCCTACTACTACACGCAGCAGGCCATCCTGGTGCTCGCCGACAACGACGACATCAAGAGCGTCGACGACCTGGCCGACAAGAACGTCGCCGTCCAGTCCGGCTCCAACGGCCCCGCCATCCTGGAGGAGTTCGCTCCCAAGGCCAGCCAGCAGGAGTTCAAGACCGACGAGGAGGCTCGTCAGGCCCTCCAGCAGGGTCGCGTTGACGCCTACGTCATCGATAACAACATGCAGCAGAGCGCCCTGGTCCGCGAGCCCGGTAAATACAAGATCGCCGGCAAGCCCTTCGGCAGCAAGGAGCCCTATGGCATCGGTCTACCGCTCGATTCCGACGGCGTCGCCTTTGTCAACGACTTCCTTAAGAAGATCGCGGACGACGGCACCTGGACCGAGCTGTGGCAGATCTGCATCGGCGACCGCACGGGCGACACCAATGTTCCCGAGCTGCCCGAAATCGGCGCCTAGGCAACGAGCCTGGTAACGGCCGCAACGAAACCATATGGAAACGCACGATGCGCTTTATTGCGGTAAACTGTTTCCTCACAGAGTTGTCGGGGCTTCCGTACACACGGGAGCCCCTTTCCTTATCGGCGGGAGGTCCGCATGAGTCTCTCCGAGCTCTGGTCGCTCTATGGCCAGAACTATATCGACGCGCTGCTAGCAACCTGGGGCATGACGCTTGAGTCGTTTGCCATCGCCATGGTGCTGGCCGTCGCCGTCACCGTGATGCGCGTGTCGCCGCTCAAGCCGCTGCGCGTCTTTGGCGACCTGTATGTTCAGGTCTTCCGTAACATCCCCGGCATCGCGCTGCTCATCATCGTCGTCTACGCACTGCCGCCGCTCAAGGTTGTTCTGCCCTACCGTACCTGCGTTATCGTCGCCACGGTCCTTTTGGGCTCGGCCTTTGGCTCCGAGAACTTTATGAGCGGCATCAACACCGTCGGCGTCGGTCAGGTCGAAGCCGCACGTTCGCTCGGCATGAGCTTCAGCCGTATCCTCGCCAAGATCGTGATTCCGCAGGCACTGCGCTCGAGCGTGCTGCCCATGACCAACCTCTTTATCGCCGTCATGCTCACCACCGCGCTCGGCAGCCAGGTGCCGCTTAAGCCGCAAGAGCTCACCGGCGTGGTGAGCTACATCAACACGCGCTCGCTCGGCGGCGTCGCCGCGTTCTTTATCTCGGCGCTCGGCTACCTGGGCACGGCCTTTGTGGTGAGCCACATTGGCAACTACATTGATAAGAAGGTGAGAATCCTCCGATGAGCAAGCATTCCACCTCCGCGCTCACCATGCGCGATGCGCTCTACGAGGCTCCCGGCCCCAAGATGCGCGCCAAGATTCGCATCGGCACCGCCATCTCATTGGTTGCCGTGGCGGCGCTCATCGCCTTGGTACTGCAGCGCTTTTATGTGACCGGTCAGCTTTCGGTCCACTATTGGTATTTCTTTACGCACCTCTCCACCTGGAAGTTCTTACTTGCCGGCTTTGAGGGCACCGTTAAAGTCGCACTCACCGCTGGCGCCATCGCGCTGGTACTGGGCTTAGCCCTTATGCTCGGCCGCACGAGCGATATTAAGCCGCTGCAGCTGGCCTGCCGCGTGCTCACCGATTTTTTCCGCGGCGTACCGAGCCTGCTGTTCATCTACTTCTTCTTTTTGGTGCTGCCCCAGTACAAGATCGCGCTGCCGTCGTTTTGGATGCTCACGCTTCCCGTCGCGCTCGCTGCAGCTGGCGTACTTGCCGAGATCTTCCGTGCCGGCGTCAACGC
>NZ_JBCOTQ010000057.1:6830-13694 GCF_040920445.1 Collinsella aerofaciens | reverse complement strand
GAGACAAGGGTTCTCCGGTTACGGCTGCAATGAGCTTCATCATGTCGATGCCCGGTGTGACCTCGCCACGCTCCCAACGGCTGACGGCTTGGCGTGTGACGAAGAGCTTGGCGGCGAGCTGCTCCTGGGTAAGGTGATGGGCGCGACGGACGGCGATGAGCTTTTCTGCAAAGGCCATAGCGGCTCCTTTCTGCTGGTTGATGGCTTAAGCATACGCGGCAGCAGGTGCCCTTCCAAGCAACCGTTGGTTGCACGACGGAGGACCGCGGCGAAGAATTGCGCGCAACGCCCCACGCCTCCATGCCGTACAATGACCGGCATGGAACCTATTGCACACATACATACCGACCTGCCGCAGAAGTTCGGCATTCCGCGCAACAGCTTTTTGGCGCCTCATCTGCAGGGACGCATCGTCTTTGAGCCGGAATTTGCCTCCAACGCAGCGGTTGAGGGCCTGGACTCCTTCTCTCACCTATGGCTGCTGTGGCGCTTCGAAAACGGAACGCCCGGCGGCACGGCTAAGGACATAGCTGCCGATGCCAAGACGCAGGACAGGTCCGGCACCAATGCCAAGTGGTCGAAAACTGTGCGCCCGCCGCGTCTGGGCGGAGCCGAGCGCGTGGGCGTCTTTGCCACGCGCAGCCCGTTTCGCCCCAATCCTATCGGACTTACCTGCGTAAGGCTCGATCACGTTGAGCTCACCGACGATGGCCCCATCATCCATGTGCTGGGGGCCGATCTGCGCGACGGCACGCCCATCTACGACATTAAGCCCTACATTCCGTTTGCGGACTGTCACCCGGATGCGACCGGCGGCTGGATTGAGGATGCTCCGTGGCAAGAGCTCGACATCGAGTTCCCGCAGACGCTGCAGGATATGGTCCCGCCCACAAAGCTCCCCGGCCTGGTCGAGGTCCTTCGCCAAGATCCGCGCCGCGCGGGCAGCAAGCACGAGCCAAACCGCGTTTACCACTTGGCTTACGCCGGGCTCGACATATCGTTTACGGTCGACGGAGCCAGGTTGACGGTAACCGCCATCAACGACGCGCGGGACTAACCCGCCATCCGTCCGTATCCGTCAAAATCAACAGCAAACCCCATGCCAAAACCGCCCACGCTGGTGGACAATAACGCCTACCAAAACAATCACTTCGCACGGGAGCTCAGCATGAAATACGACTTTAGCTCGCTTATCGACCGCCACGGCATGGACTCCATCGCCGTTGATTCTTGGGGTGAGATCCCCGGCATGGCTCCAAACGCACCCGACGAGGGCTTCGATCGCATTCCCATGTGGGTGGCGGACATGAACTTCGCCACGGTGCCCACGGTCCAGGAGCACATCATTCAGCGTGCCCAGCACCCCATGTTTGGCTATTTCAATCCGCGCCCCGAGTACTTCGACCGCATCATCGAATGGCAGAGCCGTCGCAACGGCGTTGAGGGCTTGGCGCCGGAGCATATCGGCTACGAAAACGGCGTGCTGGGCGGTGTCGTGTCGACGCTGCGTGCGTATGTTCAGCCGGGCGATGCGGTGCTGGTCCACAGCCCTACCTACATCGGCTTTACCAAGTCCATTGAGGCCGCGGGCTATCACATTGTCCACAGCCCGCTTAAGCTCGACGATCAGGGCGTGTGGCGTATGGACTTTGAGGACATGGAGCACAAGCTCGCCCAAAACCACATCCATGCTGCGGTGTTCTGCTCGCCGCACAATCCCTGCGGCCGTGTATGGGAGCGCGACGAGATCGAGCGCGCCATGGACATCTATCGCCAGCACGATTGCGTGGTGATATCGGACGAGATTTGGTCCGATATCATCCTGCCGGGGCACAAGCATATCCCGACGCAGTCGGTGAGCGAGGATGCCCGCATGCGCACGGTCGCCCTCTATGCGCCGAGCAAGACGTTTAACCTGGCGGGCCTGGTCGGCAGCTACCACATTGTCTACAACGGGACGCTGCGTGACCGCGTGTGCGCCGTGTCCAACAAGACTCACTACAACGAGATGAATGTCCTCTCCATGCATGCGCTTATCGGTGCCTACCAGCCGCAGGGCTATGAGTGGGTGGACGAGCTCAATCAGGTGCTTGCCGGCAATATCGAGTACTTCTGCAATTACGTGGACGAGCATTTTGAGGGCGTGTCCTATTCGCGTCCGCAGGGCACGTACATGGTGTTTCTGGACTGCACCGAGTGGTGCCGCGAGCATGGCCGCGATATTCAGTGGTTGCTCGACGAGGGGGCGCGCGTGGGCGTTGGCTACCAAGATGGCCGTCCGTTCCACGGGCCCTGCCACATTCGTGTGAATCTGGCGCTGCCGCTTTCGCGCGTGAGGGAAGCGTGCGACCGCCTGGACCGCTACGTTTTTAATGCACGGTAGGTGTGCGCTGCATGCGGGACCTTCTGCCAAGTCGGCTGGAAGGCCCCGCATGGTAGAACGTCTGTAACCATTGGGCACTCGCGTGGTTTCGTTTGCTATTATCTTTAACCATTTCAGTCTGTAAACAGGATCGTCTGGAGCTCGATGAAAAGACCCCGTCGCTCGGTTGCCATATCGTTGTTTGTTGCGCTTGCGGTAGCGTGTGCCTTTGTCGTAGCGATAGCCGGCTGTTCCGGGTCGAATGGCAGGGCCTCGACGTCTGCATTAGAAGGCCTGGACGCCTCGCAGGCCAAAGACGACAACCTTAAGACGCTCAACGTCGGCAGCGACCTCTATCCACCGTTTGTGTATACCGACGAGTACGGCGATATCGTTGGCCTGGATGTCGAGATATTGACCGAGGCTTTGGCCCGCATTGGTTACAAGCCAAAGTACCAGCTGATCGATTGGGAAAAGAAGAACGAGCTACTGGCGAGCGGCGAGCTCGATTGCGTCATGGGCAGCTTTAGTATGACGGGTCGCGAAAACGAGTATCGTTGGGCCGGCCCGTACCTTGCGAGCCGCCAGGTGGTCGCGGTCGATCCCCAGAGCGATATCTACACGCTTGCCGATCTTGAGGATAAGGTCGTGGCGGTCCAGTCCACCACCAAGCCCGAGGACATTTTGCTCAATCATACAAATGAAAACGTTCCGCAGATCAAAGAGCTCTACTGCTTTTCGGACCGCTCATACCTGAACCCGGCGCTCGTCGAAGGTCTGGTCGACGCCATCGCCGCGCATGAGTCCTCGCTGCTCACCTACGAAAAAGACTATGGTGTGACGTATCGCATTTTGGATGAGCCGCTGCTAGAGGTTGGTTTGGGCACCGCTTTCGATATCAATGATACGCGCGGCATCGACGTTAAACTCACCCGTGCCTACCAAGAAATGCTTGCCGATGGCACCATGGAACGTCTGGTGTCAAAGTACTTTGATGACCCTTCGCCATTTTTGAATATGGAGGGCCTGTCATGATCGATGCGCTCGACCACGCCGTAGAGGAGCGGGGCAATCGTTCGACAGGGGCATGGCTCCTTGTCGCCCTGCTGGGGATAGCGCTCTCGGTTGCTGCCGGCATGATGAGCTACGGCTACACGGCAGCTCAGGCCGAGCAGCGCTTTGCCGACGTTGTCGATTACGTGGCGACGCAGAGCCTTTCCTACGATGCATTCAATAGCGCCTATACGACCAAAAACCTGATTCGCGTTATGGAGATCGCCGGAGAGACAGCGCGCGATATGGAGCGCGACGGTTCGGTGGATAACGCCATGCTGGAGCAATATGCCGACCAGTTCAACGTGAGCGCACTGATCGTGACGGACGCATCGGGCAATTTGGTGTCCGAGTCCTCGACGGATGGCGTGGGCTATGAGTCACTCGCTACGTATCTCAAGGAAGCACCCGTGCTGGAGGTGGCAGCCCATCCGCTTAAGTCCTATACCGCCCGCATTACGCTTTCGGATGATTCGGTTGCAGACATTGGTTGCGTGACCCGACAAGATGGCGAGGGCATCGTTATCGCGGTCAGGCATCAGAGCGCGAAGGCAGTTGCAAGCAATACGCTCAAACTGCAGAGCTTGCTCGGTGGTTATGAGACCATCGACAGTGGCAATATCGTAATCGAAAGCGATGGCAAAGTCGTTGCGACCAATGCCGTTGAACCCACCATATTGGGCGTATTCAATCTGCCTGCAACGGATGTCTTTATTGTCGACGGTATTAAGGATCGATGCCTGCCCGGCAAAGTCCGACTGGTCAACGCCAGCGGCGAGTGGTATTTGGGCACATTTGGAAAAGCGCGCGGGTTCTACGTGTACACCTATGCCTCGGCACAGCGCTACTTTGAGGTCGTCGCGGCTGTTGCTGCTGGCGTGCTGGTGCTCTACAGCGGTGTTATAGCCGTTGTTGTGATGGTGCGTCGCCGCGCTGATCGTCGACGTTTGACGGACTTGCTGCAGCAGGAGCGCGACTATGGTGACAGACTGGCTAGGGCAGCGCGTGAGGCTTCGTCTGCCAACTCGGCAAAGACGGAGTTTTTGCGTCGCATGAGCCACGACCTGCGCACGCCCATCAACGGCATTCGCGGCATGGTCGAGGTCGGCGATGCCAATGCGGACGATCTGCAAAAGCAGACCGAGTGCCGCTCAAAGATCTGGACGGCATCGGGACTGCTGCTCGACCTTGCCAACGAGGCCCTGGATATGAGTCGCCTGGAGAGCGGGCAAATCGATCTGGAGCTTATTCCCACAAACTTGGTGACCCTCAACCACGAGGTGCGCGATATTCTGGAGCGCCAGGCCGAGGAGCGTCTGGTGACAATTATCTGCGACCAGCAGACGCTTAATCATCCCTATGCGCGGGTGAGCGTGACGCACCTCAAGCGCTTGTTGCTCAATATTGCCGGCAATGCCGTCAAGTACAACCGCCAGGGCGGCTATGTTCGCCTGGTGTGCCGCGAGGTGGAGCCAGCGGATGGCGTCCCCGTCTATGAATACACGATCGCCGACAACGGTATTGGCATGAGCGAGGAGTTCCAACAGCGCCTCTACGAGCCGTTTTGCCGTGAGGGGCAACAGGTGGAAGGCGCTTCATCGGGAACTGGCCTGGGCGCGCCTATCGCAAAACAGTTGGTCGAGCTTATGGGCGGGACCATGAGCTTTACGAGCGTCTTGGGGCAGGGGACGACGTTTACCATCCGCCTGCCGTTCGAAAAATGCAAGCGCTCCGAGATTCCTCAGGCTGTGCGCGTGGACGCGGGAGACGGCGATGCACTCCAGGGCTTGCGCGTTTTGCTCGTAGAGGATAACGATCTGAATGCCGAGATCGCGCAGTTTACGCTCAGCCGTGCCGGTGCCGTCGTGACACACGCTAGGGATGGTGAGTCTGCCGTCGAGATGTTTGCCGCGAGCGTGCCGCACGAGTACGACGTGGTGTTGATGGACATCATGATGCCGGGCATCGATGGCCTCGAGGCCACACGTCAGATTCGAGCACTCGATCGCGAGGATGCCGCGACCACGCCGATTATCGCCGTGAGCGCCAACGCCTTTGCCGACGACCGCAGGCTTTCGCGTGAGGCGGGCATGAACGCGCACCTGAGTAAACCCGTGAGCTCGCAGGAGCTCATTGAGGCGCTTGCGCACATAGCCGCCGACGCTCTATAAGCATATGGCCTGGTTCCAAGGTGGGTTGGAACCAGGCCATATTGTTATTGATGAGGCCTGCTGAGGGGCTTACTTTTCCTGAATCTGCTTGCCGCAGAGATGCTCAATCGTAATCTCGTAGAGCTGGACGCCCTTAATGTCCTTGGCGATTTCCTCTTCGACTTCCTCGGCGGAAGGGTAGTACTTAAGGGCGAGCTGGCGGACTTTGTCTTCGATAAACGCGGGAGTGTCGTTCGCCAGGCGACAGCGGCCAAAGACCACGGTGCTCATAACGTAGGGAGCCCAGTCACCGTCCTTGTACCACTCGTTGCCGTAAACGGTAAAGCAGACCTTGTCATCGCGCTTGAGTGCGTCGACCTTGTGGCCAGCCTTGGCGCCATGGAAATAAATCTTGTCGTGCTCGGCATCGAAGAAGTAGTTGACGGGAATGGCGTACGGGTAGCCATCGTCGCCGTTGACGGCAAAGACACCGCGCTTGCAGGCAGCGAGCAGTTCGCGCGCTTCCTCGTCGGTGATGGCGCGTTTCTTTCGACGCAAGGGCCTAAACATCGTTGGCTTCCTTTCTGGTCATGCGTGGTAGTTGAGCACAAACTATAGCGAAACGGATCCGTTTTTCTTGATGCGGGCGAGTATGTTTTTGAGCTTGTTAAAGTCGAGCGGTTTGGACAGGTGGGCGTTCATGCCGGCGTCGTGTGCCGCCTTGGCGTCCTCGGCAAAGGCATTGGCGGTGAGCGCGATGATGGGGATATCGGCTGCATCGACCTTCTCGCTCAGACGAATCGCGCGGGTTGCCTCGTAGCCGTCCATGTCCGGCATCATAATGTCCATCAGGATCGCATCGAAGCTGCCGGCGGGATGAGACAGGTACAGATCGACGACTTCGTTACCGTTGACGGCGCGGGTGACCACGACGCCCTCGGATTCTAGCAGCGTCTGGGCAATCTCGGCATTCAATTCGTTGTCTTCGGCGAGCAGCACGTTCATGTCGGCGAGCGAGCAGTCGAGCGCCCTCTCGACCGTATTCGCCCGCGCCCGGGGGTTCTTGTCGATATCGAGCGGAATTTCCACGTAGAACGTGGTGCCCACATGGAGTTCGCTGGTGACTTCGATGGTGCCGCCCATCAGTTCAATAAGCGACTTGACGATTGGCATGCCCATGCCGGTTCCTTGGAACTTGCTGCGCGCATCGTCACCTTCTTGGGCAAACGGCTCATAGATATGCTTTAAAAACTCGGGAGCCATGCCAATGCCGGTATCCGAAACGCTAAAGCAAAAGAG
>NZ_JBCOTQ010000057.1:0-6678 GCF_040920445.1 Collinsella aerofaciens | reverse complement strand
CTATTGTCCTGCATTGTGATGCCGTTACTGGACGCGCGGAGCTTGCACAGCACCAGCGTATCGTCACAGAGCTCTTTGAGGTTAAAAGGCGCATGTTCCAGTGTTAGCTTGCGGTCTTCGATTTTTCCCATCTCGAGGATGTCGTTGATCAGCGAGAGCAGGTGATTGGCGGCAACGCGCGCCTTGGCACGGCTCTCGCGGGCGACTTGCATATCGCCTTCCTTCAATTCCTCAATTTCGATAAGGCCTAGGATGCCGTTGAGCGGCGTGCGGATGTCGTGGCTCATGCGCGTGAGGAATGCCGTCTTAGCGGCGTTGGCAGCATCGGCTTTTTTGCGCTCGGTTCGAGCGCGCACGAGCGCCCAGATGAGCAGGACGATGCCGACCGACAACATACCGATGAGGGTAGCGGCAATGGCGGTGCGGTTGCGATAAAGGAATTGAAGCGTGTTGGATTCCTGGGCCGTGTACGACGTGGAGGAGAAATTGCTTGCGGAGAGCGATTCTCCGGCATTGATGATGCCCTTGTTGATGATTCCCAACAGCTCGGGTTTTCCGCGCGAAATCCAGCACGAGAGCTCACAGGTGTCAGGGAGCTCGGTCGTCTCGCAGTCCTCGAGATCGTAACGGTCACCGATGGTTTTTACGCGTGAACTGGGAGCGACGATGCAGTGCGCCGTTCCCTTCCTGAGGGCGTCGAACGCTTCATCATCGGATTGGTATTCGGTTACGGTTGCTGTGGGGAACAGACTTTCAAGTTCATTTTTGTTGACAAACGACGATTTGGTACAGGCGATGTTCTGAAGGTCTTTGTTCAGGTTGCTGCCGGTGTGGATGGCGGTGAGGGGCATGGTCCCCAACGATATCGACTGCACAACGCCTGTTTGCTCGGCAAACCAGTAATCTCGGTATACCGGTAGCGCAACGTCTATGCTTCCCTTTGACAAGGCCTTTGACATCATCTTGTAGCTATCAAAGGCGACGGTTTTGACCGTAATGCCAAATTTATCGTGCAGCGTCGTCGCAAGCGATGCGAGCGAACCTTCCATTTCGCCGTCTTCGTCTTCGTTACAGTAGGGGAGTTTGCCCGTAATGTAGCCGAGCGTGATGGTGTTGTCATTTGCTTTGAGCCAGGAACGTTCGGGGCTGTTGAGCGATGATGAACCGCTGTTTTGGGCCGAGTAGTTAGATTTGACTTCGTCGATATAGCGTGGGTTGACGCGGGCGATTGCCGTCATGGCGGCATTGATGTCGTCCATCAGGTCGGGGCGACTTTTGGGGACGGCAAAGTAGTAGTCGCTCGAACCAATGTAGAACATGGGGGAGGCGCTGGGCGACGAGGTCGTGTCGTTCATGATGATGGCGTCGACCTCGCCGTTTGCCAGCGCATCGAAAAGGTCACCGTTACTGCTGATTTCCTTATAGGTACAGGTAATGCCTTCGTTGGCGAGCCACTGCTGGCCAACGAAGGTTTGCATAACGCCGGGGTTGCAGCCGATAGTGAGACCCTGGAGTGCTTGAGGGTCACCCTTTGCGAGGTCGTCACGGTCGGGCCTGGCGTAGATGTAGTAGCGCTCGGTGCCCTCGGGGTTCGAGGAAAAGAGCAGCTTTTGGGCGCGTTCCTCGGAGTAGGAGATGTTGGGCATGAGGTCGATCTCGCCCGCCTCGAGCATGTCCATAAGCTCAGTGAAGGTGCCGGAGACGTATTCGTACTGCCAGCCGGGCGTGTAGTACGACAGAGTCTGGAGGTACTCGTAACCCCATCCCGAGAGACGCTCGCCGGGGGTGCCGTTCTGGAAGCCCTCGTTGCTGACGAGCCAGCCGACGCGGACCGTCTTGACTTGCTGATCGGTATTGGCGGCATAGATGGGGGCGGGCATGATGGTGCTCAGTATGGCGAGCGCGGCAAGCGCGACGGCCAGGGTGCGATATATAACTGAACGAAGGACAGCGGAAGCTCTCACATGCAATCCTAACGAATCGAGACATTACCGCATAAGGATACCAGCTCAGCCTGCCCAGTCGGCAGCTGCACCGCTAAACGGTCCCGCCCGGCACTGACGACTAGTCATCGGGGACGTTCTTGTTTGACTAGTCATTTAAGAACGTCCCCGATGACTAGTTCCGTTTGCGGGGGAGGCGTGGGACAATACCGAGCGAATGTGATTGGGCGTCTGGGAAAAGGGGTCGCGATGAACAAGTTGAGGACGCTTGCCGATGTGTTGCGACAGGCTGGCTTTGCGCGCATCACGGGCCTGTTTCTTATCTTTTACCTGCTGTGCTCGACGGCCGTCTGGTTGTCCGAGCCCACGACCCTCACGTTTGGCGATGGCCTGTGGTTTAGCTTTGAGACGGTCTCGACCATCGGCTTTGGTGACATTCCGGCCGAAACACCGGTCGCCCGTGCTATTACCGTCGTCTTGAGCGTTATCAGCATTTTCTACATCGCCATGATCACGGGCGTGGCGGTGAACTACTGCAATACGCTTATCAAGATGCGCCAAAAGGACACCATGGCGCGCTTTATGGACGATCTGGAGCATTTGGAAGAGCTCGATCGCGACGAGCTCGCCGACCTGTCGCGTCGCGTGCGCGAATATCGTCGACGCCAGCGCTAGAACGGGCGCCGCGCGTCACGATTGGGGGGACTGAATATGAATATCACCGTGTATCTGGGCGCCAGCGTCGGCAATGACCCGGCGTTTCTGCCTGCGGTGCAAGAGCTGGGCAACTGGATTGGCTCCAACGGGCACGCGCTGGTATACGGCGGGTCCAAATCGGGCCTGATGGGTGCGCTTGCCGATAGCGTACTCGATGCTGGCGGTCATGTGACGGGTGTGGAGCCGATCTTTTTTATCGAGGCCGAGTTTCAGCACGATGGCATCGACGACCTTATCGTGACGAGTGATATGGCAGGGCGCAAGGCCAAGATGATTGAGCTCGGCGATGCGTTCATCGCCTTTCCCGGTGGGACGGGCACGCTCGAGGAGATTGCCGAGGTCATGTCTGCGGTGTCGTTGGGGCACCTGAGTGCTCCGTGCATCCTGTATAACCTGGACGGTTACTACAACGATCTCAAGGCGCTGCTCGGGCACATGATTGATAAAGGGCTTTCGAGCCCGAGGCGCCAGCGCGGCATCTACTTTGCCGACGATTTGCGCGAGATTGCCTCGATTATCAACGGATAAGCCTTGAGCCTGCCCCACTATGACTCCCAATGGTGCCGTTTGCGGCGCAGACGGTTGGCTTGTCTGGGCCACACTCGCTCTACAATAAAACGTATCTATGTCGACTTTGACCGCGGGAGGACCCGATGGATAAGCTTGCCAAACCCACAAATCGTGCGCTGTTTTTAGTCAGTGTTGCTGTTACCGGTGCGCTTGCCGGCGCTGCGGTCTGGCTGTTCTTCTTTGCGATGGAGCACGGTATCGATTGCCTGTGGACCGAGATTCCGCACGCGCTGGGTGTCTCTTCGCCCGAACTCGCCAGCGGCCCGTTTGGCTTTTTGCCGTACCCGTTTTTTGTCTGCCTGCTGGGCGGCCTGGTGATTGGCCTGTACGAAAAGATGACGGGCACCAAGACCGATGACCTCAACCAGGTGATGGCAAAGGTTAAGCAAGACGGGCGCTACCCGTACGACAACCTGGGCAAGCTTTCGCTCGCGGCATTGCTGCCGCTGCTGTTTGGTGGAAGTATTGGACCGGAGGCCGGTCTGACCGGCGTTATCGCAGGTCTGTGCAGCTGGGTCGGCGACCGTATGCGTCGCTTTGGCGCCGAGTTTAGGGAGCTCACGCTGCTGGGCACCCAGGCTGCTCTGACGGCGCTCTTTACCGCGCCCGTGTTTGGCTTTGTGGCGCCGCTTGCCGGAAGTGCTGACGGCCAGGGTGCCGGCGATGGTGAGGATTCCGAATCCGGTGAGATCACCATCAGGCTGCCCAAGGCGCAAAAGACCGTGGTTTACGGCATCGCGATTGCTGGCGGCCTGGGCACCTACCTGCTGCTCGGCCAGCTCATGGGCGGCGGCATGGGTATGCCGAGGTTCGAGGCTGCCGTGGTGGGCAATCTGGAGCTTATCTGGCTCATCCCTCTGTCGCTGATCGGAACAATCTGCGGCTGGCTGTACTTTGTCTCTGAGCACGCGAGCGAAGCGCTTGCTCATGCAATAGGGGCGCGCCCTGTCGTCAAAGCCATGCTGGCCGGTCTGGCGCTCGCCATCTGCGGCACGGTCCTGCCCTACACCATGTTTGCCGGCGAGACCCAGGCCGACGTGCTCATGGAAACCTACCTGACCATCCCCGCCGGCGTGCTTATCGCGACCGGTCTTGTTAAGGCCATGCTGACGCCCGCCCTCATCAACCTTGGTTGGCGCGGCGGTCACTTCTTCCCGGTTATCTTCTCGGGTGTGAGCCTGGGCTATGGCCTTGCTATCCTCACCGGCGCCGATCCGGTCTTTTGCGTCGCCGTCTGCACGGCATCGACGATGGGCGCCGTCATGCGCCAGCCGGTCATGGTCGTGGGCCTGCTGCTCATGTGCTTCCCACTCAAGGGTATCGTCTGCATGATCATCGCCGCCGTTATCGCCGCCGGCATTCCGCTGCCCAAGCCGCTGCGCAAGTAGCACGGTTTTTCACGAGTCAATTCCAGAGGCGCGAGATGATTCTGTACTTTAGCGCGACGGGGAACAGCGATCATGTAGCCCGTCGCATTGCGGCGGCGACAGACGACAAAGTTATGTCGATTGAGTGTTTTGATGCCGAGGCCCTTCACCTTGCTGTGACGGAAGGTCCCTGCCAGCTGGGGGTTGTCGCCCCGGTGTATGCCTGGGGCTTGCCGACGCCGATGATCGAGTTTTTAAAGACTGCCGACCTGTCGATTGCTGCCGGCGCAAAGGGCGGCGAGCACCCGTATACGTTCTATGTCTCGACGTATGGTTCGACGACCGGGCAATCGGGCAAGTTTGCCCGCGATCTGCTACACGAGAGTGGACTCGAGTTGGATGCAGCGATGAGCGTCAAGATGCCCGATACCTGGACGCCCGTGTTTGATTTGTCCGACTCCAAAAAAGTCGAGAACATCAACAAGGCGGCCGAGGTGCAGATCGATGCTGTGATCGAAGCGGTGCGGGAGCGGCGCACGGGCGACATGATGCGCCATCGCGTGCCCCTGTTTGCATCGTGCGCGTATCACGCGTTTGGGCTGCCGCGCATGCAGCAGACGAGCAAGTTTGCCGTTGATGCTAGCCGTTGCATCGGCTGTGGCCTCTGCGCTAAACGCTGTCCCATGGTGGCAATTGAGATGCGCGACGGTCTTCCCGTCTGGACAAAGCCGGAGTGCGCAGCCTGCCTTCGTTGCCTGCACTGTTGTCCAAAATTTGCCATCTCGCACGGTAAGCGCACGGCATCCCACGGTCAGTACAGGCATCCCAAACCAGGTGTGAGGATGTAGCGGCTGCTGGCCGCGCTATTTCCAAATCGCGAGCGCGGCGGTGCCCAGGACGATGAGGGCGAGACCGATGGCGTTGCGTCGTGAGAGTTTTTCGTTGAATGCCAGGCGCGCAAATAGTACCGATACGACAATCGATAGTTTGTCGATCTGCACCACGACGCTCACCTGGCCTGTGGCGATGGCGTAGTAATAGAGCAGCCACGATGCTCCGGTCGCGATGCCCGATGTTGCGAGAAATGTGAGTTCGCGCCGGTCAGCGTGCGCGACCTGATCCAGTTTTCCCTTGGCTGCCACGATCGCCCATGCCATAACCAGTACCACGCAGGTGCGGATTGCCGTGGCCAGGTTTGACTCGACGCCTTCGATGCCAACCTTGGCAAGGATGGACGTGAGCGCCGCGAACACGGCGGCGCCGAGGGCGTAAGCGAGCCAGGTCCGGTCTTGCTGCTGCTCGGGTCCGGCAGACTGCTTCTTCTCGATCATTAAAAACGTGCCGAGGGTGATGGCAGCGGTTCCCACGAGCTTAACCGCAAGGTTGCTCGTCTCGCCAAAAAGCACGATGGCGATCAGTGCGGCGAGTACGGTGCTCATCTTGTCGACCGGTACGACCTTATTGACGTCTCCGATGCCCAACGCCTTAAAGTAACAAATCCACGAAGCACCGGTAGCGAGTCCCGAGAGGACGAGAAAGAGCCAAGATCTGGGTTCGATGCTGCCGATGGTTCCAATGGATCCAGAAATGCCCGCCATTGCCCAGGCGAAAACGAGCACCACGCAGGTGCGAATGGCCGTCGCGACATCGGAGTCGGTCTGCTTGATGCCGCATTTGGCCAAGATGGATGTGATGCCGGCAAAGAATGCTGACGCAAATGCTGCTGCGACCCACGACACGGGTTGAGCGCCTCCTCAAAAAAGACCACGCCAGATCTATGGCGCATGTCCAATGATACCGCGCTTGCCTATAGGTTGCGTGCCCGGTAGACCTTGGTGCTGATGGCGCAGCTGACAGCGCCAAGGACGACCGTTGCCAGCGCGGCAATTCCTGCGCACAGGAAGCCAAGAACGGAAGGATCGGGATTCGCCCCGGCAATCATCGACATGAGCTGGTTGCTGATGGGGTTGAATGAGTTTAGCGTGACCATGATAAGGCACATGTATAGGGCGTATAGACCAACGGATAGGCGTTGCGCCTTCATGTGTTCAAATCGAAAGAACAGAGGCAGTACCAAAAAC
>NZ_JBCOTQ010000056.1:0-13926 GCF_040920445.1 Collinsella aerofaciens | reverse complement strand
GGTCACGAGCGGGGGCTCCTATCTTTTTAGTGCCCTCGGATTGGGTCATAGTGTCTGTCGGTGCCATAGCATCGGCGCTACCTTGGCTGTTGGAAATGATCCCAGACGTAGTCGCTGGGGACGTTCTTAAACGACTATGACCCCTTTGCACTAGTTTCTGTCGAGTCGGTGCTCTTTGCGGGTTGCCCGTATAATGGTTTGCGTATGAACCGCAACCAAGGAGTTCCAGTTTATGGACCAGAGCCTTTTTAAATTCGACCTGATCGCCGAGGACCCGACGACGCACGCGCGTGCCGGCGTACTGCACACCCCGCACGGCGATATCGAGACGCCAATCTTTATGCCCGTGGGCACCAAGGCAAACGTCAAGGGTATTCCTACCGAGACCGTCAAACAGCTCGGCGCCCAGATCGTGCTTGCCAACACCTATCACCTGTCCATGCGTCCCGGCGAGGACACCATTGCCGAGCTGGGCGGCCTGCACAAGTTTATGAACTGGCACGGCCCCATTCTTACCGATTCGGGCGGCTTCCAGGTGTTCAGCCACAACGACGCCGTCAAGCTCACCGACGAGGGCGTGCGCTTTATCGTCAACGACTACGACGGCCGCCACGTGTTCTGGACGCCCGAGGACAACATGGAAATCGCCATGAAGCTCGGCTCCGACATCTGCATGCAGCTCGACCAGTGCCCCGGCTATCCTGCCACACGCGCCTACGTCGAGCGCGCGGTGGAACTGTCGAGCATGTGGGCCGAGCGCTGCTATAAGGCGCATACCCGCGATGACCAGGCACTCTTTGGCATCGTCCAGGGCGGCATGCATCTGGACCTGCGCCTGCGCTCGCTGCGCCACCTGGAGGAGTGCGGCGACTTCCCCGGCTATGGCATCGGCGGCTACTCGGTGGGCGAGGACCACGAGACCATGTTCGAGACGCTGGCGCCGCTGGTTTCCGAGTACATGCCTAAGCACAAGCCGCGCTACCTCATGGGCGTCGGCAACCCTACCACGCTCGTGCGCGGCGTTGGCGTGGGCATCGACATGTTCGACTGCGTGCTGCCGACGCGCACCGGCCGCATGGGTACGGCGTTTTCCAGTGAGGGTCGCCTTAACTTCCGCAACGCGCGCTTTGCGCACGACGACGGCCCCATCGACCCCACCTGCACCTGCCCGGTGTGCACGGGCGGCTACAGCCGCGCGCTCATCCGCCACATGGTCACGCAGAAGGAGATGCTCGGCGGTATTCTGCTGTCGATGCACAATATCTACTACCTGCTCAACCTTATGCAGCGTGCCCGCCAGGCCATTATCGAGGGCCGCTACGGCGCGTTTGTGAGCGACTGGATGAACAGCCCTGCGGCGGTGGACTACTAAGAGCGGCGTGGGCGCTTGCAGAGCGCGTGCAACGGCAAAGGCCAAGCGGCGATCGGTCGTCGCGTTCGCCAACACTGTCTGCGCGACCGCTGACCGATGCCTTGCAAGCGCATAACGCATCGTGGGTACCATACCGAATAGTTGATGTTCGGGCGGGTGTTTGGCGCATGGCGTCGACCCCGCCCGTTTCTGTTTTCGATAGGAGTACCCATGATTAAGAATGAGAACGTCGAGGGCGAGCCCGCCTACGACGAGACGTACCGCCGTGGCCCCGTGGTCATGCGCGGCCCCATGATTCCTAAGGACAACACCTACGCCAACCTGCTGGCGCCCGAGGATTCGACCGACTGGTTGCACGCCGACCCCTGGCGCGTGCTGCGCATTCAGGCCGAGTTCGTCGATGGCTTTGGCGCGCTTGCTGAGCTTGGTCCTGCGGTGACCATCTTCGGTAGTGCCCGCACGCCTAAGACCGATCCGCTCTACAAGGCGGCGCGCACGGTCGGCCGCAAGATCGCCCAGCGCGGCGTGGCGGTTATCACCGGCGGCGGCCCTGGCATCATGGAAGCGGCCAACAGGGGAGCGGCGAGTGTCAACGGCAAGTCGGTCGGCTTGGGTATCGAGCTTCCGCACGAGCACGGGCTCAACAAATACGTGAACCTCGGCATGGACTTCCGTTACTTCTTTGTGCGCAAGACCATGTTCGTCAAATACAGCTCGGGTGCCATCGTGTTTCCCGGTGGTTTTGGCACGCTCGACGAGATGTTCGAGGTGCTCACGCTGGTGCAGACGCACAAGGTTAAGCGCATGCCGCTCGTGCTGGTAGGTAGCGAGTACTGGCGGGGCCTATTCGACTGGCTCAACGGCCCGGTGATGGATGCCGGTATGATCAGCCCGCTCGATCCCGAGCTCGTACACATCACCGACGACCTCAACGAAGCCGTCGACATTGCCCTGAGTGGGCTGATGTAGGGCGAGCGTGTCTGTCGTTGTAGTAATGAGAAGAGCATATTGATGCTATTTAACATCAGACTGCCATCTAAATTGGGTATACTGATGCAAAAGACGAGGGCGAGGAGGTCGCGTATGTCTACTGCAACGGTTAAGCCTACGACGGTTCGCATCGAAGAGGGGCTCAAGGAGCAGGCGACTGAGTTCTTGGATTCGGTCGGCCTCAGCCTCAATTCCTATCTCAATCTTGCCATTCGGCAGCTTGTAAATCAGCGAAAGATTCCTTTTGAGATTGTAGGAAGGGCGGAGGTGCCCAACGAGGCGACGAGGCGTGCCATGGTGATCGCCGAGGCTCATGAGTTGGGGATTTTGCCGGACGATAGCCCGTCATTCAATAACGCTGATGAGCTTATGTCATTCCTCGATGAGGAATAGCGATGTTCGAGATTAAAGTCGAGGCTCAATTTAAGGTGGACTACAAACGAACGATGCGCATGCATCCGCAGCTAAAAAGTGAGTTTAAAGCGGCGGTTGCAGAGCTTGTGGCTCATGGGTCACTTCCGGCGGAGTATGGCGCCCACGAGCTCTCAAACCCGGGCGGAAACTACAACGGCCACATCGATTTCCACCTATCCGATGGCTTGGTCGATGTGGTCGTTCTTTATCTTCCCCATAAGACTAACCCAATGATTAGGCTGGTGAGAATGGGCACTCATCAGGAGCTGTTTCAGGGTCCGCTGGGCTGATCGCCGATTTCCAAGTTGTGGTGGAATAGGGATTGATTGGCGGCTAATAAGCCAAAAACAGTCCCTATTCCACCGCAACTGATGTGGGCGTCCCTAGTGAGTTGGCTGGTAGCGGGGGCAGTAGCTGATGGCGATGGCGTCGATGCCTACATGGGTGGCGATGGTGCAGCCGATGGGGCCGGTGCCGGCGTCTACATAGTCTTGGCCTGCGAGCGCTTGGCTGACGAGCTCTTGCTCCTCGGCGGCGCCGGTCGTGAGCACGCGCACGCTTGAACCCGGATGCTCAGCCAAAAACGCGAGGCAGTCGGCCATGGTGTTGACGACGATGCGCTTGGCGCCGCGGCCCTTCTTGATGGCCTTGATCTCGCCCGATTTCCACTCCGGCGAAACGGCCAGGCGAATGTTGAGCATCTGCGTGAGCTGGCCGGCGAGCTTGGGCGCGCGGCCGTTCTTAACGAGGTTCTCGAGCGTGCGGGGAATCAGCAGCAGGTGGGCGTCGGGCAGCGTCGCGCGGATCTGCGCCTCGGTCTCGTCCAGGCTGCGGCCGTCCTCGCGCATGGCCAGCGCGTACTCCACCAGCAGGCCCTCGGCACCCGAGCCGGTGCGCGAGTCGATGCAGCGCACGTCGAGTTCGTGCGTTTCGGCCGTCAGGCTGGCGTTGGCATAGCAGGCGGACCACTCGCTGCACAGTGAGATAAAGATGGCACTATCATGGCCGTCGGCGAGCACGCGGTCAAAGAGTGCCTTGAACTCGCCGGCGCTCGGCTGCGAGGTGTGCGGCAGTTGCTCGGAGCCGGCCATGCGCGCGACGTATTCCTCGGCGGTAATCTGCACCTGGTCGAGCAGGTCCTCGCCCTCGATAATCACATGCAGCGGAATCACGTAAATGCCGAGCTCTTGAGCGTGGGCGGGGGAGATGTCCGACGTGGAGTCGGTTATGATGGCAAAAGACATAATTGCACCTTTCGTTGGGGCGCTTGCGCGCCGCCTTCTGAGAGCAGAGTGCGACAAGTATAGTAGAGTCGTTCCACATTACTAGGTTCAATTGTTGAATAGTCAACAGTTTGAAGTGTCGGTGTGGAAATCGTCAACTGGGGAAGAGGAATGCCGATGGAGGCGTTGGAGATAGGCAAACGGCCGGTCGTGTTGTTCGATTTTGACGGCACGGTGGCAGATACGGGCCGGGCAGTGATGACCTCGACGCGCAAGACGCTGGCTGCGCGCGGGTTTTCGGAGGCGCAGATGGGTGATCTGCGCCGTATGATCGGGCCGCCCCTGTGGAAGAGCTTTCACGACTTTTACGGCTTTTCCCGCGAGGAGTCGCTTGTGGTGGCCGACGAGTACCGCGCCTTTTTTGATGAGCTGGGGCCGGAGGAGTACCCCGTGTTCGATGGGGTCCCCGAGCTGCTGGATGGGTTGGCCGCCCAGGGCAAGCGTATGGCCGTGGCGACGTCTCGCATGGAGGCGAAGTGCATCGATATGGTTCATGAGCTGGGGCTTTGCCAGTTCGAAGCTGTGGTTGGCATGAATCCGCCGCAGGGACGCGAGACCAAGGCCGATTCGGTTCGCGATGCCCTGGCGGCGCTCGGCGCGACGGCCGACGATGCCGTGATGATCGGCGATCGCTTTAACGATGTGGAGGGCGCGCACGCGATGGGCGTGCCGTGCATCGGCATCTATTCGGGCGCGGCAGCGCCGGGGGAGCACGAGGCCGCGGGCGCCGATGCGGTGGTGCACTCGGTGGCCGAGCTTGCTAAACTTTTCGCTATCTAATAGACATAATGTGAGGGGCGGGCGTACCCGTCGCTCATTGGTAAGGAGGTCGTTCATGAATCAGGTGGAGCAGAGCGTTGCCGAGTATGTCGACGAGGTCTGGGAGGATGTCGTTGCCGATATCGAACAACTGGTGAGCTATCCGTCCGTGGCCGTTGCTGCCGATGCGGAGCCCGGTGCGCCGTTTGGCCGCCCGGTCCGTGACGCGCTCGATTGCGCGCTCGGCATTGCGCAAAAGCTCGGCTATCAGACGAGCGACGACGGGGGCTATGTGGGAATCGCCGATATCCCGGGTCGCGGCGACAAGCAGCTCGCGACTATCTGCCACGTGGACGTGGTTCCCGCTGGCCCCGGTTGGAACACCGACCCGTTTGCGATGGAGCGCCGCGAGGGCTGGCTGCTCGGTCGCGGCGTGATTGACGACAAGGGTCCGGCGGTGCTGTCGCTCTACGCCGGCGCTTATCTGCTCAAGCACGGCATTACCCCGCGCTATGCTTTCCGCGCGCTGCTGGGCTGCGATGAGGAAGTGGGCATGTCCGACGTTCACCATTATCTGGAGAACCACGCAGACCCCGACTTTTTGTTTACGCCCGATGCCGAGTTCCCGGTCTGCAATGCCGAGAAGGGCCAGTTTGGGGCGACGTTCGTGAGCTCCAAGATCGACGGCGGGCGCATCGTGTCGTGGAGCGGCGCCGAGGCGAGCAATGCCATTCCGTCGCAGTCCATCTGCGAGCTCGCGATTGCCGCCGATGAGCTGCCGGCGCCGGTCGAGAACGCCGATCGCCTTGAGATCACGACACTCGATAACGGGCATGCGCAGATTTTTGCCCACGGCATTGGCGGTCATGCCTCGATGCCTGAGGGCACTATCAACGCTGTCGGCCTGATCGTGGCGTATCTGCGCGAGGCCGAGGACGCGTTTGGCGCCCGTGACAAGCGCCTGTTGACGCCCGCCGAGCACGAGTTTGTCAAGTTTTTGGCCTTTGTGCATGCGGACGCCTATGGCCGCGGCCTGGGTATCGATGCGACGAGTCCGGCGTTTGGCCCGCTTACCTGCAACGCTGGCGTCATCCGCGTGGCGGATGGCCATATCGAGCAGGTCATCGACGTGCGCTTCCCCGACAGCACGAGTGCCGATACCATCCGCGAGCAGCTCGATCCGCTCGTGGGCCGTTTCGGCGTGACGTGCCAGCTGGGTCGCGCGAAGGTGCCGTTCTCGGTCTCTGCCGATGATCCGGCCGTGAAGGCGCTTATCGATACCTATAACGAGTTCACCGGCAAGTATGCTGAACCCTTTGCCATGGGCGGCGGCACGTACGCGCGCAACTTTGCCCGCGCCGTCTCGTTTGGCCCCGAGGAGACCGGCCTGGAGCTGCCCTCGTGGGGCGGCCAGATGCACGGCCCCAACGAGTGCGCCAACGAGGAACAGCTCAAGCAGGCGCTCAAGATCTATATTGTTGCGATCCTCCGTTTGAATGAATTAGAGCTTTAAGGTCTCGCGGTTTCCCAATCTAAGTTGCGGTGGAATAGTTCCTAGAATGGGCCATTTGATGGCCAAGCAGGAACTATTTCACCGCAACTTTGTTTTTATTGGTGTAAAAGGTGCGCCATGTTCGGCGCTGGATTGTTATCCGTTTGTAAAGGCTGGGCAGAGCTTGCGGTAAAGGTCTATCAATAGCCCGTAAGAAACCGCAGATAAGGCGGTCGTCGCCCGATCGAGGCCGTATCTTTCCAAACAGCAAAGCGGGCAGGGTGCCCGCGAGTCGCATGTATGAAAGGAAGATCATGCTCGATCAGGCTTATTCTCGTCGTCAGTTCCTCGGCCTCGCTGGTGGTCTTGCCAGCATCGTCGGTCTCGGTCTCGTTGGTTGCGGCGGCGCAGGCGCTTCCAACGCCGCCGACAAGGGCAGCGCCGCCGCTGCCGAGTCCGTCTCCGGCGAGGTGACCTACGACGGTGCCTCCTCGTTCCAAGCTCTCGTCGAGGCTGCTGCCGAGAAGTTCATGGACGCCAACCCCGACGTCTCCATTTCCGGTTCGGGTAACGGTTCGGGCAAGGGTCTGACCGCCGTCGCCGCTGGCACCGTCACCATCGGTAACTCCGACGTCTTCGCCGAGACCAAGCTCGAGGCCGACCAGGTCAAGAACCTCGTCGACCACGAGGTTGCCGTCGTGGGCATGGGTCCCGTCGTCTCCAAGAACGTGACGGTCGACGACCTGTCCCTCGAGCAGCTCAAGGGCATCTTCTCCGGCCAGATCACCAACTGGAAGGAGGTCGGCGGCGACGACGCCACCATCGTCGTCCTCAACCGCAAGGCCGGCTCCGGTACCCGCGCCACCTTCGAGGCTGCTGTCTTTGGCGACGAGACCGTCGACTTTAAGGGCGACGCCGAGCTCGACAAGTCCGGCGATGTCCAGACCCAGATAGCCAGCACCGACAACGCCATCTCCTACCTCGACTTCTCGCACTTCGACGACTCCAAGTTCAACGCCGTCAAGGTCGAGGGCGTCGAGCCCAAGAGCAAGAACGTCACCGACGACTCCTTCAAGATCTGGGCGACCGAGCACATGTACTGCGCAAAGGACGCAGACGAGGCTACCAAGGCCTTCCTGGAGTTCATGCTCTCCGACGACGTCCAGGGCAAGCTCGTCGAGGAGCAGGGCTTTATCCCCGTCTCTGCCATGAAGGTCGTCAAGGACGCCAGCGGCAAGGTCTCTGCTAAATAAGTAATCGCCCCCGGAAAGGTTTGCAATGGCAAAACAGCTGCCAAAGCGCGACCTTGAGAACGTGGGCCTGGGCGTCACGGGCGCGTGCGTAGCGCTCGTGACGCTTGTCGTTGCCGCGCTCATCTTTATGGTCGCCCAAAAGGGCCTCTCGGCTTTCGTTAAGGACGGCGTCTCGATCGTCGAGTTCTTCACCGGCACCAAGTGGGACCTGGCCAACACAGCCGAAAACGGCCTGCCCTACACCGGCGCCCTGCCCCTGATCGTCACCTCGTTTGCGGTCATGGTGCTCTCCACGCTCATCGCGCTGCCCATCGCCATCGGCTCTGCCATCTTTGCGGTTGAGATCCAGCCTAAGTTTGGTTCCAAGGTCTTTCAGCCGCTTATTGAGCTTTTGACTGGTATTCCTTCGGTCGTCTTTGGTCTGATCGGTTTTCACGTGGTCGTCGGCCTTATGAAGAGCGTTTTCCACGTAAGCACGGGCTTGGGCATCTTGCCCGGCGCCATCGTGCTGGCCGTCATGATCCTGCCGACGATGACCACGCTTTCGGTCGATGGACTGCGCGCCGTGCCCGATAGTTACCGTCAGGGCTCGCTCGCGCTGGGCTACACCCGCTGGCAGACCATCTGGCACGTGGTGCTCAAGTCCGCCATGCCGTCGCTCATGACTGCGGTCATCCTTGGCATGACGCGTGCCTTTGGCGAGACGCTCGCCGTGCGCATGGTTATCGGCGGCATCGAGGCCATGCCGACGTCGCTGCTGTCGCCGGCGTCCACCATCACCACCACGCTCACCACGTCCATGGCGGTCTATGCCGAGGGCTCGGCCCAGGACGATGTTCTGTGGGCACTCGGCCTGCTGCTGATGGGCATGAGCCTCATCTTCATCCTGATCATCCACCTTATCGGCCGCAAGGGGGCGAAGGCTCGTGGCTAGCACGCGTATCCACATCGACGAGGCGAGGCTCGGGCGTGTCCAAAAGCAGGACCGCTTCGCCACGGGCGTGTTGACGGCGATCGTCGCCATCGTCATGCTCATCGTCGTCTCCATGGTGGCCTATATCCTGTTCGAGGGCATCTCGACGCTGTTCCAGCCGGGCTTTCTCACGGAGCCGTCGCGCGCCAACGGAACGCAGGGCGGCGTGCTCTACCAGCTGTTCGACTCGTTCTACCTGCTGCTGATCACTCTAGTCATCTCGGTGCCCATCAGCCTGGGCGGAGCGGTCTTCCTGGCTGAGTACGCGCCGAACGGCCCTATCCGCGACATCGCCTCCACCGCCATCGAGACGCTGTCCTCGCTGCCTTCCATCGTCGTCGGCATGTTCGGATTTCTGGTGTTCTCGGTGCAGCTGGGCTGGAAGTACTCCATCATCTCCGGCGCTGTCGCGCTCACCATGTTCAACATCCCCATCCTGGTGCGCGTGATCCAACAGGCGCTCGAGGACGTGCCGCAGGCCCAGCGCGATGCGTGCCTGGCTATGGGCCTCACCCGCTGGGAGGCCACGCTGCACATCCTGATCCCCGAGGCCATGCCCGCTATCGTGACCGGCATCGTGCTTTCGGCTGGCCGCGTGTTTGGCGAGGCCGCGGCGCTGCTCTTTACCTCGGGCATGAGCTCGCCGGTTCGCCTGAACTTCTTGAGCTTTAACCTGTCGAGCCCTACCTGCGCCTGGAACGTGTTCCGCCCCGGCGAGTCGCTCGCCGTGCATATCTACAAGATCTATGGCGAGGGCAGCCCCGAGGCCCAGCAGATCGTCTGGGGCACCGCTGCACTGCTGATGATTTGCGTGCTGCTGTTTAACGTAATCGCCCGTATCGTGGGCAAGCAACTGGCAAGGAAGATGACGGCTGAATGAGCGAGATGAATGTAACGCCCGCAACCGAAGCGGCATCGTCCGAGACCCAGGACTTCCTGTCGAGTGTGGGGGAGAGCGAGAAGCGCGTGCGCGTGAGCGGCAAGGCCGTGAGCGACGAGGTCGTGCTCTCCACCAAGGACGTCAACGTGTACTATAGCGACCACCATGCGCTGCACGATACGTCGCTCGACTTTCATAAGGGCGAGATCACGGCGCTCATCGGGCCTTCGGGCTGCGGTAAGTCGACCTTCTTGCGTAGCCTCAACCTGATGAATCGCGAGATTCGCGGCTGCCGCGTGGAGGGCGAGATCAACTACCGCGGGCGCAACGTGAACACCAGGACCGAGAATACGTACGAGTTGCGCCGTTCCATTGGCATGGTGTTCCAGCAGCCCAACCCGTTCCGCAAGTCCATTCGCGACAACATCACGTTTGCGCCTAGGCGCCACGGCATCACCGACCGTGACGAGCTCGACCGCATGGTCGAGGAGAGTCTGCGCGGCGCGGCGCTGTGGGACGAGGTCAAGGACAAGCTCGACAAGAGCGCCTATGCGCTTTCGGGTGGTCAACAGCAGCGCCTGTGCATCGCGCGCACGCTGGCGCTCAACCCCGACGTGATCTTGTTCGACGAGCCCTGCTCGGCGCTCGACCCCATCTCGACGCTGGCGATCGAGGACCTCATGTCGTCGATCGTTGCCGACCGCGCCATCGTCATCGTGACGCACAACATGGAGCAGGCGTCGCGTGTGTCCAACCGCACGGCGTTCTTCTACATGGGCGATATGGTCGAGTACGACGAGACTGACGAGATTTTCCAACGGCCCAAGGATAAGCGGCTGAATGATTACCTCACCGGCATGTTCTCCTAGTCCGGGACATGCTTGAGGCCCGCGGCGGCCACGGTTGCCACGGGACTGATTGGAGAGGCGGGTCATCTCTTTTGCGAGATGGCCTGCCTTTTTGTGTCGCGTGCGGCCCGCCTTTTCGCTGCTATCATGGACAACGTTGAATTTCTACGAAGGAGCAGGGCACATGGCGATTCTTTTGGGATGCGATTCCGTCAGCCTAGAGTTTCCCACCAAGCATATTTTCGATAGCGTGACGCTCGGCGTGGGCGAGGGTGACCGCATTGGTATTGTCGGTAAAAACGGCGACGGCAAGTCGACGCTGCTGAGCGTGCTCGCCGGCACGCTGGAGCCCGATGACGGGCGCGTGACGCACCGCCGCGACACGACGATTGGATTGCTCGGCCAAAAGGATAACCTGGTCGATACCGACACCGTGCATCATGCCGTCGTCGGTGACACGCCCGAATACGAGTGGGCCTCGAGCCCGCGTACGCGCCAGATTCTGGCCGGCCTTATTAGCGATGTGCCCTGGGAGGGCACGGTGGGCGAGCTTTCGGGCGGCCAGCGCCGTCGCGTGGACCTCGCGCGTCTGCTGATCGGCGACTATGACGTGCTCATGCTCGACGAGCCCACCAACCACCTGGACATGCGCACCATCAACTGGCTCGCGCGTCACTTAAAGGCCCGCTGGCAGCGCGGCCAGGGCGCCATGCTCGTGGTCACGCACGACCGCTGGTTCTTGGACGAGGTCTGCACCAGTATGTGGGAGGTCCACGACGGCCAGGTCGATCCCTTCGAGGGCGGTTACTCCGCATATATCCTGCAGCGCGTGGAGCGCGACCGCATGGCCGCCGTCACCGAGGAGCGTCGTCGCAACATGGCACGCAAGGAACTCGCGTGGCTGAGCCGCGGTGCCCAGGCGCGCTCCACCAAGCCCAAGTTTCGCGTGGATGCCGCCCGCGAGCTCATCGCCGACGTGCCTCCCGTGCGTGACGAGCTGGAGCTCAAGCGCCTAGCCGTGAGCCGCCTGGGCAAGCAGGTTATCGATGTGGTCGACGTGGACGCTGGCTATGCGGATACCGATGGCGCGCCCAAGCAGGTGCTCTCTGACGTGACCTGGCTCATTGGTGCGGGCGACCGCTATGGCCTGCTGGGCGAGAACGGCGCCGGCAAGTCCACACTGCTTGACGTGATCCAGGGTAAAATTGCGCCCACGCGCGGCCGCGTGAAGATTGGCCAGACGGTACGCTTTGGCGTGCTGTCGCAGCAGCTCGAGGAGCTCGAGCCCTACATGGGCGACACGATCCGCGAGGTGCTCAGCAACTATAAGAAGTACTACGTCATCGACGGCAAGGAGACTTCGCCCGAGAAGCTCTGCGAGCGTCTGGGCTTTACGACGCAGCAGCTCTGGAGTCGCATCGGCGATCTTTCGGGCGGCCAGCGCCGTCGCCTGTCGCTGCTACTGACAATCCTGGACGAGCCCAATGTGCTCATCCTGGACGAGCCCGGCAACGACCTGGATACCGACATGCTCGCGATTGTCGAGGATCTGCTGGACGGTTGGCCCGGCACGCTGATCCTGGTGACGCACGACCGCTTCTTGATGGAGCGCGTGACCGACCAGCAGTGGGCGCTGCTCGACGGCCACCTGACGCATATGCCCGGCGGCGTGGACCAGTACCTGCGCCTGTGCAACGCCACCGCCGAGGGCGAGCCCGTGGGTGCGCCGAGCGCCAAGACCGGCACGTTCGACACCGGTGCCGCGGTAGCTGCGGCCGAAAAGCCCAAGTCGAGCGGTCAGCCCAACGGCCTGTCCAACGCCGAGCGCCAGAAGCTCCGCCGCGAGGTGAGCTCGCTCGAGCGCAAGATGGAAACGCAGCGCGCCCGCGTGGAGGAGGCCGAGGCCGCGATGGCCCAAGTCGATCCCACCAACTACACGGCGCTCGGCGAGCAGCAGGCAAAGATCGACGAGGCTCACGCTGCCATGGACGAGCTGGAGATGGCGTGGCTCGAGGCAAGCGAAAAGCTCGAGGGCGAGGAGTAGGCGAGAATGATCAAAGCCGCGTTTTTCGATATCGACGGTACGCTGCTGAGCTTTAAGACCCACCGGATTCCGGCGTCGGCGCAGCAGGTGCTCGACAGCTTTCGCGAGCAGGGGATTGCGTGCGTGATCGCCACGGGCCGTCCGACCTACCAGATGCCGGATTGGCTGCTCGATCTTGGTTGGGATGCGTACATTACGCTTTCGGGCCAGCACTGTTTTGATGCCAAGGGCGTCTACCGCAGCTGCCCGATTGATCCGGACGACGTTGCGGTGATTGTGGACCAGGTGGCGCAGGGGTGCTATGACTCGCTGTGTATGCAGGGCGAGAACTCGTTTGTGAACCGCCTGTCCGAGCGCGTGGTGACGGCCGGCAGCAACGCGGGAATCGTTTACCACGAGGAGCCGTTTGAGCACGCCTTTGACGCGCCGGTCTACCAGTTTTGCGCCTTTGTGGACCCTGCCGACGAGCATATCGTGACCGACGCGGTGTCGCATTCGCTCACTACGCGCTGGTGCGATCTGTTCTGCGACATTATCCCCGCTAACGGCGGTAAGGACCTGGGTGTTGCGGCGACGCTGGAGCGCCTAGGCATCGACGCGAGCGAGGCGATTGCCTTTGGCGATGGCGAGAACGACCTGTCGATGTTTTCCGCCGTGGGCACGAGCGTGGCCATGGGCAATGCGCAGGATACCGTGAAGGCCGCGGCGACCTACGTAACGACCGCCGTGGACGACGACGGCATCTACAACGCCGCGAAGCACTTTGGACTCGTGTAGCTGCGACCCGGCACTTAGGGACGTTCCTTATCTGCCGGCAGCTGGGGACACTCCTTGCGGGGCGTCCCCATTTTGTTTTCGTCCCGCACGTTTTGTGAAACACGGCTAACTTTTAGACAAAGTAGTAAGACATGGGCAACTTTTGCGGTAAAGTTAGCCGTGGAAAGTATCCAAAGGCTAACTAGCAATCATCGCGAAAGGCGGCCCATGGCCCTGCGTGAATCCGGAGAAGACTATCTCGAATCGATCTACGTTCTGTCGGAACGTCAGGGCATCGTGCGCTCGATCGACGTTGCGGAGTACCTCGGCGTAACCAAGGCGAGCGTCTCTAAAGCCATGGCGACGCTGGAGAACAGCGGCTATGTCGAAATGGGCAAGCGCGACGTTCATCTGACGGAGCGTGGTCTGGAGGTCGCTCGCCAAATGTGGAAGCGTCACTGCTTTTTCGTGGGGCTGCTGGAGGATGCGGGTGTTTCGGCTGAGGTCGCGTCGCAAGAGGGCTGCCACATGGAGCACTGCCTGAGCGAGGCAAGCTTCGAGAAGCTACGGGCGATGTTGGGCCGGGAAGATGTAGCGGGTCCAACAACAGAAGCCTAACTGTCCCACGGTAGCGCAGAGTTCACGCAAAGCGCGAACCAGCGACTGGGACCAGCGGCCCTTTCGGCCAAGTCCATTTCAGCAAAGGAACCCCGCTAGCAAGCGATGCCTAAGAACCGCCAGCAACGTTACTGCAGGCCGGGACCGGGCTTGGTTTTGAAAACACTCCGCACTGATATCTTCTGTATTGAAGACGTCGATGATGCACCCGTATACCATTGACGTCGACACCATCAGATGCGGA